>DASWFZ010000234.1:0-5731 GCA_036393975.1 bacterium | reverse complement strand
CAGGCGCCGCGACGAGCTTCAGGCCGAGTTCACCAAGGTCGACGGTGAGCTGGCGCGCTATGCAGAGGCTATCGCCACGGCAGGCCAGCTCGACGCCATCCTCGCCGCGATGAAGGAACGCGCCGCCCGCCGGGCGCACCTGAAGGCGGAGCTGGCAAAGCTCGGGAGCCGTGCCGACATCACCTCGCTCAATGCGGCCTGCGTCAGCTCGAACCTGCGCGAGCGCCTTACGGACTGGCAGGGCCTTCTGCAGCGGCACACGGTCGAGGCCCGCCAGATTCTCAGGAGGCTCTTGGTCGGGCGCCTCCTGTTCACACCGAAAGAGGACGAGAAGGGGCGATACTACGAGTTCGCGGGCCAGGGGTCGATCTCTGAACTCCTGTCCGGCGTGGTGTTACCGAAGGTATGGTGGCCCCAACGGGATTCGAACCCGTGTTTCAGCTACGATCACGTTTTCGCCACGTTTCTCCGACACTTGTGGGACAAAACGGCGTTAGGAGTCGGCGTGATTAAAACACGCAGCCCTCAGGTTTTTTCAAAACCGCGGAGCGACAGGAGGTTCTGGATATCTGGTCCGATGTGCACCAATCCATGGTGGCGGTCGTTTCCGGGGAAATACGTTCCTGCAACCGGGATGTCCTGATCCTTAACGCGGGCCCACCATGGTCCAGAGGCACGATAGGCTTTGACGGTCCACGGGATATCCAATCCGAGCGCGGAGGCGACGGTCGCCATCGCATCGCGACCGAGGGCGAGGATTCGTTTCGGTCGCGCTGCGAGAACTTCCGACCGTAGATGCTTCGCGCAATTCTCACGGGCTTTGGTCGATGGAAGATGGTCCTTCCCGTTGCGTTCGGACGGACATTTCACGCTGGGCACAAGGAAGTAGTGTGCAGACCAGAACTCCTGACATGTCCTGATCGTCCTTCCAAGTCCTCGCAGCGCCGCGAAGAGCCCGTCTCGTACGCCGTCATTCTGCTCTTCGTCCCAGAAATAGTGTCCACCCCAAGGGGGCGCGACGGAGACAAATAGGATCTCGGTAGGCACCGGGGGCGCGAATGGGGGATGACGCTTTTGTGAGGATGGCACCCGCAGGAAATCGACTTGGCCCGTCTCGCAGACTCGACAGGCGTCGATCTTCGATTGGACGGATTCCCACGTCTCCCTATCCGCGTGAACCTTCGTTCCCCGTGTCCAGCGCAGGCTCGGCCATGGGAGATCCTCCTGGCATGAGGTCGGCTGGCCGCGAGTCTATCAGGTCAGGTGGGCGAAGGGCGCAGCGCGAAGTGTGCTTACGGGGCAGAGATAGATGTCGAGGCGGCCTAGAGAGCAATCAATCCCTTTGGGGCCCCTGGAGGGCGTGAGTGCGTGTATGTGAGAAGAGCATTGGCACGGCGGGCAGCGATCGTGATGGGATGCTCAGCAATCGGCATGTCTGGCATCAGGGTCTCTGCGCTGATCCCATGTTCTATGAGACTCGCGAGGGCGCGATCCCGTTCCGCTCTTGGAAGATCAATTCGCGTCAAGCAGTGTGCGAGCCCGGTGTTCCTAAGGTAATTCTCGATATCAGCAAACACCTCGTTCGCTAGGTGGCTGTAGACGCCCTTCTGTGCTCTCTGTCGGAGGATACCGTGCCCGCTGGGCTCAACGATTAAATGGAAGATGTCTTGGGTCACTGCAAGCGCCCACACGGTCACGGTTTGCGCCTGAGGGTGGGAGAATGCAAAGAACGCGGCCACCCGTGGATCACGGGTCCAGTCCAGCAATGGAGTCCACAACTCATAGTGCCGCCCCAGCGCCCACCACCGAACATCCGGTTCATCGAACGAGAGCGGGACAGACACTCGTTGTTCCCGCAGAAGGTGTTTGAATGCTGCTAGGTGCCGTTGCAGAGCCTCCACGTAGTTGGTGGATTCTACCTGGCGTTGCAGCACGTACGGGAATCCGCCCGCGGTTTGTACCTTGTAGAAGTTGCGCTCCCACAACGACCAGAGCGGCCATAGGGCGCTCCCTTGGCCTCGATAGATAACGCCGCGAGCACCCAGCACACACCTACGATACTGGACGGTCCGCAACCGGTCGGGGAACTGGGTCCAGGTATCGCAAGGGTCGCAAGAGACTTCGTTCGGCCTCATCCTGCTCGGTACAATCATGCGGCTCCGAAGTACTCTAGGATCTCCTGCACCCACGACGGCTCCTCATAGAGGGATACCGACGTGAGGGGGGCGCCTTCTTACTCGCGAGTGCGCCCGGGCGGCCGAGCGGTGAGTCCAACTCTGCTCCTCCCCGGTGCTCGTCAAGCCCGCCGCCGAGGGAATCGCGATCCTCTACGAACGGCTCACCGGCCAGTGGGCCGACCTCGAGGAGATCCGGGCCATGCTGGGCCCTGATGGGGCTCATCGACGGCCTCGTCTACGGGAGCGCGTTCCTCCTGCTCTTCGCGAAGATGCTCGACCACGAGGAGCGGATGACCCGTCTTCGCGAGGCGCTCGAGCGCCGACCGTCGGCCGACGCTCGATAAAGCGGCGCCATGACGCGGATGGCGCACCTCAGGACGGCGGATCAGCGACCCTGCTCCGCCGGCAGGAACTCGTACGTCACCCGAAACTGCTTCGCGTCCTCGGGGACGTCTTTCAAGACCAGATATTCGGAGACGAACTCCTGAGACTGGCCGGCCGAGAGGGTCACGGGCAGAAAGAGGGGACACTGGAGGAGGGCCAAGGAGTCGGCCCGGGTCTCGGGCTCCACTCGATGGCTGACCCGCGCTCGCACGGGTTGCCCGGACAGATTCGTGGCCCGGACGGTCACCCGCACCCGATCGCCCGGCACGACGCGGGCCTCCTCCGGGCTCACGTTCAACCCGAGCGCGAGGCTCTTGGATGCCCTGGCGTGAAATTGGACGCGGACGCCACCGGCCAGGTTGAGGGACACACGCCAGCCAGCTGCCTCCTTGACGAGCTCGAAAGTCTCTTCTCCCTCGACCATGGGGAGCCGGCCGACGGTCCCGAGCCCCTGGAGTTTTTCCATGATGCGCATCCGCTCCGCCTGCGGCAGGGCGTTCAGGCGCCTTTCATCCCACTCCCCGACCACCGTTTGGACGTCTGGAGCGTTAGCGTCCGGCATCTTCAGCTTTAACTTGATGGTCACGCGGGCACCCGCGACCGTCCGCTCCACGGAGGTGGCGACCATGAACGCGGCGAGCCGGCGGCTCGCCTCGAGCGCGAAGCCGGTCACCTCACCTGCCTGCGCACGAAAGACCTCCTCATCTTTGAGCCGGCGGTCGTCTGAGGAGAGGAGGCGGTAGGCCGCCGCCCGGTCGTTGGCGTAGAGAGCGCGGCCGTACTCGAGCGCGACCTCCTCCGGGCTGGGCTGGCGAGCGCAGGCCAGTAGGAGGACGGCCGCGAGCAGCCGTAGCATCGTGAATGAGCGACTCATCAAGCACTTGTTCGCTGTAGCGGACCGTGAAGCTGTCAGCGGCCCAAACGTTTCTTCCGCGTGGCCAGGCCTGTCTCCACCACGAAGGTCGCGCGCCTCCATCCCACCATGATCCTACCATCCGCACTAGATACGATTGCGCCGGGAGTCATTCCCACGCGCATCAAGGGCCCCCGTTCGGCTAGGTCTTAAGACTAAGCGGCCTACAGAAAAACACCAAGCCCTCGGAGATCCCATTGGAATCTTCGGGGGCTTTTGCGTGGTTGCGGGGGCCCGCAACCACTTGCAGGCAAACAGGTCGGTCGAGTTTCGCTTCGAGGTGCGGGCCTAAACTCGTGACATGCGCGGACAAAGCGAGCGAGGAGCGCTGCCAGGGGGCGGGGAGAACGACGACTACCCTAGGCTTCCGGTTGCCCAGAACCACTGCGCATCGCTTGACGCCACCCGTCACTCCTCTTCCGGTGCTCCAGCCGGAAGCCTGCCGTGTCGGAATCGACGGTCATGTGCCAGACCGGGGGTCGAGTGCCATTTGTCACTCCCTGAGCAGGGTCTCGACCATGGCGTGAGCGGCAGCGCCGTTCCACTCTCTTGCGCCGACCGCTATCGCAACTATTGACCCGGTTCTGCTGATGAGAAAGGTGGACGGCAGCCCAACGACGCCGTAGCTGCCAGCAACGTCCGTCCGCGGATCGAGACCGATCGGGAACGTCAGCTTGAAGCTCTTGGCGAAAGGTGTCACGACAGCGGCACCCTGCCGGTCGACAGAGATCCCGAGGACGGCGAACCCCTCAGTCTTGTGGCGCTGGTACAGACGCTCCATGGCCGGCATCTCCACCCTGCAAGGCGAACACCAGGTCGCCCAGAAGTTAAGCAGCACGACCTTGCCTCGAAAGTCGCTGAGCCGGATCGAGGCCGCGGTGAGGCCAGGTACGGTGAAGTCATGCGCAGTGAGGGGCTGCTTGGGCCGGGTCAGAGCTAGCGCTTTGAAGGGATCGTCGGCCCGGACCCTCGCCGGGAGCACCATCAGGAGGAATAGGCACGCCCACGTGCAGAGACCTTTCGCAACGTTGCCGTCAGCGCGCCGATTGATACTGGTCACTTCTCCCCTCTTCCGTTGCGACCACGCCTCGCAGGCCTTCGTCAATCTTCGTGTTCAGCACGGCGGGGCTGATGGCCCCGATGTGCTTGTAAGTGATTCGGCCGTCTCGCGCGATCACGAACAGCTCCGGCACTCCGTACACGCCGTACGCCACCGCGATCCGGCTGCCTGGATCCGGGCCGTTCGGGAAGGTCACGCCGAACTCCTTGATGAACTCCCGGGCGGCCGAATCGGTGTCCAGGATGTTGACGCCCAGGAACACGACGCCACGGTCTCGGTGAGCGCGCCAGGCGGCCTCGAGGAGCGCCGCCTCCTCGCGGCACGGCACACACCAGGACGCCCAGAAGTCGAGCACCACCGGGCCCTGGTGCTCCTGCAGGGAGAACCGGCCACCATCGAACAGCGTGAGTTCGAACGCAGCTGCGGGCCGGCCGATGAGCGGCGACGGGATGGAGCGCGGGTCCCTGGTGAAGCCATACGCTAACAGAGTCAGGAGCGCCACGATCGGGACGAGCAGCAGGGCGAGTCGCCTCCACATCACAGCCACCATATAGCGTCTGCCTTCAGAAGACGTCTCTACGCATTCGCTCGAACTCGTCCCGGCCAATCTCTCCTTTGGCGTAGCGCTCGCGCAGCACGTCCAGGGCCGGGTCGGATCGGGGACTGTTTCCGTAGCCACCCGCGATCCTCGACAGCCACCGGATCCCTGCTACCACCCCGACGATCACGAGAGCCAGCAGCCCAACGCCGATCAGCAGGTTGACGCCCATCATGGCCACCATCCAGCCGGCCCCCATCCCACCGTTCATCCCCCACATGCCGTGGCATCCTCCCATACCCGCTGCTCCCCTAGCGCATGTCCAACAGATCCTGGACTAGCTGCACCGGGGTGTCGCTCTGCCAGTCCCGGAGTGTGGACGCGGCGCCTACGGTTGGCAGGGCGCCGAGAATCCCGACGGCGAGGCCAGCGAGCCGAGCGAGTCGTTGGCTGCTCATGATTCGGCCAACAGTGCCCGCAGGTTGTCGCGGAGCCGCTTCAGGGAGCCCGAATCATCTGTTCGGTGGTAGGCGCGGATGCGTGCGTTCCGGTCCACGAGGACGAAGCGCGAGCTGTGCATGATCAGCCCCCTTGACCCATGCGAGGCGAAGGCCAGCGACGGCCCCCACAGCGGCCGGAACCTCCTAGCCTGGGTCGCT
>DASWFZ010000233.1:0-2408 GCA_036393975.1 bacterium | reverse complement strand
TTGGAAATTCATCACGTCAACGGGGATCCGTGCGATAATAGGCTGGAAAATTTGCAGATCATCTGTCCAAATTGTCATTCCCTAAAACCGAATTACCGAAACAGGATCCGAAGTCGGTCAGCTATGCCCAGGTGGTGAAACTGGCAAACACGCGACACTTAAAATGTCGTCCTGCCAAAGCAGGTTGTGGGTTCGACTCCCACCCTGGGCACCAATCATCCGAGGAGAGGTTGTAGCAATTCGTTGATTCGCTTACCCTTCGAGCAATCCGCAACGCGCTGCGGGAACGGATTGCTTCGTCCCGCCCCCTAGTGCTTCCCACAGATACATTAATGTAGAAATGCGTACGTCCTGCCCCTTTGGAGCCTGAAGGTAAGCTAACAACCGGCCTTAACCACAGCGGTTCGCCTCAGAGGGTGGCATCTTGAACTTGATGGCGGTCACATGCTGCTTTGTTCTGCCTTGATATTCGGCTTCAGCGAGTAGCCGACAGGACCTCGAATCTACGAGGCTTCGAAGCTATGATCAGTAGGTCCTGGCGCACACGTCCGAATCTGACCTAACTCCAAAACCTCCTCTTACGCTGCT
Source organism: bacterium (assembly GCA_036393975.1). Classification (GTDB taxonomy): domain Bacteria; phylum Sysuimicrobiota; class Sysuimicrobiia; order Sysuimicrobiales; family Kaftiobacteriaceae; genus 13-1-40CM-64-14. The sequence continues at coordinate 1,820 of DASWFZ010000233.1, read as the reverse complement.
TCGTCAAAAGGTAGAGGAAGAAAGGCGCCCCCGCCCCCGCCGTCACGATTCCTACGGGGATTTCGCGGGGTGCGGCGAGCGTGCGCGCGAGTGTGTCTGCAAGCAGCATCGTCACCGCTCCCCCTAGTGCCACTGCCGGAAGGAGCCGCCGGTGATCCGGCCCCGTCACGAGTCTCAGCAGATGCGGCACGATCAGGCCCACAAACCCTATCAGGCCGGACGTGGCCACCGCCGCCGCGGCCATCAGGGCACCCGCCGCGGTCAGTTGGACGCGCACACGCCCGGTGGCCACGCCGAGGGACCGAGCGGTCTCATCGCCCAACACCATTAGGTTCAAATCACGCGCTCCTGCGGCAGCCACGACGTAACCCGCCACCACATAGGGCAGGATGAGCAGCACGTGCTCCCACCGGCGGCCCGAGAATCCCCCAAGCAGCCAGAAGAGCACTTGCTGGAGGCTTTCTCCGCCGAGCACCTGCATCGCCGAGATGACCGCGCCCAAGAACGCCCCGATCGCCACTCCGGCCAGCAGCAATTGCTCGATCACAACGTCTCCGCGGTCCCAGCCCAGCCGATACACGATCGCCGTCACGGCCACAGCGCCGACGAAAGCGAACATGGTCGCCGCACTGAGACCACCTGCCGCAAACGTCACACCAAAGACAATCGCGGTGGTGGCCCCCAGGGCAGCGCCAGCCGAGACGCCGATGATGTACGGATCAGCCATGGGATTGCGGAACAGGCCCTGAAAGATCGCCCCTGAGGTCGCCAGGGCAGCGCCGACTAGCGCAGATAGAACAACACGTGGCAATCGGAGTTGAAGCACGATGCTAGAAACAATAGGGTCGACGCCTCCTGACCCCAGTCCCAAGCGGGCGCCCAGCGCACGCAGGATCTGCGAGACCGGCAACCGTACTGGCCCGACCGTGACGCCAACTACGGCTAGAAGCAGGACAGCGACCGCGAGTCCGCTGAGAAGAGTGTAGGGCCCCGGGCGTGGATCAATTCGCGCGGCGGGCGATGCTGTCGCAGGCTGAGGAGCCTGCACCGTCACAGCGACCTGCGGCCCTCGAGGATAGAAAGGAACTCGGCTCGGGTGCGCGGGTCGTCCCGGAAAATGCCACGCGTGGCCGAGGTGACAACTCTGCTGCCGGGCTTCTTCACGCCGCGTGCGGTCATGCATGAATGCTCAGCCTCGATGACCACCCCCGCTCCGGCAGCGCCGAGACCTCCCTGGCAGAGGAAATCTGCAACCTGCGACGTGAGACGCTCTTGGACCTGCGGCCTGCGGGCAAGCATCTCTACGAGCCGCGCGACTTTGCTGACACCGAGAATCCGGCCTTGGGGAATATAGCCGACGTGAGCGACCCCATGGAATGGCAAAAAATGATGTTCACACAAAGATGTGAAGGGGATGTCTCTCACAATGACCATCTCATGGTGGTCCTCATCATCGAAACCTGTTTCAAGCAGCTGACTGGCATCTTGTGTCAGGCCGGCAAAAAGCTCTTCGTACATCTCGGCGATGCGCCGCGGCGTGCCGACCAACCCCTCGCGCGTGGGGTCTTCGCCAATCGCCTTGATAATCACGCTAACGGCTTGCTCGATGCTCTTCTTGTCCACTGCGGACCACCTCCGTCTTCGATTCTACAGAGACCCGGACACTGGCGGGAGACCGGTATCCGCAGAAAAATTCCATCATGCGCGTCACGCGCACCATGGTTTGTACGTCATGTACCCGCAGCATGTTGGCCCCCTGCGCAACGGCGAACGCGACCGCGGCCGCTGTCCCCTCCAAGAGATCATCGGGGTGCAAGTGC
>DASWFZ010000232.1:0-2154 GCA_036393975.1 bacterium | reverse complement strand
GTCGCGAGGCATTTCAGAGTGCCAGCGTCGAGGGTCAGGCTTCGCTCGGGCGGGCGCAGCCGCAGGAAGCTCGTCGAAGTTGATCAAGAGGATCTTGGAGACCTCTTGGCATAGACGTCGACTCCCACCTACCGCCCGCTCTCCATGGCCGGTGCATCATCCCCATAGATCAACCGGGCTGCCGGTAAGCTCGCTTTATCGAGAGCATCCATCCCGTAGCCCTGGGCAAAGGGCGCCCTAAGCGGGGTTTGCCTCTAGCGTCTGCTTTATCACATCGGCTCCCTGCTCAACAAGAGCTGCCACGAATCCTGCCAATTCGTTCGGGAGCAGATCAGTGATCCAGACCAAACGGCTTCCTTCAGCGTCCGCAAACACTTGCATGGATGCGTTGTGATGTGTCGTTCGACCCCCGACGGCGGCGTAGGCAAATCTCTGGGCAACATCATCGATGTCGACGATGAGCTCGCGCACAACCATCCCATTCGCCCAAGTTGCGACTCTAGCGCCTCCTTCCAGACGGGCATCGATCACAAGTCCCGGCACGAGCCGCTTGTGCACAGCACCCACATCGCGGACGGCCGCCCACACATCTTCAGGGCGTGCCCGAATAGCTATTTCCTTGTGGATAGATGCCATACGCAACCTCCAACGGGGGGGACGCAATAAGAAACCGAATACAGCAAGAGGACGGATCGTACCGCGCGCGTGGGATCGAACCGACGGCCGGCATCGCCGACGTGAGCTGTCGATACCGGATGCTTATCAGCAGCATGGCCGCCCGGCACATTAATAGAGAAGACGCGCGCGTGGCCAACTCCTCAAACTCTTGGATTCTCGGACCCGCATACGGTTTTGAAGGCCGCGGGCCTGCCCTCCACCGGGATCCATTGACGTCCGCTCAGGTTCAGTCAGGAGCGGTCGCAATCCGTGGTCGTACGCCTTCGTCCGCAGCCATCCGCCTGCTTGGCTGTCTTCTTGGCTGTCAGAGACCGCGGCGGGTGCTGCTAGTCCCTGAAGGGAATGGGGACAACATGGGGACAAATGGGCACAGAGCTCCGACTTCGCACCCAACCTCCCTTCTCCGAAGATCTCCTCCACCGCTGCCAGACCGATCCCCGGTGGCAAGCCGAGAAGACGCCTGCGTGGCGGCGTGGGCGATTTCGGTCTGGGCGACCCTCACCCGCTCGGGCAGGGTCCAGCTCACCCACTCCTTCTTGGTAATAAGGCGCGGCCGGGCGATGGTTGCCGCGGGCCGTCCCGTCCTCGTTGTTCGGCCGCCCAGCCATACCCCCCGGCATGGCGGTGTGCAGGGCTGCTCTTCAATTTCTAGATCCGCGAGACAACCTCGCGCACTGTCAGCGCTTTCTAAGCGCTACTTGCGCCGGGTGCCTCCGCTCGGGCTTCTCGTTGCCTGCGAACTACCTTTCAATCCCTCAATCTCCTCAGCCACCTTCTCTATCAGCGAACGCACGCATTCTTTGGCCAGATGCCGGGACAGTTCTGAATCGCTGTTTGGGTCCCCGGCAATGTCCCGGGCAAAAAGACCATTGACCGTAAGACGGGTGCCGGAGCCACTCGGCTGCAGAGTCAGTTCGATCTGAATGCGAGGAGTGAAAAGCCGGTCGACTTCGAGAAGCTCGATGGAGCATACGGTGCTGTGGCCATGGGCCCGCGCCTCGGAGACTCTTAATCGGACTCGTCGTGGCGGGACTCCGCCCAGGTTAACCTCGCGACTGTCTTGAAGGCCTGCCTCGCCCAGCCAGGGCCACCCCGGAGTAAGTGCAATCTCGCATGCATCCGCGTACGAACTGAAAGAGATGGTCTCGGCGTGTACACCCTGGATCAATTAGCTACATCGCTCCAAGCACGCTTGCGATGGGTCTCCATTCGGTGACCGTGCGTCCGCATGGCGCCGTCTCGACCTCTTAAATCGAGGGCCGATCCCACAGCAGGCTTCCTGACTGCCGGTCGCCGTGTTCTGTCTGCTCAAACCAGATAGCACCGCCGCCCACCTGATCGATGACACTGCGTCAGCGCACCTCTACCAGGAGTCTGATCCCGGTCCTTTCCTGCCCATCGAGTGTCAAGTCGACAAAAGACGGGATGCATATCAGGTCAAGGCCGGCGGGCGCGACGTAACCACGCGAGATGGCG
>DASWFZ010000231.1:0-7699 GCA_036393975.1 bacterium | reverse complement strand
ACTGATGGTCCGTGTACGCGTCGTCATATTGGTCGCAGCAGCGTTCCTCGCCGTCGGCTCCCTGCCGACGTGGGCCGCGTTCCAGGGCTTACGCATCTCCACTCCGTTCCCGTCGCAATCCGCCCGCCTGGGCGAGTCGCTCTCCATCACCCTCACGGTCAAAAACTTCGGACTGCCCCCGCAGACGGTGACGTTGCGGGTTCCCTCTCTGCCCCGCGGCTGGAAGGCCACGTTCTTGGGTGCCGGCCGCGTGGTGGAGTCGGTGTTCGTGGATCCCGACCAGGACAGCTCGGTCACGCTGCGCCTGGAACCGCCCAAGGGGACCAAGGCGGGCGAGTACGACGTGCAAATCGTCGCGAGCGGCCAGAGTGCGTCAGCGACCTTGTCGCTGAAACTAACCTTGGGAAGCGTCCTGCCACGCCGGTTGACGCTGGACGCGGAACTCCCGGTCTTGCGCGGGTCGCCCACCTCGAGCTTCCGGTATCGCCTCACCCTGAAAAATGAAAGCGACCAAGAGATCCTCGTGAACCTGGACACCGAGACCCCCCCCGGGTTCCGAGTAACGTTCACGACGATGGGCCAAGAAGTCGCCAGCTTTCCGATCAAAGCCGGGGAGTCGAGAGATCTCGATACGCAGGTAACCGTCCCTCCCAAAGTGAGCGCCGGGACCTACCCGCTCACCGTGCGGGCTCGCGGAGGGGAGACCAGCGCCGAGTTGAAGCTGAGCATCGAAATTACAGGCCGCCCCGAACTGCGTGTCACGACTCCTGATGACCGGCTCTCCGGCCGTGCAACGGCCGGAAGCGCGACCCCTCTCAAACTCGTGATCAAGAACACAGGGAGCGCCCCGGCCCGGAATGTCTCGCTGTCGGCCTCCGAGCCGTCCGGATGGGAAGTGAAGTTTACGCCCGACAAGATTGACGAGATCGCCGCGAATGATCAATCTCAGGTAACCGCATCCATCAAACCCTCACAGAAAGCCCTCACCGGGGACTACATGCTCCCGATCACTGCGAACGCCGGCGACGTATCGTCCTCGGCGGACTTTCGCATCACCGTCTCCACCTCGACGCTGTGGGGGCTGGTCGGCGTGCTGCTGGTCGCCGTCGCCTTGGGCGTCGTCACGTTCGCGGTGAACCGGTATGGCCGGCGATGACGACTGTTATTGAAACGCAAGACCTCACTAAACACTACGGGCCGGTCGTCGCCGTCGAGGGGCTGAACCTGACTCTCTCGCGCGGCGAAGTGTTCGGCCTGCTGGGACCTAACGGCTCGGGCAAGACCACGACTATTCTCATGCTCTTGGGGCTGACTGACCCGACGAGCGGCACCGTGCGGGTGCTGGGACACGACCCGTCGCGCAACCCGCTTCAGGTCAAGCGCCGGGTCGGCTATCTGCCGGATTCCGTGGGTTTCTACGACGAGCTCACCGCGCAAGAGAATCTGCGCTACACTGCCCGGCTCAATGGCTTCCCTCGGGGGGAGACGGAAGGGCGCATCGCGGAGGTCCTCACCCGCGTCGGCCTAAACAAGGTGCTCGACCGCCGCACGGGCGCGTTCTCCCGCGGCATGCGCCAGCGCCTTGGCCTAGCGGAGGTGCTGCTGAAGCGCCCGGAGATCGCGATCCTGGACGAACCAACCGCCGGCCTGGATCCCGAGGCGGCGATGGAGTTCTTGGCCCTGATCCGCGAATTGCGCACCCAGGACATCACCGTGCTGTTATCCTCCCACCTGCTGCACCAAGTCCAAGCCGTCTGCGACCGGGTGGGCCTGTTTCGCGAAGGGAAGATGGTGCTGGAAGGAACGTTTGAGAGTCTGGCTGACCGCGTGCTCGGCGGCGCGTATCGCATCCGCGTGGAGGTCTTGCGTCCCGATGGCGTGGAGCCCATCCTGCGCGGGATCCCCGGTGTCCGCAACCTCGTGGAAGAGCGGCCCGGATCGTTCACGTTGGAGGCGCAGGCCGACTGTCGAGCCGAAGTCGCCCGCCGGGTCGTCGGCAAAGGGGCAGACTTGGTGAACTTAACACTAGAGCGGCCGTCATTGGATGAGGTCTACACGCGGTACTTCCAGGAGGTGGGGCGTGAGGCGTGAGGGTTCTCCTTGGACGGGACTCTGGGCCGTCGTCATGAAAGAACTCGCCGACCACCTCAGCAGCGTGCGCATGCAGCTGCTCGAGGGGCTGATCTTCCTCACAGCGCTCGGCTCGACCTACGGGGCCGTGCGTCAATTGAAAGCCTCAGTGGCCGAAGACCCGTACTTGTACTTGAAGCTGTTCACCACCGCTCAGGATCCGCTGCCGTCGTTTGTGGCCTTCTTAGGTTTCTTCCTGCCGCTGGCCGCAATCGCGCTCGGGTTCGACTCGATCAACGGGGAACACAACCGACACACCCTCAGCCGCGTGCTGTCGCAACCGATCTACCGCGACGCACTGCTCCTAGGCAAGTTTCTCGCGGGGATGTTCACGCTAGGGGTCAGCTTGCTCGCATTGTGGCTGTTGGTCACGGGAATGGGTCTGCTGGTGCTGGGCGTCGTTCCCGGCATAGAGGAAGTGGCCCGCGGGTTGTTGTTCTTGCTGACCGCGTGGGCGTATGCGGGGATCTGGCTCGCGTTGGCCATCGCGTTGTCCGTGATCTTCCGCCAAACTGCGACCTCGGCCTTGGCGGCCATCGCTGTGTGGCTGTTCTTCGCCATCTTCTGGGACATGGTGGTGCAGGTGATTAGTGCGGCCGCCGTCCCCACGTATTCGGGGAGCCCGTCGGAAACGTTGGCCCACCTCCGTCTGAGTCTGTTTTTGTCGCGCCTGTCGCCGAACACGCTGTTTGCGGAGATTGTGCTCGCGCTGCTGAACCCCGCTGTGCGCTCGTTGGGGCCGATCTTCATCACACAACTTGAGGGCGCGGTGCTCGGCACTCCGCTCCCGGTGGGCCAGAGTCTCTTGTTAGCCTGGCCGCAGTTCACGGGATTAGTCGCGGGTCTGTTACTGCTGTTTGCGGGGAGCTACGTGCTGTTCCAGAGGCAGGAGGTTCGCGCCTAACCCACCCCAGGTATTCGGCGCGGGGTCGCCATCGATGCCCTCTGAACGTTCTCGGCTCACATGGGACGGGGGCACGGTGTCCGCGGCCTGGCATCATCCCGCGCACGGCGGGGTCTACCTGGTCCTGGGGCACGGGGCAGGCGGGACCCTGGACACCCCCGACCTCGTCGCATATGCCGACGGACTCGCCCAGGTCGGCATCGGTGCCGTGCGGTTTAACTTCCTCTATGCAGAGGACCGGCGCAAGGCACCGGACCGGCAAGCGGTGTTGGAAGACTGCTACCGTGCCGTGGCTGATCAGGTGAGACGTCGCGCCCCGACGCTCTTCCTGGGCGGCCGCTCCATGGGCGGGCGGATCGCCTCCCACATCGTCGCCAGCGGCACACCTGCGGCAGGACTCGTCTTTCTCAGCTACCCTCTGCACCCTCCGGGCCAACCGGATCGGCTACGGGACAAACACCTCTACACTATCAAAATCCCGATGTTGTTCCTGCAGGGGACCCGCGACGCGTTTGCGCAGCCCGACCTGCTGCAGCGAACGCTGGCCCGCCTGCCCACGGCCACTCTGCACACCATCGACGGGGCAGATCACAGCCTGCGCGTTCGCGGCCGCGCCCCTGCGGACATCATGCGGGAACTCGTGGGCGCTTCGGCCGACTGGATCGCCCACACCAGCAGACCTTCGGGGGGCGCCGCAGACTAAACGGGCCGACGCAAGCGCGGGTCAAGGACGTCTCTGACCCCGTCCCCGAGCAAGTTGAATCCCGTCACCGCCAGGAGGATGGCGAGTCCGGGAAACGTCGGGACCCACCACTGCGTCGTGATATAGTCGCGTCCTTCGCTGACCATGACACCCCACTCCGGGGTGGGCGGCTGCGCACCGAAGCCGATGAAGCTCAACCCCGCCGCGATGAGGATCGCCTCACCCATGTTAAACGACGCCTGCACAACAAGCGGAGCCAGCGCATTGGGAACGATGTGGCGCAGCACGATACGGAGATCGGGGGCTCCCATCGCGCGGGCCGCGTCCAGAAACTCCAGCCGGTTGAGGACCAACGTCTGCGCGCGGCTCAGACGTGCGTACACCGGCCAGGTCACCGCAGCAATCGCCACCATAGCATGAGTGAGGCTGGGACCCAGCGCGGCCGCAATCGCCATGGCCAAAATCAACGAGGGAAATGCGAAGAACACATCAGTGATGCGCATCAGGACGTGATCGGCCCACCCGCCTGCGAACCCGGCGATAACCCCGACCAGTGTGCCTACCACGCCGGCCAACGCCACGACGACCAGCCCGACGAGCAGGGAGATCCGTGCCCCAAAGAGCAAGCGGCTGAAGATGTCACGCCCGAGCTGATCCAATCCCAGCGGGCTGCCTGCTCCGGGCGGGGTCAGACGCTCATCGAGCAGCTGGGCCAGCGGCGATCGTATCGCCAGCAACGGCGCCGCGAGCGCAGCAGCCGCGAACACCAGCACGATCGCCGCCCCCAGCACCACGAGCGGGCTGCGGCCGAACGTGCGCCACCGCAGCGGCCGGGGACGGACCGGCGCTCCGGATGGCTCACTCATAGCGGATCCGCGGATCCACCCTCGCATAGAGGAGATCGACGACGAGATTCGCGAGAGTGTAGAAGACGGCCACGACCAACGTGACCCCCATGACCGCGGGAAAGTCGAGGCTGACCGCCGAGGCCGTCGCGTACCGCCCCAACCCCGGCCACGCAAACACGGTCTCGGTCAAGACGGCACCGGACAGCAAATTGCCAAACGAGATCCCGATGACCGTCAGAGTGGGGATCATCGCATTGCGCAGGGCGTGGTGCATGATGACGCGAAGGCGTGTCAACCCCTTCGCCCGCGCCGTCCGAATGTACTCCTGATTGAGGACTTCCAGCATGGCCGACCGCGTCATCCGCGCGATCACTGCGGTGGAAAAGAGTCCCAAGGTCAGCCCTGGCAAGACCAAGTGCCGTAACGCGTTCGTGAACGCGGGGCCGTCGGCGGCCAGCAGACTGTCAATGAGCAGCACCCCGGTGCGCGGCGGAGGCGGGACGATCGACAGATCGAGGCGGCCCGGGCCAGGAAGCCAGTGCAACCGGTAGTACAGGGACCCTAGCAGCAGAAGCCCCAGCCAGAAGACGGGCATCGCCGCGCCCGCCAACGCGGCGATCCGGACGAGGTGGTCGGCGAGGCGATCCTTGTAGATGGCCGACAGAATTCCGGCGGGAATGCCCAGAGCCAGAGCGATCAGCCACGCAGTACTGCCGAGCTCCACCGTCGCGGGCAGGAATTCAGCGAGGTCGGAGGCGACCGGCCGCCGGGTGCGGATGGACAGCCCGAGGTCGCCGCTGGCCAGCCGGCGCATGTATTGCACGTATTGCACGACCACCGGCCGATCCAGTCCGTACGCATGCCGGTACGCCTGAATCTGGTCCTCCCGCGCGTGCTGGCCCAGCGCGGCGAGGACCGGATCGGCCGGAACCACATGGGCGATAAAGAACGTCAACACGGACACCCCCACGAGCACGAGCCCCGTGGAGGCGATCCGTGTTAAGACGTAACGACTCACATCCTACTTGCTGACGGTGCGGAACTCAGCAAACGCCATCGGGTTCCAGACAAACCCAGACACGTTCGCGCGCAACCCAAACCGCTTCAGCGGTTGATAGAGAATCACATACGGACCCTCGTGCAGCACTTTTTCGGTGAGCTGGCGGTACAGCGCCTGACGCTTCATGAGGTCCGGTTCCAAGGCGGCCTGCTTGGCTAGCTTGGAGGCGTCGGCATCGCTGTACTGGTTCCGCCACGCGAGCGAGTGCGCCTCGTAGTCGGCAAAGGGCGTGGCATTCCCGTCCGGATCGGGGAAGTCTGGTCCCCACAAGATCATCACCATCTGCCCTTTCTGGGCCCGATAGACATTCAGCAACTGCGCCTGCGCCGTCTCTTTGATATCCACCTTGATGCCCGCCTGCGCTAAGTCACTTTGGACTTTCGCCCCGAGGTCCGCCCACTTCACCCCGCCGGGGGCCGGTCCAGTTGGAACTAACAGTTCAATCGAGAATCCGTCGCCTTTGCCGGCTTCCCGCAGCAACTGTTTGGCCTGGGCGATATTCTGCTGGAACGGTGCCGATGGGTTGAAGCCGAAAAGGCCGTCGGGGACGATGGTCTGGACCTTTTTTGCTTCTCCCCGCAGCAAGCTGCGGATAATCCCGTCGTAGTCGATGCTGGCGCGAATGGCCTCCCGGACCTTCGGGTTGTCCAGCGGCGGCAGTTTGGCGTTCATCCCGATGTAGACAAGCTGCAGCAACTTGCCCTTTTGGACAGTAACGTTGGGCTTCGTGGCGAGGTCGCGCGCCTGCTCGGGAGACAGATCAGCGGCGATATCGGCGTCACCCGATTCCAGGAGGAATTTTTGCGTGCTGCTTTCGGGCACATGCGAGATAATCACGCGCGGGAGATTGGGTTTCGGCCCCCAGTAGTTAGGATTGGCCACGAGCACCACGCGCGACTCCGGATCCCATCGGTCCAGCGTGTAGGGCCCGGTGCCCGCGGAGTGATTCCGCAGCCATGCCTCCCCGCGATCGGTTCCCACCTGATGCGCCATCACTTCGTCCGGATCCACGATAGCGGCGACTGTGAACGTGAGGACGGAGAGGAAGGCTTGCGGGCTTGCCGTCTTCGGGAGGCTCACCACGACTGTGTCGGTGCCAACAGGAATCGTGTCGCCTTCATTCATCCCGGCGACCTCTTTGAACAGGAAGGCCGGGGACTTATTCAATGCGATGACGCGGTCAAAGGAGAACGCGACTGCTTTGGCCGTGACTGGACGGCCGGTGCTGAACTTTACCCCCGGCCGCAGTTTGAGTGTAACCGACCACCGGCTTCCACTGTCGCGGATGAACCACGACGTCGCCAGCCGGGGCTTGAGCGCGGTCAAGTCCTCGCCTTCAAAGGCGACTAGGGTGTCGTAGATGTTCGTCGCGGCCAGGATCCCGCTGAACTCGTAGGCCACAGCAGGATCAAGTGAAATCATGTCGCTGATATCATTCACGTACACCAGTGTGTCCGCAGCCGTGGCGGCACGCGACGACATCTGGGGCCCTAGTAGTGTCCCGATTACCACCATGGCAAGCACAAGCCTGATTCGCACGGTTCTGCCTCCTTTAGCGTAGGGAGCCCGCCCAGAGAGTGGACGGTCCTGTAGTCTTCGAATCCTACCGGATGATTCCTGCGACAGCGCACTCCGCTGTCGGCGTGCGCCCGTGCGCAGCACCGCCCGGTCGTGCATCCGCGGAGGACCTGTAGTATCGTGGTGTGGGCATCGGCGGCATGACGTCCCGCCGCACCGTCTCGTCCAAACGCATGAGCCGAACGCAGAAAATTGCCGACGACATCGTCGTCATCGACCTCAACTACGACAATACCGCCCAAGTCGATTGCGCCTATTTGCTCTTGGGGCCACAACCTGCGCTGGTGGAGACCGGCCCAACCGCGACGGTGGAGAATCTGCTCGCCGGTGTGCGGGAGGCTGGCCTCGATCCCGCCGCCTTGCAAGCGATCGCCGTCACCCACATCCACCTGGACCATGCCGGCGGAGCCGGCGCGCTCGTGCAGCGGTTCCCGCACCTTCGAGTCTACGTGCATCCGATCGGAGCGCCTCATCTG
>DASWFZ010000230.1:0-7394 GCA_036393975.1 bacterium | reverse complement strand
TCGACCGCCTCGGTAATGGCCCGGATCTGCACGGCCGTCTCGGCGGAACCAATGACGAAGTAGTCAGCCACGGACGTGAAGCTGCCAATGTCGAGGATGAGCACGTCCTCGGCCTTTTTGGCCTCCATCGCTTCCGCAGCACCCAGCGCCAGCCCCTTCGGCCCCGTCAAGCGTGCGCGCCTCCGGCCCTACCGTACAACTTGTGTTTGTGGATATACGTCTCGACCGGCTCCGGCACTAGATAGCGAATGGGGAGCCCTGCGGTCACGCGACGGCGGATATCCGTCGACGAGATGGCGAGTGCCGGGATTTCGATCACGTGGATGTTCGACAGTTGCTGACCGGTCACGTTAAACCGGCGCAGATCGTGCACATCGATGGGAAACCCCGGCCGGCTCGCCGCGATAAATTGGCACAGCGTCAACAGTTCGGCCGACCCCTCCCACGCCCCCCGGACCACCTGGAGAATCGCGTCTGCCCCGGTAATGTAAAATAACGCATCTGCTTGGTACACCTGGCGCAATTCGCGAATCGTATCGATGGAGTACGAGGGTCCCGGTCGATCAACCTCTAGGCGAGACACGGCGAAAGCGGGATTCGTGGCCGTGGCGAGGAGCGTCATGTGGTACCGGTGTTCGGGGGCGCTCACGCCATCCAGGTCTTTGTGCGGAGGGTACCGGTTGGGGACGAATAACACTTGCGACAACTCAAAGTGTATTCGGGCTTCCTCGGCTGTCACGAGGTGGCCGTAGTGAATCGGGTCGAAAGTGCCCCCCATGACGCCGACGCGTCCCACGCGACGCCCCTTTCGTCTTGCTTGCTCGGGCTCTTACTACCATGAGGATCACCGCCGCGATGATCCCCACCCCTCCCCCTCAACTCGAGGAGACAGGACTCTCGACGTGCACCTGTCGCGGCAGCTCATCGGCGACGGCCCCCATCAACGGTTGAAGCCCTTCGCCGGTGGCCGCCGACACGGGATAGACACGATATCCCAGTTGGGTAATCGCCTCTTGTGTAGAGGCGACCTTGTCCCGGGCGATAGGTTGATCAATCTTGTTCAAGGCCACTAACATCGGACGGCGCCGTAGCGACGGATCGTGGAGCCAGAGTTCGGAATTCACGGCCTCGAAGTCAGCGACCGGATCGCGCTCGGCGGCGAGGTCAATCACGTGCACGAGCACGCGGGTGCGCGCGATGTGCCTCAAGAATGTATGGCCCAGCCCCGCTCCCTGATGCGCGCCCTCGATCAAACCAGGCAGATCAGCGAGCACAAAACTGCGCCCATCATCGAGACCGACGACGCCCAGATACGGTTCGGTTGTGGTGAAGGGATAATCCGCGATCTTCGGGCGCGCCGCCGAGACCCGAGTGAGCAGCGTCGACTTCCCGGCGTTGGGAAAACCCACCAGACCGGCATCGGCGATCAGCTGCAGCTCTAGCTCAAGCCGGCGTTCCTCGCCCTTTCCCCCGGGATCCGCCCGGCGAGGGGCCCGGTGCGTGGAAGTGGCAAATCTCGCGTTACCGCGGCCGCCCTTCCCGCCGCGTGCTGCGACGACCCGCTGGCCGTGTTGGCTGAGGTCGGCGAGAATCTCCGCCGCACTCGTGTCCTTCACCACGGTGCCGACGGGCACGGGCACGACTAGCGATCCCCCGCGCTTCCCGTGCCGCAGGCTCCCTTCCCCGTGCCGGCCGCGCTGAGCCACGTACTGACGACGGTATTGAAAGTCCAACAGGGTAGACAGGTTCTCATCGGCAACCAGGACGACATCGCCGCCGTTGCCTCCGTCTCCGCCATCTGGTCCGCCCTTGGGCACGTACTTCTCCCGGCGGAAGCTCATGCAGCCGTTGCCCCCGTCTCCGCCTTTGACATCAATAACCGCGCGGTCGATGAACATCGCAGCTTTTCTGCCAGCACTCAGTGGACCCGTAGACGGTTGCGTAAACAGTCGAGGCCACGCGGACACCCGGATGTCTCCGAGTGTCATGCGGTGGCCTCGAGTCGCCGCAGTCGGACGTGGTTTAGGTCGTTGATGGCAGAACGCTGACCTGTCGACTGTCGCGCCCATGGCGTTGCCACGACACGACTCCATCGACGAGGGCGAAAAGGGTGTGGTCGCGCCCGGTGCCGACGTTTTCTCCCGGCCAGACCCGGGTGCCCCGCTGGCGAACGAGCACGCTCCCTGCCGTCACGATCTGTCCTGCAAATCGCTTGATGCCGAGCCGCTTGCTCTTGCTGTCCCGACCGTTCCGGGACGAGCCCATGCCTTTCTTATGCGCCATCTGAGGTGCCCCCGATCACGGAGTCCCGACGCCTAACGCTCGATCTTGTCGATGCGAATCGTCGTGTACTGCTGGCGGTGCCCTTTCTTGCGACGGTAATGTACCTTGGACTTGTATTTGAAGACCACGACCTTCGCCGCTTTACTGTGGGCCATGACGGTCGCGGTGACCTTCGCCCCCGCGACGACCGGCGTGCCGACCGTGCGGGAAGAGTCGTCGGCGACCAGCAGGACGCGATCTAGCGTCACGGCAGTCCCGGCATCGGCGTCCAGGCGCTCCACGGCGACGGTGCGGCCCTCCTGGACCTTATACTGCTTGCCTCCTGTTTCGATCACTGCGTACATCGGCATCCCCGTGACGCCAATCCCCCAACATAGTGGGCCGACCCTGCGCACAAATACGCGCGGTCTGTGGCCCGAGGTATCGTATCACACCTGAGTCCGCCCCAGCAACCGGCGCAATTTTGTCATCCACGGGCGTGATCGACCCGCAGACGCGAGCGCCAACTCCTGTTCTTCGTCCTCCTCCCCCACGGTGACCACCTCCGGGGGACCATAGTCGAGCCAGTGTACGTGCTCCCCGCGCTCCTCCCGCACCGGCGCGCGCTCCAGGGCGTCCAGCGACGGCCCCTCGACGATGCGGAGGCGCTCGATGTGCATCCCGTCGCGGGCCCGGACACGGAGCCGCCGGCCTGTTTGCTGTTCCAACTGCCGGATCCAGCCCTCCCCCTCGCGGGACAGGAACGCAGCCACATCGGGGTGCACGTCTACCAGCACCGCCGCCTCTCGCGCGTTCGCCAGCGCCCTGCGGATCTCCCGACGGACCCGGGGCCCCATCGTCTCCACCGACAAGACCCGCCCCCGTCCCTCGCAGTATGGACAGGGCATCCGCATCACCTCTTCGAGGTCCTGGTGCACGCGCTTGCGCGTGATCTCCACCAGTCCCAGCTGTGTGAGATCGATGATGTGGAACTTGGACCGATCGCGGCGGGCGGCCTCGTGGAGAGCGGCCAGCACCTGCTTGCGGTGCCCCTCATTTTCCATGTCGATGAAATCGGCGAGAATGATCCCTCCGATATCGCGCAGCGTGATCTGGCGGACAATCTCTCCCACCGCTTCCATGTTCGTGCGGAAGATCGTGGTGGCCAGATCGGTCTTCCCGACAAACTTCCCCGTGTTGACATCGATGACCGTCAGTGCCTCGGTGCGATCGATGACGATGTAGCCGCCGGATTTCAACCAGATTTTGCGATGGAGCGCTTTCTCGATCTCCTTCTCCACTCCGGTGTGCTCAAAGATCGGTTCGGCCTCGCGATAGAGCTGCACCCGGGACTTCAACTTGGAGGCAAAGGAGTTCAGGAGATCTTGGACACGGCGGAACTCCTCGGGAGAGTCGATGAGAAATCGCGTGACCTCGTCGGTGAACTGGTCGCGCACCACGCGCCGGATGAGCCGCAGGTCCTGGTAGACGAGCGCCGGCGCTTTGCTCGCGCGCGACCGCTCTTCCACGCGGTTCCAGATCTGCAGCAGGAACTGAATGTCGTCGGCCAACTCCTTCTCGGTCGCCCCCTCGGCCGCGGTGCGCGCGATGACGCCCATGCCTTTGGGCCGCACACGGTCGGCGAGCTGCCGCAACCGCCGGCGTTCCTGCTCGTTCTCGATCCGCCGACTCACACCCACGTAGTTCACGGTGGGCATCAGCACGAGGTAGTACGCGGGCAGCGCTACGTACGTCGTCACCCGGGCCCCCTTGCTGCCCATCGGCTCCTTGGTCACCTGAACCAGGATCTCTTGGCCCGCGCGCAGCCGCTCGGCGATGGCGCCTCGGCCAAACGACTCCTCGACCTCTTCTCCCGCCAGCCGCTGCGACCGGATATCGCCGACGTGGAGGAACGCGTTGCGCTCCAACCCGATGTCCACGAAAGCAGCCTCCATCCCGGGGAGGACGTTCGCGACCCGGCCCTTGTAGATGTTGCCTGCCAGGGGCTCCCCGCGTTCGATGAAGAGGTTGATCAGCTTGCCGTCATCGAGGACCGCCACGCGCGTCTCGTATGGTTCCACGTTTGCAATGATTTCTTTCGCCATATGCGCTCCTACGAGTCGAATCGACTCTAGAACAGAATCTTTTTCCGTCGCATTCCAATACTCAACAAGAGTCCGGTGGCACCCGCCATCGTAATCAGCGCGCTGCCGCCGTGGCTGACCCACGGCAGCGGGATCCCGGTGATCGGCATCAGGCCCACCGTCATCCCGACGTTGACGACGAGGTGAAAGCCCACCATCGCCACCACGCCGACGGCCATCAACGTCCCCAGACGATCCTTGGCCTGCGCGGCGATGGTCATCGCACGCCACAGCCACAGCGCGAACAAACCCAGCAGCACGCAGGCACCGACAAATCCGAACTCTTCGCCCACGACAGTGAAGATGAAGTCGGTGTGCTGCTCGGGGATGAAATGCAACAAACTTTGCGTGCCGTGCAGCAGCCCTTTGCCGAGCAGCTGGCCGGAGCCCACCGCGATCTTGGACTGGATCAGCGCGTACCCCCCGCCTAAGGGGTCAGCGTTGGGATCGAGGAAGACCAAGAGCCGGTGGCGCTGGTAGTCGTGGAGCAGGCGCCACGCGAGGGGGGCGACCGTGGCCGCGCCGGCGCCAAGCGCGGCGAGCATCCGCACTGGGAGCTGGGCGATAAAGATCATCGCCGCGAGAATCGCCGCCACGACCAGCGCCGTTCCGAGGTCCGGCTGGCGGGCGATCAACGCCAGTGGAAGGGCAGCATGAGCCAGCACGGGCAGGAGGGCCCTCCACGAATCAAACTCCTTGTACCCATCAATGTGCTTCGCCAGCGTGATGATGAGCGCCAGTTTGGCAAGTTCAGCGGGCTGGAAGGCGGCGAGGGGTCCGAGGCCGATCCACCGCTGTGCGCCAAAGCTCACCCGGCCGATCACCAACACAGCCAACAGCGCCAGGACCGTTCCAGCCAGAATCGACCGCCACACGCGGGCGATGGCCTGATAATCGACCGCTGCCAGCAGCCCCAGGACGATCAGCGCCATGATGATGTGCAGCACCCGCGCGCGAACGAACTCGGCTGGGTTGGGGGTATTGTGCACAGCACTATAGAGCACCAAGACGCCCCCGGCCATGAGCGCTAGCATCGCCCCAAGAAGCGGCCAGTCGAGGTAGCGCAGGAGCCGCTTGCTCATCGGCCCGTCTCCTGATCCACCGCGGGGGAAAACGCGGTCTGGAAAATCGCGCGGGCGACGGGGGCGGCAGCGATGCCACCGCGGAATCCGTTTTCGACGAACGCGATCACGACCAACCGCGGGGCATCGATCGGGGCATAGCCGGCAAACCACGCGTGCGGCCGCCCCCGTGGGTTTTCCGCGCTCCCGGTTTTGCCTGCCATCGGCAGCCCCTCGATCCGCGCTCCCGCGCCACTCCCCCGGTCGACCACGGCGCGCATTCCCTCCTGCAGCACCGCCAGGCTCTCGGGACGATACGGCACCACGCGCTGCATCACCGGATCCACCCGATGCGCGGTGCGGTCACGATCGTACGTCAGGAGCAGGACGTGCGGTTGCACCAGCTGACCGCCATTCGCGATCCCCATGACCATGCGAGCCACTTGGATCGGTGTGACGGTGATCGCTCCCTGGCCAATCGACATATTGACCGCGTCCCCGGGGTACCACGGCTCGCCTACTAGTTGTTCTTTCGTCGCCGGGCTGGGGATGATGCCGTTGATTTCTCCCGGCAGATCGATCCCGGTCGGCTCCCCGAGACCCATGAGAAGGGCGTAGTGCGCCAGCTCCTCACCACCCAGCCGGTAGCCGAGGGTGTAGAAGACGACGTTCACCGAGTTTGCGATTCCGGTGATGAAGTCGATGCGGCCCCACGCTTTCAAATCTCTAAAGATCCACTGACCGAGCTGAAAGTAGCCGGGGGCGTCGAACATCGTCCGCCGCGAGACGATGCCGCGGTCGAGGGCCGCCATGGCGGTCACCAGCTTGAACACAGACCCCGGTTCATAGGTCGCGCCCACGGCGCGATTGAGTAAGGGCTTGCGCTGGTCGGCTGTGATCGACTGCCACGCCGTCGACCCGATACCCATGGCGAACTGATTGGGGTCGTATGAGGGAAGACTGGCCATCGCTAGAATGTCGCCGGTACGAGGATCCATGGCGATGGCCGCGCCTGCCAACCCAGTGGCCTGTAGCGCATCGTATGCGGCCTTCTGTACATCGAGATCGAGCGTCAACGCCAAGGGGCGGCCGGGGAGGGCGGACACACGAGACAAAATCCGCAAGGGGCGGCCGAGGGCGTCCACTTCCACCCGCATCCGTCCGTCGACCCCGCGCAAGACGGCTTCACTTGCACGCTCCACGCCCGCCTTGCCAATCAGATCGCCCGGGCGGTAGCCCTCATTCCGCCGGGCAGCCAGGTCCTCGACATCGATCTCTCCGAGGTAGCCCAGCACGTGCGCGGCGATCTTGTCCTGCAGGTAGTGCCGCACTGGCTCGACGAGGATAATCACCCCGGGAAGGTCAAGCCGATTTTCCTCGATCAAGGCGACGGCGGCTGCCCCGACATCGCGCTTGATCCGTGCGGGCTCGAACAGCCGCGGCCGGTTGGCCTCAATCCGACGCGTGATCTCCTCAGGCGTAATCCCTAAGATGGACGCCAGGCGGGCCACGACTTGTGGCGGGTCGTGCAGTTCCAAGGGCAAAACCGCGACGGTGAATGACGGACGGTTGGAGACGAGGGGACGGCCCTTGCGATCGTAGATAATGCCACGCGGCGCGGACAGCGTATAGTCGCGAATCCGATTCTCTTCGGACTGACGCAGGTAATACCCACCCTGCAGCACCTGCATTTGCCACAGGCGTACGACCAGGATGCTCATCAGCACCCCGATGAGAAGATTAATGACGAACAGCCTTTTGGCCGGCTGCTGATACTCCATCGCTTTTGATTCGCCGCCTAGTGCTCGCGCTGAAAGTGGGTCTCGATGACCCGGATGGTGCGGAACAGCACCGGAGCGATCGCGCTGTTCAGCACCGCCTGCATGATCAGCCGGGCCACAATGGCCGGCCAGGGCGGTACACCCAA
>DASWFZ010000229.1:0-46946 GCA_036393975.1 bacterium | reverse complement strand
GACTGTCTCTACTCCGAGTTCGAGGGACAGAAAGCGGTCGAGGTTGGTCAGACGGGCCGTCCCGCCGCTGAGAACGACGCGCCCCACACGGCTTTCCCGCCAACGTGTTTGGAAGTAGTCCATCGACCGGCGGACCTCGGTTGCCAGGTCGCCTAGGATTGGCAGCATCGCTTCGTGCAGCGCCATCACGGTGCGGTCGTCGGGAGCCGGCTCGCCCTCCAAGACCACGACGCCCTTTTCTTCTTTAACCTGGGCTGCGGACTGGAACTCCATGTCCAGGCGCGTCGCGATGGCCTTGGTCAAGCCATCTCCACCGATGTTGATATTGCGAGTGAGACGGAGCTGATCTCCTTCGGTGATGACGATATCGCTGGTTTCGGCCCCCAAGTCGACGAAGACGGTGGCGGCCCCCGGGGCTGCACCCTGGGCTTGCGGAGAGGCAGTCGCCTGGGCGTGGGCGTCCAGCGCGCGGATCACCGCAAAGGATTCTACGTCGAGCACAAAGGGCGCCAGCCCGCCGGCTTCCAAGGCCTGCACGTGCTTGTCGACGACTTCTTTCCGGGCGGCGACGAGGAGGACGACGATCCGGCGTTGGTTCTCCTCAGTGGTTTCCCCGATGATGTCGAAGTCCATGTTGACCTCGCGCACACCGTAGGGGATGTACCGTTCGGCCTCGAAGCGGGCAGCCTGTTTTAGTTCATCTTCAGGCATCGGCGGCAGCTTGAGCTCACGGACGATGACGGCCTGGCCTCCGACGGCCGACACCACGCGGCCTGGTTTGATACCGGCTTTCCCGACGGCCTGCCGGATGGCCACGCCAAGACCCTGGGGTTCAACGACGGCCCCTTCCTTCACGGCCCCCGGGGGCGTGTCGGCGGAGCCCATGTGGAGAACCCGGAACCGGCCGCCGGCGGGACCAAGCTCCACGACCTTGATCTCGTGGCTGCCGATATCCAGCCCCACAAAAGACTTTGCACCAAAGAGAGCCATTACCGCCCCCAGGAAGAACCTGCGTTCGGGTCCGCCACGCTAGGCTACTCTATCACACGCCTGGCTGCGATTCCTGCAACTTCCATTAAACCGCTCAGAATTCTCCTGCCCGGACCACGGAGTTCTCAGTCGCGTTCGCGTGCGGCAGGAGCGACTGCATTTTCGCCCGCAGCATGCTCCTTGCTGACGCGAATCAAGTTTGGGACAGACGCCTACCTTGAAACTTTTCACGACCCTCACTATCGGTTGTAGGGAGTACGGTAGCCGGTGCTGCCTGCCGAGTTGACCTCGACTACCGCTAGTGATCCCGAGCACCTTGGCGGTCCTACGGGGCCAAGTGCTCGGTCGTTTCTACAAGGTTACAAGGTGCAGAACAACTCTCTGCCGGGGTCGGGAAACATCTGAAGAGCCGTTTACTTCCCGGATTGCCCGGCACGATCGCGTTCGGCCAGAAGCCGGGTTGTGGTTCGGAGAACCTGCCTCCTGGCCTCTTTGCGTCATACCCCGCACATTTGCAGCATAGACGCCGAGAGGTCTGCACCAAGTGCGGTCGCTCGGGGTGATCAACTGCACGAAGCTATGGTGTGTTCAGGTACCAGCGCAGAAGTCCATCGGCGGCAAAGAGGGCGATCAGACCGCCGACAGCCAGCGACGGCCCAAACGGGATCGGGTCCTTCCGGGTTCGCTTCCGCAGGCCCATCAACACCAAACCCGCGCCAGCGCCGCCGGTAAACGCGAGCAGGAGGGCCACTGCCACGGCGGGCCAGCTCAAGAATGCCCCCATCATGGCGGCGAGCTTGATGTCCCCTCCACCCATGCCCCCGCGGCTGAGGATCGCGATCAGCAAGAAGAACACGCTCGCTCCAAGCGCGGAGAGCACCGAGGGCACGACCCGCCCCTGCGGGATCGCGAGCAGCAATCCGAGGGCCAGACCCGAATACGTAATCGCGTTGGGGACGATCTGGTAGTCGAGGTCAATGAAAAACACCACGATGAGCATCAGGGCGAACACGGCGTCCGCGACAAACGGCACCCACGCCGCCGAGGGGGCAAAGTGTACCCACAGGCCCGCCAGGAGTAGTCCCGCCGCTGCCTCCACCAGCGGATATCGCCAGCTGATCGGCGCGCGACAGGTTCGACAACGCCCACGGAGGATAAGGAAGCTCAGCAGCGGGATGTTATCGTACGGCCGGATCGGTGTCTGACAATGGGGACACCGCGACGCGGGTCTCGCGACAGACAGTCGTCGTGGTAACCGGTAGATCACCACATTGAGAAAGCTGCCGAGAATGGTCCCGAGTATGAAGACGAAAACGGTAGACACAACAAGATTCATTCGTTTCTCCTCACCCACCAGGAGTAACGATCCAACGTTTGCCCCAGATTATGATGCGCGTCTCAGCGGCCGCGGACGTCTTGCCCCACCGCGTGATCGGCGTAACTCTTCCCAAAGCTGGTGTAGGGCCGTGTGCGAGATTCCTTCCGTACGCGGATTGCTCGGCTCGTGTCCATACCGCAAGGCCTCGAACAGACGGGTAACCTGTCCGGCAGAGGAACGCAGCGCGATCGGCAGCCCCCCCGCAAATTCCCTGGGCGTTGCCGCCGGATGGCGGACAAACCCCCGGCGGGCGAGTCCCCGTAGCATCGCCTGGTAGTCTCGTTCGATCCGGTCGCGAGGTCCCCGCGTGGAGCTCCGCCGGCGGAACCGCGTCGCCCACCTTGCGGCGAGACCGGCCGCCACGAGCGCAACCGCTGCCACGGTCCCACCTCCAACCACGGAACCCAATAATGCATGGGCTGACCGAGCGATCGCGGCGACGACCCATTCGGCCGCATCGCGAGCGAGCCACTGGCCCGTGGGCTGTTGGCTGAAGTCTACGACCGATTCGAAACTCGGGGTGGCTTCGATTTCCAGCCACCCGATGCCGGGGTGGAAGATCTCCACCCACGCGTGGGCATCGGAGTTGCGGACCTCGTAGTATCCGGTCAAAATGTTGTATGTCCCGGTTGCGTATCCGGTGACAAGGCGTGTCGGAATCCCGGCAGCCCGTAAGAGCACCGCCATCGCGCTGGCGAACATCTCGCAGGATCCTTGGCGCGTGGTGAACAGGAATGTATCCACGGCGTCTGCCCCCTCAGGAAGCTCGGGCGCCTGCAGGGTGTACGCGAACCCATTCTGGAAGTAGTGATAGATAGCCCTCGCCTTCTGGTACGGACTCTCCACCCCCGCGGTGAGCTCGTCCGCCAAGCGCTGCACGCGGTCGGGGATCGGGGGCAGCGCCACGTACCGTTCCGCAATGGATGGTGGCACTTCCCCGCGGGCGCGTTTCAGCAACGTCTGGGTCGGTTCGGGCACGCGGCTGATCACGCTGTAGACCACACCCGTCTCGAGCATGACGGGACTCCGCAGGCCCGCGTAACGATCGACGCCAATCGCACCTGTCGGAAAGTACAGTTCGAACGGGCGATAGGCGGCAAAGATCACATTCGGCTGCTCGGCTTCGATGTAGAATGTTTGCACGACTTGCTCGGACCCCGCCGGCCAGGGCTCGTCAGGCCCAAGCTGGGGAACGATGCGGGGCTGATCGGAGGCGTATTCATTGACCGTCCGGTCGGTCATCTTCCACCCCCGCCCCGTGTACGCGTCGAAGGCCAGCCCGCGCCAGAAAGCCCGTCGCGTGGTGCGGACGCGCATCACCAACGTGTCCGTCAACACCCCGCGCAACCTCAGGTCGACAAAGGTCGAAAACCCCACGTATCCCTGCGGATTGAAGACTGCCGGCCCTTGCTCTAGGTCGCGTCCAGCAACATCCGGGTAGGCGGGGTTGACGATCCGCGAATGCAAACGCCCCGCCCAGGGCAGGTGCGGGGAGACCGGCATCCAGCGGAGCCGAAGGCCTTCACTCCGCGGAATCAGAGCAAAAACCGCCATTGCACACAGGAGTACTCCGACGCTAAGTTGCGCACCGAGGCGGGCCAGGGTCCGTAGAGGAAGCCTCCCTAGACTACCTTGCAGGGCGATCCACGCTGTCGCCGCGGCCAGGACAAACATTATCAGAAACCACCCGAACGTCGTGGCGCGCGTGTATACGGCGCCGATCGCGAGAAGAATCACAGCGCTGGCCAGGGAGTACTTCAAATCCTTGCGGGCGGGCAGGTCGAAGCTGTGTAGGACTTGTAGCCACAAGAACAACTGGACCAGAGGAATTCGGGGATCGTAAGGATTCGCGACGAGGGCGACAAAAAACTCGCGCATCACCAAGAGAATCCCCGCAGTGATTGCAATTTTCAACCACCAATTCCCGCCCCGCCGGCGCAGATAACTGACGACGTATCCCACCACGATACCCCCGGCGGCCAGGATCGCGAGCGAAGTAAATTCTTCCTGAATGGCGACAGCGGCTACCGCGATCAGGACGGCCAGGAGCGTAGCGACGCGCACCGCTCGAGAGTCCTCCGGCGCAGGACGCGGGAATCGGCGGGTGAGGCTAGTCAGTGATTGAGCGAGCGCAGAGATGCCCCGACCTCCTCACCGCACCGCAGGACAGCCGAGGGAACACCGAGTGCTTCCAGCAGCATTTCTCCAGCTGCGGTTGAGTTGTCCCGGTGTGCTCCATCCCCTCCCCCGCGGGTGACCCGGGGCGCAGCCTTCACCGATGGAGCTGCCTGCGACTCGGCATACGAGGTAATATCGACCAGAACCGCTGCCAGGGCGACGCCCCGGTGGGCGAGCATCGCAACCGCGTCAGCACTCGGGGAACAGACCACGACTCCTGTCCCTGCGGGGAGCGCAGCCGCATAGACCTCGCCAAGCGATAACCGCCCATCGGGCTGCACGCGGGCGAGCCAGTGGAGGGCCTGTCTCCAACCCGTCACGGCGGTGAGCGGCGTCTGCCCGTTGGCTGCAACAAGTTGCACGTCGTGACCCGCCTGCGTCACCGCGAAGGCGATCGATGCCGCGGCCCGGACTAGATCCTCGAACGCATCCCTTCCGCCCCCGGAGGCATACGCCGTCGAACCCGTGTCCAGCAGGAGTGCGAGGGGCTGGCGCCCTGAGCGCTCAAACTCTCGGACCACCAAGGTGCCGCGCCGGGCAGTGCTGCGCCAGTGTACATGGCGCAAGCTGTCCCCGTCGCGAAATTCTCGCACACCCGTGATCTCTAATCCCTCGCGAACGGGAACGGGAGTCGATTCACCCTCCGAGCTGGCCCCGGGCAGCGGAAATTCCGCGAGCGGCCAGTATCGAGGAAAGACGGTGAGGGCGCTGCGCGCTTCAAGACGGCGACGCGATGTAAACAGTCCTGCCAGTCCGCCCGTTTGGAGTTCGACCGTGTCCGCTTGGTGCACACCGCGTTGCTGTGCCACAGTCCGGTAGGTCACGACGGCGGGGCGACGGCTGTCGCAGGCCGGGATGACCGACGCAACTGCAGTAAGGCCAGGGACCGCGTCGCGCACTTCTAGGAAGTACCGCCGTCCGTGGCGCACCGTTACCGTGAGTGTGACGGCAACCTCTTCGCCTTCGAACGCCTCCGATACGATTTGTCGCCTCACGGCCACGCCACGGAGAGTCGCGCGCGCGGACAACCAACCTACAATGAGCAACCCGATCAATAGGGCATCTACACCGAAAACCCATCCGGCTTGTAAGTTGATGGCAACAAATAACAGGAACGCCGCCAAGATCCCGATCGCGATGGCGTCGCTTGTCGGTCTCATGACTCTTTACGCCGACGATGCCTCAAGGGCCCGGTCCCTCCATTCGAGGCGCGCGCTGCTTTTGCAGGGGACGATGTGGGCATCTCAGCCAGTGAGCACGGGTACTGCCACGTTGGCCAGGATGTCGTCGATAACCGTGGCCTCGGACACAGTACGAGAACGCACGACGAGCCGGTGCGCAAGCACTGCCGCGGCGAGGCGTTTCATATCATCCGGCAGGACGAACTCGCGGCCGTCGCGCAACGCCCAGGCCTGGGCTAATCGCACCAAGCCGACCGACGCCCGCGGGCTGGCACCCAGCGCCACCTCCTGGTGTGTCCGGGTGGCGGTGACGACGTCCACGGCATATTCCATCAACGAACGGTCCACACGGACTGCGCGGACCTGGCGCTGCCAGCGAAGAACATCAGAAGGGGCGACGACAGCTTGCAAGGCATCGAGCGGGTGCGTCAATTGCTGGCGGGCGATGATCTCGACCTCATCATCAGGTTGCGGGTAACCCAAAGAGGCGGACACCAAGAAACGATCGAGCTGGCCTTCGGGCAGCGGATACGTCCCGTGATGTTCCAGGGGATTCAGTGTCGCCACCAGCAGGAACGGCTGGGGTAGCGGGTGGGACGTGCCCTCCACGCTGACCTGGCCTTCATCCATCGCTTCCAGGAACGCGGCCTGCGTGCGTGGGGTGGCCCGATTGAGCTCGTCAGCGAGGACGACGTTCGCAAACAGCGGCCCGGGGACAAAGCGCAACGTTCCCCGCCCTCCATCGTAGACCATCCCTCCTGTGATGTCAGACGGCAATAAATCGGGAGTCGCCTGGATACGCTTGAACGTCCCGGCGATGGATCGGGCTAAAGCGCGCGCCAAGATAGTCTTGCCAACGCCAGGGACGTCTTGGAGCAGCAGATGGCCGCCGGCCAGCAATACCGTAACTACCAAGTCGAGCGCCGAGCGTTTGCCCACGACCACACGCTCGAGGTTCACAACGAGCGCGTCGAGGCCAGACCTCATCTGCTCCACCTCGGAATTGGCGATCGAGGAAGGATGCGTGGATCCGCGAGACCCGTCGAGGGGGAGCTCTTTATCATCCATGCCGATGCATCCTCGTCTCGGAGGGATTACCGCCGGGTGTTCCTCCCACAACTGCGCCAATGAAATTTGTAATCTCTTGGACGAACCGCAGGTGGGAAAAGCGCTCGGCATGGCGGCGAATAGTCGCGCCATCCCATGTGATACTATCGGCGTTCCGCACGGCGGCGGCCACGGCCGCAGGCGTCTGCTCGTTAAAGAAGATACCGGTGACCCCGTCCACGACGCTCTCGAGAGCGCCCCCGCGTCCATATGCGATGACGGGACGTCCGCACGCCTGCGCCTCAACGGGCACCATGCCAAAGTCCTCCTCGCCGGGAAAGATCAAAGCCTGGCACTGCCTGTAGTACCCTCGCAGCACCGCATCGGAGACCTCCCCGACGACCCGGACATTCCCACGCGCCACAGCCTCCAGTTTCCTCCGCTCAGGTCCGTCCCCCACGACGACAAGCGGCCGTCCCAACGCATTAAACGCCTCGACGGCGACCTGGGCTTTCTTGTATCCCACTAAACGCGAAATAAGAAGATAGAAGTCTCGCTCGTCGGTCCCCTTTCTAGACGGGTGCCGGGGCGATGGGACACGGGGAAGCGCGACGGTCTCGGCTGGAGTGAAGAACTCAGTGTCGATAGGCGGATGGATCACGGTAGCCTCACGGTCGTAGTGCTTCCGGATTCGATCAGCCACAAAGCGCGAGTTAGCGATGAAGTGGTCGACCCGCTGTGCGGTGACCCGATCCCATTGCCGCAGCCACGCGAGTGCGGCCCGGGCCCCGGGCCGCAGGATGGCTGGTGTCGCAGCCAGGTATTCCTGTGGCAGGTCCCACGCATAGCGCATCGGCGTGTGACAATAACAGACATGAATCGCCCCTGGGGGGACGACCACGCCCTTTGCGCAGGCATGGCTGCTGCTTACGATCACGTTGTAGCCGCGGAGGTTCAGATGCGCAAAGGCGAACGGCATGAGGGGAACCAGCCAGCGGTGGCGTCGCGTCGCCCCTGGAAGGCGCTGCAGCCACGTGCCCCGCACGTCAAGCCGACGAAACGACTCCGGCAACCGACCCAGGGCGTGGAGTGCGACAAACACGGGGGCTTGTGGAAACACGTCATGCAGGGCGAGCAGGACGCGGTCCGCCCCACCCAGGGTGATGAGCCAATCGTGGATGAGCGCGACCCGTAGCTGCTGCAGCCTGGCCCCCGCGGAGTCGCCCGGGCGCGGCTCCGTCATGGAGGCCGAAAGTTCGACAACGGAGTCCATCTGCACTTTCAGCCCCCAGTTACCCGGCTGAGCCGCAATCCCTGAACACATCCAGCGGTCCGACGGTCCTGACTGCCGCGGGGCGCGGTGTCTAGTAGGCCCCCCGCCCCGCGATGACGGATGGGAATGTTCGCAGCAGAATCTTGAGGTCCAAGCCGACCGACCAGTGATCGATGTAGTACATATCCAGGCTCACTCGTTGGGCATAGTCCGGCCGGTGGTGGCGCAGGATCTGCCACAGTCCCGTGAGACCTGGCTTGACGCACAGCAGGCGCCGTTCCCATGGGCCATACTTTTGTAGTTCATCTTCCACGATCGGCCGTGGCCCAACCAGACTCATCTCCCCCCTCAGGACGTTGAGCAGCTGGGGAAGTTCGTCCAAACTCGTCCGGCGCAACCAGCGCCCGATGCGAGTCACCCGGGGATCATCAGGCAGCTTGAAGGCGGCCGCAAAACGTTCGCGCAGCCGCGCGTCGCCCACGAGATGGTGATCGGCATCGGCCACCATGGTGCGGAACTTCCATGCGCAAAAGGGGACGCCCGCCTTGCCGATCCTCTTCTGACGATAGAACACTGGGCCGGGGGTATCCGTCACGATCAGAACAGCAATCACGACACACAGCGGGAGGGTGAAGATCAGCCCGACCAACGCCCCGACCACATCGAACGTGTCCTTCAGCCGCCGGCCCCACCCAGTCAGCGGGCTGCCGTGCAGCGTCAGGAGAGGCAGCCGGTCCACGAGCTCAATCTGGGCGCCACTCGCGATGAGGGTATACAGATCGGGCACGATGCCAAACGGCACACCGGCCTCCTGGCATGCCGCCGCGACTCGCAGGATGGTCTGCCGCGCCTCCGCTGGTAGAGCGATGATGACGCGGTGGGCGGACGTCTTTCGTACGGCCACCAACACGTTCTCCGGACGGCCCACGACCGGCAGGCCCTCGACCTCGCCGGCAGAGGACTCGTCCACGAACGCGATTGGGCGTTGGCCGTATTCTGGATGTCCACGCAGCACCCGGGCGAGATCTTGGCCCTCCGATCCGGTGCCGACGATGAGCACCCGGTGAACATCTACGCCGCGCGCCCGCAGGGCGCGATGGCTCATGCGCATCACCCCTCGGGTGACGAGCACGAGCACAATGCTCAAACCCCACGCAAACACGATCCACAACCGTGAGTAGGAGAACTGCCGGTAGAAGAACGATCCAGCCAGCAGCATCATAAGGCCGACAGACACAGCGCTTGCGACCCGCAGGGCCTCATCGAAGAATCCCTGGAGGCGGTCGCGGTACAAGCCGTATGCGGCGAAGATCGCTATCCACGTCGGAACGAGAACAGGTAAGATCGCAAAGTACGGTTGGGCGGGAGGGGAGTCAGGTGCCGGAACAACTTCCCAGTAGAAACGTAACAGGTAGGCTAATGAAAACGCCGCCGCAATCGTGCAACTGTCCAGCACAATTGTGAGCAACACGCGGAATTGTCGACGGCGCCCTTCGCTGAGCATGTCCTCACCTTGGGCATGCCCGACAAGCCCGGACCATAGTCTGGTGCGACGCCGCTCCGCTGTCTAAGTCTGGATCCTCTTACCGATTGACATGTGCTGGCAATTTGACTACGGTCATTCCCAGAGTATCCGCTTCACCCTGTCTCCCCCGCCGGTCCGACGCGGATGCTTGAAATGGACACAGTGGCCGGCAGTTCCTAGACGGCGCACTAACCCGAATGACGGGTGGGTAACGACATCAGGCACCCCACGTACTCTCATCCTTGGAGGAGGTAGGCCTGTGAAAATCCTCATCACCGGGATTACAGGATTTGCTGGCAGCCACCTGGGTGACTATGTGCTCGCCCACTACCCCTCCGTGGAAATTCATGGGACGCGGCGGTGGCGAAGCAAGGAAGACGCTGCCGACCACCTCGGGGGGAAAGTTATCTTCCACGAATGCGACATTACTGACTCTCACAATGTCTATCGCGTGATCGAGAAGATCAAGCCTGACCGGGTCTTCCACCTGGCGGCCCAAAGCTACGTGCCGGCCTCGTGGGACTCGCCTGCAGAGACATTCCACACGAACGTTGTAGGGCAGTGCAACCTCTTTGAAGCCATCAAGCATCTGCGGCCTAGCGGATACGATCCGGTTGTCCAGATTGCTGGTTCCTCCGAGGAGTATGGCCAAGTGGAACGGGACGAACTGCCTATCAAAGAGTCGAACCCTCTGCGGCCGCTGTCACCGTACGCCGTCTCAAAGGTTGCACAGGACTACATGGGCTATCAATACTGGAAGTCCTTCAAGATCCGGATCATCCGCACGCGCGCATTCAACCATGAGGGACCGCGTCGGGGAGAAGTGTTCGTCGTCAGCAATTTCGCTAAACAGATTGTCGATATCGAGAAAGAACGCCAGCGCCCGGCGGTTTCTGTCGGCAATCTCGACGCCATTCGGGACTTCACCGACGTACGCGATATCGTGCGAGGGTATTGGTTGGCCACCGAACACTGCGCTCCTGGGGATGTCTATAACATCTGCAGCGGCAAGGGCTACGCGATCAAGGAGGTGCTGAGCATGTTGCTTGCACTCTCCACCCGCAAAGACATCAAAGTCGAGAGCGATCCCCTGCGGCTTCGGCCCTCGGATGTCCCGGTGCTGATCGGCAACTATGCAAAGTTCCGCGAAGTGACCGGCTGGCAAACCACGATTCCGTTTGAACGTACGTTGAAGGACTCTCTCGACTACTGGCGAGCGCGGGGATAACACTCCCTCCGGGGGTCGGTCCTGGGTCAGCCTTACATCAACTCGAGTCCTAACTCCGACTCCTACCCCGCCGGAACCTACATGCCTCCCGTCGTTGCTAGGCGGACAAATGCCGGTCCTCGCCCGTGAGACTGCCTCGCTGCTGTGTGCTCGGAAAACGCCATTTGGCACCTGACATCTGCTTGGGACGGTTAAGGCACTGCGCACTGTACACAAAAACGCACCCGTCCACCCCTCCTGGGTAACGCAGCGGAGTCCTTACACAGAGAGAGAACTATAGCTGATGTGCAGGCACGTTCCGCACGAAGCTCGGCCACATCGGCCTTGACCGTTTAGCGTGGGGGTACAACTGTGGGAGGAGGTAGCATTACACAATGAAAGGCTTAGTGTTGTGTGGGGGCAAGGGCACCCGTCTGCGGCCCCTAACGTACACAATCCCCAAGCAGTTAATCCCCATCGCCAACCGGCCGATCGTGCACTACGTAATGGACCACCTGCACGCCGCGGGCATCCGGGACGTCGGGGTGATTGTTGCTCCCGAGACCGCCGAACAGATCAAAGCCGCGCTGAGCGGGAATCCGTGGCAGTTCGCGCTCAGGTTTCTGACCCAGGACCAGCCCCTCGGCCTGGCACATACGCTGGTCGTCGCACGAGAGTTTCTCGGCTCTGATCCGTTCGTGATGTACCTTGGGGACAATCTGGTTGGCAGCGGTCTGCGGTCGCCGCTGGAACTGTTTCGTCGCGAGCAGGCCGATGCTGTGGTCCTTCTGAAGGAGGTCCCCGATCCACGCCGGTTTGGGGTAGCGGTGATGGACCGCGCCGGTAAGCTCGCTCGACTCATCGAAAAGCCGGCCGACCCCCCATCCAATCTGGCTCTCGTGGGCGTCTACATCTATTCGCCAGCCATCCACGACGCGGTCCGAGCGATCCGTCCCTCCGCCCGCGGCGAGCTAGAGATCACCGACGCCATCCAGGAGTTACTGCAGCGGGGACGTCGGGTTCTCGGCCAGCGGCTGCAGACCTGGTGGTTGGATTGCGGGAAGAAAGACGATCTCCTAGAAGCTAACCGCGTGGTTCTGGACGAGTGGGCTCGCTTGGACGTGCAGGGTGAAGTTGACGAACGCAGCAAGATTATTGGGCGGGTCGTCGTGGAGCGTGGCGCTCGAATTGTAGACAGCGAGGTGCGCGGCCCAGCAGTGATTGGTACGGGCTCCCTCGTGGAGCGGGCATTCATCGGTCCCTACACTAGCGTCGGCCAGCACTGCATAGTGCGTGCTACGGCTCTCGAGCACTCCGTCCTGCTAGATGGGGCACGAGTAGACGGCACGACCCGCCTGGAGGACAGCGTTCTTGGCCGTAACGCCGTGGTCAGCCGATCCACCAGCGATCATCAAGCGTTGCGATTGCTAGTGGGCGACGATGCCGAGGTCATGCTGTAGGCCAGTACGGTGTTATTCCCTCTCCTGAGACAAGAGTGTATGGTGGGTGATGGAGGGCGCGACCCAGATGCCGTTTCAGTTTACCCGGCTGGCGATTCCGGAGGTCCTGCTCGTCGAGCCTCGGGTCCTTAGCGATACTCGCGGATGGTTCGCAGAAACTTACAAGGCCTCTGAATTCGCCCGAGCCGGCATCACGCTTCCATTCACACAAGACAACCACTCCCGGTCAAGCCGCGGAGTTCTGCGCGGCCTGCACTATCAGAAAAGCCCTCGCGCCCAGGGCAAGCTGATTCGCGTCGTGGTGGGGGAGGTCTTCGACGTCGCCGTCGATATCCGTCGGTCCTCGGCCACTTTCGGGAGATGGGTCAGTGCCACGTTGTCGGCGGCGAACCCCCGCATGGTGTATGTGCCGCCGGGGTTTGCGCATGGGTTCTGCGTCCTCAGCGACGCAGCAGAGATCTACTATAAGACTACCGCCGAGTATGCGCCGGACTTCGAGCGCGGCGTCGCTTGGAACGATCCTGAGTTACGGATCCCCTGGCCGATTGCAGATCCCGTGGTCTCCTCACGGGACGCCGGCCTGCCGTCGCTCCGGAACGCGGACAATGACTTCTAATTGGGGGTGCAGATGGTACGGACCGTAGTGGTCACTGGCGGCTGCGGTTTCATCGGCAGCCACTTTGTCCGCCTGCTGCTGCGTCGCCCCAGTTGGCGAATTGTAAACCTCGATAACCTGACCTACGCTGGCAACCTGGCGAGTCTGCAGGATGTGGAAGGTCACCCCGCCTACGTGTTCGTCCGCGGTGACATCGCCGACGCCGACACGGTCGATCGGGTGATGAAAGCTCATGCGCCGTGGGCCGTGGTGAACTTTGCGGCGGAATCGCATGTCGACCGGAGCATCCTCGACGCAACCCCGTTTCTACGGACGAACATCCTAGGCGTCCAGACGTTACTCGACGCCGTCCGCCGACACCGCGTCGAGCGTTTCTTGCAAGTCTCCAGTGATGAGGTATATGGCGACGCGGAGGGGATGGCGCCCTTCGACGAAGGGGCGCCTCTCCAGCCCAGCAGCCCCTACGCAGCCAGCAAAGCGGCGGCCGACCTCCTCTGCTTAGCCTATCACCGCACACACGCAGCTCCGGTTGTCATCGCCAGGAGTGCGAACAACTATGGGCCTTTCCAATTCCCAGAAAAATTGCTCCCCCTGATGATCCGGAACACCCTGGCTCGCGAGCCGTTGCCAATTTACGGTGATGGAGCACAAGTGCGGGATTGGCTGTATGTAGAGGACAACTGCGGGGCGCTCCTGCTAGCACTCGAACATGGGCGGGTCGGTCGCCTGTACAACATAGCGACAGGCGAATACCGGACGAACCTTGAGGTCGTTCGAGCCGCCTGTCGAATCGTTGCTGCTGAAACTAGGGTGCCAGCTTCGGAGCTGGAGGCCCTAATCCGTTTGGTGCCCGACCGCCCCGGGCACGACCGGCGGTACGCTATCGATGCCGCTCGCACCCGGTCGGAACTGCAGTGGAGACCCCAGACGCAATTTACTGACGGCTTGCGCATGACAGTTCGCTGGTACCTCGACCACCAGGACTGGATCGCGCAGGTGACTTCGGGGGAGTACCAACGTTACTACGAGGCTGTCTACCTCCGTCGGTGGCAACAATCGGTGCCATGACTCGCATTGCTGTTCTTGGCAGCCGGGGACAACTCGGTAGCGATCTCGTTGCCGTCCTGCGGGCGGCCGGCAGCGGTGAGGTCATTGCACTCACACGAGATGATGTCGACGTCACGGACGCCGGGAGTGTCCATCGCGCCATCGACGCAGCGCGCCCGGTCGTCGTCATCAACTGCGCCGCTTTCGTGCGCGTGGATGAGTGCGAAGACCGACCCGGGGAGGCATTCAGCGTGAATGCGCTGGGTGCATGGAACGTGGCGCAGGCTTGCGCTGAACTCGCCGCCCTTTGCGTCTACATCAGCACCGACTATGTCTTCGACGGTCAGAAACCGCAGCCATACACCGAAGAAGACCCCCCGTCACCTGTGAACGTCTACGGCACGTCGAAACTGGCTGGCGAGTACCTTGTGCGCGCCCGGTGCCCGGATGCCCTGATCGTCCGGGTGGCCGCCACCTTCGGCATCGCAGGGGCATCGGGCAAGGGCGGGAACTTCGTGGAGACGATTCTGCGCAGGGCCAAAGCCGGCGAATTGCTGCGGGTCATCAATGACGTCCGAATCTCCCCGACCTACACGGCCGATGCCGCTGGCGCGATCGATCGACTGATCCGCAACCGGATTAGAGGTGTCGTGCATGTGGCGAATGCCGGCACACCAACGTGGTACGAGTTTGCACGGACGATCCTCGAGCTGACGGATTTGGCGGCACCGGTCATGCCCATTGCCGCCTCAGAGTATCCGAGCCGAGCGCGTCGACCCGCCAACTCCGCATTAGGAAGCCTGCGCCTGGCGAGTGCTGCTGGCATCACCCTCCGGCGCTGGGACGAGGCCCTTCGGGCATACCTTATTCAGAAAGGCCATATGGCACGGGGATCACGCGAGGTGCGCCATGGGGCGTCCTAAGCACCGGTGTGAGAGCGGAGGTGCCTGGTGAAAGTCGCGATCCTGGCGGGCGGATTCGGGACTCGATTGGCCGAGGAGACCGACATCAAGCCCAAGCCGATGGTCGAAATCGGCGGGCGTCCCATCCTCTGGCACATCATGAAGATATACGCGACTGCAGGGTTCACCGAGTTCCTTGTCGCGCTCGGGTACAAAGGGGACCTTGTCAAGCGCTACTTTCAGGACTACTACTACATGCGGAACAATCTGACGATCCATCTCCGCACGGGGGAACTGGAAGTGCATGATGGTGACCGAGAAGACTGGACGATCGACTTGGTGGACACCGGGCTGGAAACGCAGACCGGTGGGCGCATCAAACGCCTCGCGCCGTGGATCGGTCGCCAGACATTTCTGATGACCTATGGCGACGGCGTTGCGGATATCGACATCCAGAAGGTCGTCCAGTTCCATCGCCAGCACGGCAAACTGGCCACCATCACTGCTGTCCGCCCGCCCGCGCGGTTTGGGGGATTGCACTTTGAAGGGTCCCGTGTAAGTCATTTCGTCGAGAAACCGCAGATTGGGGAAGGCTGGATCAACGGCGGCTTCTTCGTTCTTGAGCCGCAGGTGCTGGATTACATCGACGGTGACCAGACGCTATTCGAGCGTGAACCGCTGGAACGGCTCACCCGCGAAGCTCAACTCGTCGCCTATCGTCACGACCAGTTCTGGCAGTGTATGGACACCCTTCGGGATTTGCGGCTGCTAGAGGGTCTCTGGGCGAGCGGAGATGCTCCGTGGAAGGTGTGGGCATGAAGGCAGCGCCGGCATGGACTTGGCCGGAACGCCGGGTGCTGGTGACAGGCGCCAGCGGCATGGTCGGATCCTGGCTCGTGAAAGAACTCCTCGCACGAGGCGCAACCGTGGTCGCCCTGGTCCGCGATACCGATCCGCAGTCCGAACTATTCCGTAGCGGCGACGTTCAGCGCATCGCGGTGGTCGACGGTCAGCTCGAAGACTTCTGGACTCTAGAGCGAGCGATAAATGAACGCGAGATCGATACGGTGTTTCACCTCGGCGCCCAGACGATTGTAGGCACCGCTCAGCGCTTCCCGCTCCCCACGTTCGAGTCCAACATCCGGGGCACGTACAACCTGCTGGAGGCGTGTCGCATTCACCAGGGGCTTGTTCGGCGCGTTGTGATTGCCTCCAGTGATAAGGCGTACGGCGAGCAGCCCACCCTCCCGTACGTGGAAACGCTGACCCTGCAAGGGCGCTACCCCTACGAAGTGTCCAAGAGCTGCGCCGATCTGATTGCCCAGTCCTACCACCACTCTTATGGCCTCCCGGTGGCTATCGCCCGGTGTGGGAACGTGTACGGCGGAGGAGATCTGAACTGGAGCCGGATCGTTCCCGGCACGATCCGCGTGCTGCTACACGGCCAGAGCCCGGTGATCCGCAGCGACGGCACCTACGTGCGCGACTACACCTATGTGAAGGACGCCGCCCTGGCCTACCTCGCGCTAGCAGAAGGGCTGGATCACTCAGAGGTACGGGGCGAGGCGTTCAACTTCAGCGGCGAATCTCCCATCAGCGTCTTGGAGTTAGTACGCATAATCCAAAGGCTGATGGATGCCACGGACCTGAAGCCGGATGTGCGCAACGAAGCACAGGGCGAAATTCATCGCCAGTATCTGTCTGCGGCGAAGGCGCACGCCGACCTGGGCTGGGGCGTCAAGTATACGCTCGAACAGGGGTTGCGTGAGACGATTGCGTGGTACCGTCACTTCTTCGCGGGGACTGTCACATGATCGACGGCGTGCTGATCTATCCGTTGCGCCAGATCGCTGACGAGCGCGGGAAGATCATGCATATGCTGCGGCGCGACGATCCGCATTTCGTGCAGTTTGGAGAGATCTACTTCTCCGTCGTGTACCCGAACGTGGTCAAGGGCTGGCACTTGCACCGACGCATGACCCTCAATTACGCCGTTGTCTCGGGGATGATTGAGTTGGTCCTCTATGATGATCGGGACGATTCGCCCACACGGCAACAGCTCATGCAGATCTCCATGGGCGAGACTCACTACGTGCTGGTCAAAATTCCACCCGGGATCTGGAACGGCTTCAAGGGACTCGGGGTGACGCCATCTATCGTTGCGAACTGCGCGACAGAGCCGCATGACCCCAACGAGATCGTCCGAATGGACCCCTCCACCAGCAAGATCCCCCACGACTGGGCTGTGCGACATGGCTAGCGGCGATCGCAGCAAGACTCTGGTCATCGGTGGATCAGGCTTGGTCGGTCAGGCGCTGACCCGAGCCCTGGAACGCGCGGGATTCGACGTGGTATCCACAGCACTGCATCAAACGCGGGATCACCGAGTACTCGACGTGCGTGATGCCGATGCGGTGCGGACCTGCGTGACGGAAGTCGCCCCCACGGTCATCTTTCTGGCCGCGAATAACCCCGGCGGGGTGGACGCGTGCGAAGAACAACCGGAGGAGGGCTACGCGGTGCACGTCAGCGGCACGCGCGCTGTTGCCACCGCCGCAGGCGCGGCTGGAAGCGTGCTCGTCTACTACTCTACAGACTACATCTTCGACGGTGCTCGCGGACCATACACGGAAGAAGATCCGCCGCATCCACGCAGCGTTTATGGACGGGCGAAAGCGGAGGCGGAGCGGGTCGTCCAGGACCTTACTCCCGCGCACCTCATCCTCCGGACGACCGCGGTATTCGGGTGGGATCGCTCTTCCCGAAATCTCGCCATGCAAGTGTGGGAACGGCTCCAGACAGGACACACTATGCCGGTCGCATCGGACCAGTGGTGTAATCCTACACTCGCGGACTATCTCGCAGAAGCAAGTGTGCGGTTGGTCCAGTTGGACGCGCGCGGTGTCTTCAATGTCACGGGCAAAGACCGTATCTCGCGGGCCCAACTCGCCCAAGCGTTGGCGCGGGCGATGGCTTTGGATGTAAAGTTCATCGCGCCGGTGCTAACCGCAGAACTCGGGCAACGTGCCTCGCGACCGCTGCAGGGTGGGTTGCACACCGACAAGCTCGCTCGCGTACTCGGCACGGAGCCGCTGGACTTGGCGGAATCCCTAAAGCGGTTTCGTCGGCAGTGGCGCATCGATACCCATGTACCCGCCGCCCCTGCGGCGATTTCCGATGCCGCTCAGCAGCTGCGTGGAGAGATCTTGGCACAAGTGCGGCAGTACCATACCCTCGCTCACTCGTCCCGACCCTTCGTTCCACGTAAGACTCGCGTCCAATATGCGGGACGAGTTTTTGGCGTCGAGGAGATGGTGAACCTTGTCGACAGTGCCCTCGATTTCTGGCTGACCCTGGGGCCGTACGGGGAGCTCTTCGAACAGAAGATGAAGCAGCGGCTCCTGGCGAAGGACTTCGTCTTGGTCAACTCGGGGTCCGCCGCGAACCTGGCCGCCGTGTTGACGCTCATGTCCGGACAGCTTGAAGCCCCGCTGCGCCCCGGCGATGAGGTGATCACCTCCGCTGTTACTTTCCCCACTACGCTTGCCCCCCTGGTCCACGGAGGGCTGATTCCGGTATTCGTCGACTGCGAGATCGGCACGTACAACATCAACCCTCACCTTGTGGAGGGGGCCATTTCATCGAAGACGAGGGCGATCATGGTCCCGCACACGCTCGGCAACCCCTGCGATCTCGATGTGTTGGTCGATGTCGCCCGACGTCACCACCTGTACCTGGTCGAGGACACATGTGACGCCCTGGGGGCGACGTTCCGCGACCAACTCGTGGGGACCTTTGGCGATCTTGGCACGTTGAGCTTCTATCCAGCCCACCACATCACGCTGGGCGAAGGCGGCGGTGTCATCGTAAATCGACCCGGGTTGGGACGCATCGTGCGCTCGGTGCGGGACTGGGGGCGCGACTGCTGGTGTGCCCCTGGCGAGTCCAACACTTGCGGTCGGCGCTTTGGGTGGCAACTCGGTGGCTTGCCGCGGGGGTACGATCACAAGTACACCTATACGAACCTCGGGTACAACCTCAAGCCCACCGACCTGCAAGCAGCGGTCGGCGTCGCGCAGGTGGATCGGCTAGAAGAGTTCATCCGCATGCGGCGGCGCAACTTCATGCGGCTGTACGACGGACTCCAAGAGTACCAGGATGCCCTTGTGCTGCCCGTAGTGGATCCGCGCGCAAACCCATCCTGGTTCGCCTTCCCCATCACCGTCGCGCGCGGCGTGAGCCGGGTCGACCTCGTGGCCTGGCTGGAGAACGCGAACATCGAAACGCGGGAATTGTTTGGCGGCAACATTCTGAAGCAGCCTGCGTTCATGGGAATCGCGCATCGCACCCACGGCACTCTGGAGAATACTGATCGCGTCATGCGGGATACATTCTTTATCGGAGTGTACCCCGGCCTAACCGATGAAATGATAGCGTTCGTTCTGGACACCTTCCGCCAGTTCTTCCGGCAGCACGCACCCCGCGCCGGGTAGTCGGATGCCGGCACCAGAGGTTAGCGTCGTCGTCCCCACCTATAATCGCAGCGCGTTCTTGAACCAGGCGATGCGCAGTGTACTCACCCAGACGTTCAGTGGGTTCGAGCTGGTCGTCGCGGACAACGCCTCGACGGACGACACAGCCGCCATCGTCGGTTCGTTCGCGGACCCACGCGTCCGCTATATCCCCCACGACCACAACCGGGGGATGGTGCCCAATTGGAACGCGGGGATGGCACAGACCCGCGGACGTTACGTGGCGTTGCTGGAGGATGACAACTGGTGGGATCCGGAATTCCTGGCGCGGACAGTTGCCGTTCTGGCGAACCGACCCGAGGTAGGTTTCGTCTACACCGGCGCGTTCTTGACCGATGCGAGCGGCACCGCCCGCCGGCTCTATCAGCGGTGGGACAGGGATGAGACTCACACCGGACTCGAGGAACTGCGCGACCTCGTCCGCGGCAACAAGATTCTGCTGTCCACGGTGCTAATGCGACGCGCCTGCTACGACGCCGTCGGACCGTTTGACGAGTCGATTCAATATGCTGCGGACTGGGAGATGTGGATGCGACTGGCGCTACGGTATACCTCTGCCTATATCTCCACTCCCCTGGCGTACTACCGGCAGCATGAAGCCAGCGGCACGGTGCAGATCCACGCGATCCCCTACGCGCTGTTCGTGGATCACCGGATGATCCTCGACAAGACTCTCCTTGGCGCGCAGGCGATCTACGGTCGGGGCCTGGCCGCAGCCCTTCGTCGTACGGCCTACCGGTGGCTAGTTGAAGTGCAAAGCGAACGGGTGCGGCGCAGTTACGCGGCAGGACAGGTCGTGCAGGCTCGCGGCGAGGCCCTGCTGGCGTTAGAGTGCGGCCCGCGGGGGCTGGGGTGGTCTGGCGCATCGTGCCGCGTGCTGTTGTTTGCCCTCCTGCCTCCCGGCATGCTCGCCATGTTGGGAAACCTCTGGCGGCGCGTCGATCATGCGGTTCGCCGCCGCGTGCGCTCGGCGTTCCGAACACTCCCGTGATGTCGCGGACTCGCTGGATTGCGCGGGCGGTCCTGAGCGACTACATCCTGTGGGGTACCACGGTGGTCAGCGGGTTTGCCCTCGCGCCGTTCCTTATCCGTTACCTGCACCCCGAAGGGTATGGACTCTGGGCAATCTATGCATCGTTGCTAGGGTACATGGGGCTGATCGACCTCGGCCTGGGTCCCACGACTGCAACACAAGTTGCCCAGTTCCATGTGCACGGCCAGTCCAGATTGCTAGATATCTGGGTCTCCAACATCCTCGTCGTGTACCTGCCCCTCATGCTCTTGGTGCTCGCAGCTAGCGCCGCGATCGCCCCGTTCGCGGGCCACCTGTTCCACGTCTCTCCGGCCTTACTGCCGACCGCGAGCTCGGCGTTTCTGGCAGCCTGCGTTGGCCTAGCAGTTGCCCTCCCCCGTAGCATGCTGAGGGGTTTGATCGTCGGCTACCAGCGTACAGAGGTCGCCAACCTCGTCGACGCTGCGTTCGCGCTCGCTGCGGCCGGTGCCATGATTGTGTCCGCGGTGAAGGGGGCGGGGCTGCTGGGGGTCACTGTCGCGGGCGCAGGAGTTTCGCTCCTGCAGACATTACTGACTGCCTGGCTGGTCCGGCGGCTATTTCCCGGGATCAGTCTGATCCCGAAGTTCTCCCGCCCAGACCTGATCGTCCGTGCCCTGCGCTTTAGCCTGCCAATCGCCGCAGTCTTCGTCACAGCCCAGGTCGTGTTCCGCACGGATAACATCGTGATCGGTCTCTTTCGGGGCCCCAACGCGGTGGCAAGTTACGCGGTGGCCTACGCTTTAGTGTGGTTCGGCCTGAACCTAGTGTTCAAGTTGTCCGACTCCTTGCTCCCGCTATTTTCCGGCATGCAGGCGGGTGGTGAACACGATGCTCTCCGCCACACGTATGTGGAGAGCGCGCGTCTCTCGCTGGCTTTAGCGATGTGCTTGACGCTGGGGCTGCTTGCCTTCGGCAAGACCGCGATTGCGATATGGGTTGGTCCGCAGTACTTCGTCGGTACGCCTACCTTGGTCGTGCTGGCCTTGCTGCCGACCGTCCACGCGGTCACGCACGTGGGGAGCATCTTGTTGATCGGCCTCGGCCGGGCCCGCGCGATCGCCCTGATGAGCGTGCCTGATGCGCTGCTTAACCTCGCGCTGTCCGTCGTGCTGATGCGCTGGATCGGGGTGGTTGGGGTTGCCCTGGGGACCGTGGTCGGCGAACTCGCCACGACATTCTGGTACCTCCCTGTCCTCTGCAATCGCGAGCTCAGCCTTTCGGGATGGGCATTCTTTAGCCGCGTCTGGGCGCGCCCGCTGCTGAGCCTACCGCCTGCTGCAGCAGTGGCCTGGACTGTGCAAATGGCTTTCGGCAGGTGGCCGCCGGCAGTCGTCTTACTCATCGGGGCGGCGACAACAGCAGCAGCTTACTTCGGTACCTACTTCCTCTTCAGCACCCCGGAGGAGCGGGGCACGTTTCGAACCGCGATCCGGGGACTATGGGCCACGCCCCACGCGATTCCGGCCTCGGGTGAGGCGCCGCCACACTAGCCTGACGACCGGTCGCCCTCGCGCCACGTGCGTGCACACAAATGAGGATACTTCGGAGTAACCCGACCCGGCCCTGACGCTCACCGGCTTTGGCGGTATCGGTGACGTGCACGAGGCGCGTCGTCAGGTACAGGCGGTGGTACCGCGAGGAGGATTGGCAATCCATAAGGTACCTGGGCCATTTCTGCCTTTCGGAGGCAAATGTTTTGGCAACTGTCTGACCGCGTTCGTCACTCGGTCCGGGAACGCGCTCGAAGGCCCCTCGGTGTGCCAGCCTCTAACCGCCCGCCCCTACATCTTCTTCGGCACTCTCGCCAGATTCGTCAGGTAGCGCAGCAGCCTCGGAACGAACAGATAGAATGGCCGGCCGTCCAGCGCGCTCTCGAGCGCTTTGAGATCGATCTGCCGCGATCGCAGTACTAACCGCCGCTTCCGAAGCATTCTACCGATACCCCGCACACCCGCCATTTTCGCCCGGAAGATCAGGAGCCCTCGCCGGCGCCGGATACTCGTAATTATCGTCGCGGTCTGTCCGACAAGGACCCAAAGACCATGACGAATCAGGGTCGCCGCGGGCACCGCCTTGGCCAAGTACCACACCGTATTTCGGTGACCGTGGTAAAGAGCGAACGTCGAGTTCACAGATGTCGCCGCCGATCCCTTGTGATAGATGATCGCTTGGGAAGCGAGTCCAGTTTTATACCCGAGCAGCACAGACCGAATCCCCAAGTCGACGTCCTCCGCGTACGCGAAGAAGTCCTCGTCGAAGTATTCCCCGCCTAACTCTATCGCCGTGAGCAATCGCCGACTATACAGAGCGCAACATCCGGAAGGACAAAACGGCTCCTTCCCTTCCCACTGTTTCATGTCGTACCCGAGGAGGGCTTTAGAGAGCACAATCCCGAGGCGGTCAGTCGTCCGCCTATCCGCGTAGTGCAGTACGGTTGGGGACACCATGTCTACCTGCTTGCGAAGTGCAGTCTCCACTATCTCGTGCAAGAAGTCTGGCTCGACGGTCGTGTCGTTGTTCAGAACGAGGACGTAGTCGGTGTGTTGATCTTGCAGTGCATGGCGAATGCCGACGTTGTTCCCTCCGGCGAATCCACGATTCTCACCATTTTCCAGCAGCTCAATCCACCCCGCCCACTGCCGCAGCTGAACCAGATCTTCTGCCCCCGACCCATTGTCTACTACGATGACTCGGAAATTCGGATAGGTGACCGCGCGAAGCGTTTGAAGGCACTCGGTGGTGTTTCGCCATCCGTTCCAGTTGAGAACTACTACGGCAACCCGGGGTTGATGTGTCGTCATGGCTGGGCGTCGTCCATACCCGATCCTAATATCTCACCTGATCTGTTAGCGCGGACTCTCTCTGTGCCCGTGGGTCGCACGTTCACAGCCTACGCTGCTTCCTAATGCCCTACGTAGGGACATGGTGGTTTGCCAAGTGAAGGCGGAACCGACAATCAGTAAGAGCTGGAGCTGCCGCCCGGTGATACTCATAGACTAGACCGGGTGTGGGTCCCCCTCGAAGCGATGCTACCACTTGTCCCAAGTACCTCGCGGTAGACATTCAAGGCCTCGGCGGCCATCCGGTCCATTGAAAACTCACTCGCTCGCTGAAGCCCCCTCGCAATGAGCTGGCCCCGGAGCGTACTGTCTGCGAGCACCCGGCGGATTTTCTCGGCGATATCCTCCGGACTGGTGGGATCACAGTAGAGGACACCGTCTGCCCCAACCTCCGGAAGCGCAGACGTGCGCGAGCAGACCACCGGGCACCCACACGCCATCGCCTCGAGAACGGGGAGTCCAAACCCCTCATAGAACGATGGGTA
Source organism: bacterium (assembly GCA_036393975.1). Classification (GTDB taxonomy): domain Bacteria; phylum Sysuimicrobiota; class Sysuimicrobiia; order Sysuimicrobiales; family Kaftiobacteriaceae; genus 13-1-40CM-64-14. The sequence goes on along the minus strand of DASWFZ010000229.1, from coordinate 23,231 downwards.
GACGAGCAGGTCAGCCGCCGACAAGAGAGCGGGCATATCTTCCGTCGGAACGAATCCAGGAAAGTGGACGCGGTCCGCAACGCGGAGGCTATGGGCCACCTGTTGCAGACCGTTGTACAAGGCGTTGTGCCGTCCGACCACGACCAGGGCGGGCGCGGTGGGCAGCGCGCGCACAAGTTGGGAGTAAGCGCGGAGGAGACCGGCGATGTTTTTGCGTTGGCCCAAACCGCCGACAAAGATGAGATACCGGGACGGCAGGGCGTATCGTGCGAGGACGCGCCTGACCACGCTGGCGTCTTCCTCGCGCCGGTAGCGAGGATCCGCTCCGGGATAGATGACCGTCATCTTGCCACGGACCCACGGGAACAAGCGCGCGATATCCCGGCGGGAGGACTCTGAATCGGTGATGATCCTGCGGGATTTCCACGTCACCACCGCGAGCGAGACCCATGCCACGAGCCGCAGCGCCCCGGTGATAATCAGCGGATTGGTGCGGCGATCGAAGAAGTATGGCGTGACGAGCGGGATCACATCATGGATGGTCGCGACGAACCGCCCCCGTCCAATTAGGGGGATGCCTCGGTTGGCCGGCGCATGATACAGGTCTAGCCGTTCGCGACGCAGAGCACCCGGAAGCAAGAGTTGTTCCCAGAGGAGATCTCGGACCGGCCGCACGAGAGTGCTCGACTCTGAACGGTCCTGCTTCCCGGTGGGCGACCCCAGCACCACCTGCTTATCCGCGCTGGATGTCAGCTTTCCGTCGGGAGGCTGACTGAAAAAGAGCACAAGGTGGACGCCGGCCGCCCGCAGATGCCGGATCATGTGCCAGACGACAACCCCGATACCCCGAAGATCGTCCTCGCGTTCGAGCGTCCGTGCATCGATCCCGACTCGCATGGGTGGCGTCATCGCAAGCTGTTCAGAGCGCCCACGAGGCGAGGGTCAAATGGGATACGGCTGACGGTCGCTTGCAGGAGCGCGCGCGCATCGGCCGTCCGGTTGGTCTGGACGTACAAGGCGCTTAACTGGAGGACCGCGTCCACCACTGTCGGATCATCTGCGAGCAGTTGCTCGAGCAATCGCGTCGCCTCCGTGATGTGGCCCCGCTCCGCACTCAAGGCGGCCGCATCCTGGAACAGCTTGGCGACTTCAGGCCACAGGATGAGGTACAGCGCAGACCCCTGCCCGAGATTCTTGCCGAGGTAGAGGGCGGTCGCCTCGCGGTAGACCCGTGCCGCGTCGTCGTACCGTCCCTCATCTCGGTACAATCGGGCCAGGGTGCGATAAATGTCAGGCCGATTGAATCGGTCAAGCTGCAGGGCGCGGAGCAGCAGCTCTTCCGCTTCGCGCTGCGCAGATGGAGTGGATTGCCCCCTCGTCAAGACGAGTGCCAGGTGCAGAGGCAGCGCCTCGTTCATCCGGTCGACCCTCATCGCCCGGCGGAGTAAATCCGCAGCAAGGTCTTCCGGAGGGTCGGCAGTTTGGACAAGAGCCCACGCATATGCGTCCAGATATCGTGAACTGAAGGGAGCCCACCGCGCCGCCGTGGCGTAGTGGTCGATAGCAGTCGCCCAGTCGCGACGCCGGGCGGCGTCTTGTGCCCACACGGCATGGCGGCGCGCCATCCAGGTGGTACCCGTGGTCGCGAGGGCGATCAGGAGCAAGAAGAGGCCCGCAACCCGCCACCACTGACCTCGTGTGCCCGCTGTGAAGTTCGTCAATGTCGGCGCGCTCGCGAGCATCTCGGCCCTACTGAGTCCAGCCGATGCATCGTACCAGACCAGCACTCCGATGAGCCCGAACGCCATTGCAGGAATGGCCGGGAACATCCAGTCCATGTCAAAGGCGCTGTGGAGAGAGAAGGCCAGTACCCCCAAGCCCACTCCGACGAGAAGCGGGTACTCCTCCTTCCCCTGCGCTGCCCGCAACGTCCGTCCCCACATGGTCCAGATCGATGACCCCAAGACGAGCAGGGCCGCCAGCCCCATGACTCCCATCTCCGCCATGATCTGGATGTAGAAGTTGTGGGCATCCCGGGCGTAGTACCGGACGTCCTTCTGGTACGCGGCGTGCACAATTGCAAAAGTCCCGGGGCCGGTCCCGACCAGCGGATGGTCCCGAAAGATTGCTAGACCTGCGCGCCAGAAGTTCAGACGTCCTTGAATCGAATAGTCGCTTCGATCGACGATTGATGTTGCACGCGTCGCGAGCGCTCCGGCGGTATCCCCCGGCGCGACGGCACGCGGCAGCGTGACGACCACCACACTCGCGAAGGCGGCGAGCATCGCGATGCGAGCGATCACAGTGCCCCAGCGGAGGGGCCGCAGGAGGATAACGCCGAGGGGTACGACCGCTCCGAGCACGATCCAGGCACCCCGAGAGTATGTGAACACAAGGGCCACCAGGAGCAGAGCAGCCGTGATGCCGTGTGCAAAGGCCTCGCGCGGCCGGGGGGCGTGCAGAAAGCGCATCAGCGTCAGGGGGAAGACGAGGAGCAGGAATCCGGCAAACGGGTTCGGCCAATAAAACGTCGAGTACCATCGCATCTGGGGGTTGCCAGACCCCCAGAAGATAAATGCCGCGAACAGACACAGCCCGGTTGCGATGACGACCAGGCCATCGAGGAGCCGACGAGCCGCCACGACGCTCGTAAGCGTGGAGGCGATCGTCAGTGCAATCGCGAGGTACATCGTCCACTGCAGGAGCGCCCCGACGCTCGCCTCGAGCCGCACCGTCCAGATGGACGTGAGAGCGACAGTCGCGACCATCGCCAGGAATGGCAAGGTGATCGCGAACCGGTGGATTCTCCCCCTCCCCACCAGGATTGCCAGAAGGGTGAACGAGGCAGCCTGCGCCAGCGTCGGCTCGAACCGTCCCCCATCGCTGATCGCCAGTTTGAATAGGACGATCACGATCAGCATAGGAACCAGCGTCAGCGGTCGCACGCGCGCGCGCACCAGGCGCCGCGCAAGAGGGATGCGCCCAGCGGCCGCGACCAGCGTGATCATCACGTACTCATTGTGCCCGAAGACAGAACTCCTCAGCACAGATTCCCATCAGGCCGGCCTCGCGGCACAGGCCGCCTGCCAGTGTCTAGGAGCAGGAGATTCGAGGCGCAGGCGCGCACCGCTGAGAGGGACACCATCGCGCGAAGGGAAAGGCGGAAGCATGAGCCGCATGTGTTCGATGGTCCTCGAGGAGGTTCACCGGTCGATCGTGGCTTTGCTCCGGCAGATCGCGTCTTTGGACCGCGTGTCGTCCCTGCTGGACGTCGGTTGCTGGGACGGGAGCACCACGCTCGAGTATTCCCGAGCCACTGGCGGAGCGAGGGCCTTCGGTATTGAGGTATTCGTCGACCCCGCAGCAGAGGCGGTGCAACGCGGCGTGTCGGTAGCCACGATGGATCTGGAACGCGACCGGTTCCCATGGGCGGACCAGACGATGGACTTGGTGGTGTGCAATCAGGTCTTTGAGCACCTCAAGAATGTGTGGTTGCCCATGTCGGAGATTGCCCGCGTGCTCCGCGTCGGCGGTCATCTGGTGTTCTCGGTTCCCAACCTCGCCAGCCTCCACAATCGGGCCTTGCTGGCCGTTGGCGTGCAGCCGACATCGATCCGTACGTTCGGCCCGCACGTACGCGGCTTTACTCTCGGTCAAACGAGAGCGTTCCTGTGCGAAGGAGGGGTGTTCCGGATCCGCTGGGTTAGCGCCGCGGGCTTCTACCCGCTTCCCGCGGAGTGGGCACGCGCGGTCGCGGCCGCGTTCCCCGGCACCGCCCACACGTCCATCCTGTGGGTCCAGAAGATCGAGCACCGATCGGAGTGGCCGTGGGCGGCGTACGCCAATGTCCGGGGGGCCACGAAGTGGGCGGATGCAGGAGCGTAGCCGAATCTACTCTGCCCCCGTGCGCGATGCCTCCCAGCCCGCTGCGGATCCAGCAAACACCCAGACAATCGGGGCGAGAGCAACCGCACTGAACGAAAACTGGACTTGAATGAGGTAGGCTGCGATGGTCGCCAGCCAACCGGCGGCGAGGATTCGGGCGGATCCGGACTCGCGCCTGGCGAGTCGGACCGCGGCGATCACGACACCGGCCCAAAAGGCGATGTAGGCCAGTGCGCCGGGAACGCCGACCGACACCGCCATCTGCAGGACGTCGTTGTGGGCCTTGTCCATGATGACCGGGCGGACACCGAACAATTTCACGAGCGCAGGCCGATCATATGGAAAGACTTCGCCCAGGGTTTCCAACCCCCATCCCAGCCAGGGTTTCGCCCGGACTAGTGTGATCGTGCGGTCCCAGATATATAGGCGCTGAGCCAGCGAGCCGGATGAAGGATCTACGACAGAGGCCATACGGCCTCCCACCGGCGCAGACGACCCCACGGCCGTCCGCAGGATGAAGCCTGCGACTAAGGCAGCACAAACCACGGCCAGAGCGACCACGGGGCGAAACTGTCTTCCCCCGCGCCCAACCGCCAGGACGGTTCCTATCGCGACGCCCAGCCAAGCCGCTCGTGTCAGCGTGAACACCGCGGCGACGTAGCTCAGGCATGCCGCTGCCAGCCACAGCACGCGGTTCCAGTGAACAGTCAAGACAGCGAGAGCCAGCAGCAGGGGGATCATCACAGAGAGATAACCACCGAACACGACCGGGCTGCCGAGGGTTGACGGGACCCGAGGCATCCCCAGCCCGCCATACCAGTCCCTGATAAATGCCTCCCCGCGAAAGAGCGGACGGACAAACATTTGGAGGATGCCGTATCCGGCGGTCATCGCAGCCGCGACTCCGGCTGTAATCGCAAGGGAACGCATCCCCTGCTGCGACCCAAAGAAGTGAACCCCAACAAAGAAGAGGGCCGCGTACGAAGCGAAGGCCAACAACCCCTCGTACCGGCCGGGGGCCCCGAAGTACGAGAGCCGCGGGTTGACAGAGGTGACTGACGAGAGCAGCACAGTTAGGAGGAATGCCCAAACCGCCAGCTCGGGTATCGTGGACCTCCACTTTGGCCCGCCCTTGATCAGACGGGTCCCTAGCCACGCCAGGGATGCTGTTCCAGCAAGCGCGAACATCGTCAGCGCCTTGACCTGATTGTAGCCATCCTCCCCCCACGGGCTGATGACGATGGGAAGCGCCACCATCAGCACGGCAACCGCAGCCATGGTGAAGCGGGAGCAGACGCCACCGACGGCGTCCAGGAGCGGTCGCGGGTGTTTATCGATGTTGCGCATCGAGTTCTCGAAGTTGATCACGAGCCGGTGAAAAGTCCGGATTTAGGGTTAGCGCGTGCCCCCAGGCCCCGCGCGCAGACCGGAAATCTCCTAGGCGATAATACGCGTGCCCCAACCAATGGAAGGCCACCCAGTCCTGAGGATCAAGCGCCACGGCCTGCTGAAGGTCTTGCCCGGCGGCCTCAAATCGCCCGCCACGCAGTTCGAAGAGCCCGACCTGCCTGTGCAGCTCGGCCACATACGCGTAAGGATAGGTGGCCATGAGTTGGCGGTACGCTCGCACGGCTTCGTCCGTGTGCCCCTGCCTGAACTCGACATCGCCCAATGCCGTGTAGGCTGCGGTCGCCCGCGGGGAGATCGTGAGGGCCTTTCGGTACGCCGCCGCCGCCTCGCCGTGGCGCCTCTCCACCTGCAACGCGACCCCTTGTTGATAGGCCGCTGCCGCAAGACGATCCTGACGCGTTTCGGCCACGACGTCTCCGGCCCGCCACACGACCATCGGAACCGCGGCGAAGCAGGCGACCACCAGCCATTGTCGGATCCAGTACCAGGGAGCGCTCATTAGGATCTGGCGAGTTCCAAAAGGTGCGCTGAAAAGAGATGCGGCCAGGTGACTTTTCACACTGGCCGCACCCTATCGAGCCGTATTGGATAGTCTCGCGTTACGGCGTGTTCTGCAAACCACCGCCAGGCGTGTACTGGATGTTGCCACTGCCTGCCGGGCCTACCCCATAGCACGGAGCGCCTACGCCGACAGCGACCCAGTTGGATCGCAATGTGTAGTCGGAATAGGTTGGTCCACCGCCCACCGGCGTGTAAGTGTAGCCGGGGGAAGCCCCAAATACTGAGCCCGTGCACGGATCGGTAGCCAGCGCCCTCGTGTAGTTAGCCGTGAGGCCAGCCGACGTCGCCGGATAACTGGCGAAGTCCACGAAGTAGCTCTCCAGTGCCGTGGCCGTGTTCTTGAGGTTGCCCTTGGTGGCCGCCACCTGAGCCTGCGCTCTGGCCCGCAGGAAGTTCGGGATCAGGATCGCTGCCAGAATCGCGATGATCGCAACGACGATCAGCAACTCGATCAGCGTAAAACCCCGCTCATTCCGGAGCCTGCGCGTGAAGAACTGAAGCATGGTCGTTTTCCTCCTTCTTCTTAACGTCAAGGTGAAACCCCATATCATATCCAGGGTTTCTCTACAGTCTAGCTCTTGCCCGTCGACCTCGCCCCTTAGACCTCCGGGTGACCGCGTCCACGGTGGTCGCGACCAACCGGGCGCTCTGGCCCCCGCCCAAGCGGAGCGGGCGTGGAACGCGGACCGCATGACCCAGTGCTCATCGCAGTATCGCCGTACCCGTGGCCGGCTCCCTCATCGCGACGACGAGGGTTTTGCGTCGAAGCGGTAAACCCACGGGTACACGCCGTTGATGGCCCGGCTATCCGCGAGAACAAATGATATGCGTAGCGCTGATACCGTCTGATTAATCAATGGAGGGTAGTCCGCCGGCGGCGCGACGATGAGCCAGATGCGCTTGTAGCGCGTTCCAAGACCCCGAATGACCTCGAAATCCGGCTGGGGCGTCAGTTTCATAGTCCAGGCCCGCCCTTTGAAGTAGTACGCAAAGGCTACTTCATTTCCCTGATCCCCAAAGAGCAGGAGGTCACTGGGCTTGATTTCTCGCGCGACCGTTGCCACTGCACTGCGCCACTGGTACGGGTGAAGCGTGGGATCAAAATAGTACCGTTCGAGGCCCGCCAAATTGAATAGGAGCAGCCCAGCGACAATGAAGGCCGCGGTCCGGTCGGGGTGGGTACGGAAGTTGCGGGCCAGCGCGAAGACACCCAGGGCAACGAGCATGGCGTAAAACGGACCGAGAAAGGAGAACCACCGGGCGACAAACGCGGGGGTACCGAGCGCCAGCAGCTGCATGACTCCCACCGTCACGGCTAGCGGAAGCCCGAGCAAAGCCAGCCAGCGCCCCTCCCGCGAAAGCGATGCGGTGCCGGATCCAAGGATGACCAGGAACGGCAGCAGCACGAGCAATTGCTCAAGCGGCGTGAGCGACGTGTTGCTAAAGAAGTAACTCGGCATGCCGAACAACGAGCCTCCGAACGCGAAGAGACCTAGGAGATCGCCGAGCTTCAGATACGGCGGCTTGTCCCCGTAAAACGGGGCCAAGAACCACTGTAAGTGCGTGGCCTGGAACCAGAAGGAGGGGGCCCAGAGCGTGTAGAGGACGGCCACCACGGCCGCGGTTGCTAGCCAGCGACGGAGGTGGGGGCGCTCGTAGGAAGCTACCCACAGCCCGTGCGCGACAAGCATGAAGAACGCTAGATTGTGTGTGTAGACCATCAGCGTGGCGGCGGCCGCATACGCGACCCAATACCCCCACCGCTGGCGTTGGACACCGAGGACGAGCAGGAGTGTGGCGCCGATGGCAAGTGCGCCGAGGAGCGCGTACATTCGCGCCATCTGACCACTCCAGATCTCAAACGGCGCTGTGCTCACCAGGAGTGCGCTGATGAGGCTGACCCACCCCGTGGACACCTGGCGCATCAGCGCATACGTGAGGGCAACTGAGATGACGCTGAAGCACGCTGACGGGAAACGGAGCGCTGCTTCTCCTGTACCCGCGAGGCCGACCCACCCCTTCATCATGAGGTAGAAGAAGGGGGGATGAGTGTCTCGGAGCCGGAGTATCGGGAAGATGTCCTGCCACTTGGCCTGCGCCACGGAGGCTACTACCGCCTCGTCGAACCAGAAGCTGTTGCGCCCGAGGAATGCGAAGCGCAGACCGACTGCCAGGATGAGGATTCCAGCCAGGGCCACCGCTTCCGTACTTAAGTGCAGATCCGTTGCTAATAAACGAACGGACACGCCGGCAGGCGTATTCGGCTGATCCGCGGCCTTCACGAGTTGCACCCTATCCATGCTTCCTCCCGATGCCCAAAAGCTCCACATCGTAGGCGCCGTCCTATGGACAAGCTGGTCAAGAGGTTCGTCGCCCTTAGCATCTCATCACGGTTTACTCAGGGCGAGGAGCAGGCTGACGCCGGGCGAGTCAAATGGCACCGGTGAATCTCTGGAACATCAGCGGATCCCCGCGCGAGGGCAGAGTACGCATGATCGTGATTCGTCGGGAGCTGGCTTATCTAGGGACGGGAAACGCTTCAGTAAGCGCGCTACAAGCCATGTAGTTCACAAAGGCGGCTTCATGATCAGGACTGGACTCAGAGGCGAGTCGTTCTTCGCCGAACTGCTGTCTCAACCTCGCTGCCGTCACCATCGTCCCTCGGATAGGCAAACCGCTGCCGCAGGCTTATAAAAGGTGCGAACCCTACCGGTACCGCGTCAGATGGTCCGGACTGGAGAGCCCCACCTTCGAGGTTTCACCGCCCTTTCGTGTTGCTGCCTTGGAGTCCGTCGCAACGCGAACCGCCTGGCTGGGTCTTCAGCCTGCACGCTACCCGCCGACCTCCGGTTCACGGCGTCGGCACCGAAGCCACCCCAATCTGCAGGCCGCCAGCCGCCACGTATACTACGTAGCCGGTGATGCCGGACTGCGTATACTTGTTCGGCCCATCTGACAGGACAAACGAGTTCTGCCCCGCGTTCGTGGCGTATCCATAGCTCGCTTGGTCGATCGGGGACCTGGGGACGGCGCGCATGTACCCGCCTGCCGTCAATGTGTTGTCCCAGTTCCCCACGCTCGGGTAGATTTGGTTTTCGACGTAGTAGAGCTCCAGGCTAGCGGCGATGTTGCGCAGGTCGAGTTGGCACGTCGCCAGCTTGCTCGAGGATCGTGCGCGGACGAAGTTCGGAATGAGGATGGCAGTCAGGATCCCCAGAATGGTTACAACGATAATGAGCTCAATCAGGGTGAATCCAGCCTGCCCCTTGTAATGTCGCACGAGTGTGCGCCTTTTTAATCTTCAAACGTACAGGACAGTTAGGGCGGTCCTGCCAAAGTCCTATCGGTTCGCCCTATACCCACCGATAAACCGCGTTAGGCTCTGCGTGCATTCAGGTCTGCAACACACCTGTTCGAGGGTAAGAGCCTTGAGGGCAGGAAACGAACATCCTCAAAGGGAAACCCCTTTGCCAAAAGGAGCTGACCGAATGCGGCGTCACGCCACCCTTGCTGCGTGCGTGGTGATCGTCCTTGCCATCGCACCTGCGTTCGCCCAACAACCCACTCCCCCCTACCCCCAACCGGTGCCGCCTGCTCCTCAGCCTTCGCCACTTCAGCCGGGGCCGGCTATTCCTCCGCCGGGGCTCGCCCCGATTGGGCCTCAACTTCCACCCAGTTCCCTGCGAATCGTGCCGGGCACGTCGTTGGCCGGCATCACCGTGGGATCCGGACTCCGGCTCATTCTCTCCCGATTCGGTCGGCCCTCAGATGTCCGGGACACGTCAGTCGACACCGTCTACACCTTCAGCCGCTGGGGCATCGTCGTGTACATCCAGAGCGGCAAAGTGAGTGCCGCCTCGACGACCAATAGCCTTCTCAAGCTCAGTAACGAGCTGGGTGTCGGGTACCGCGTGGATGACGTTTTGAGAGCCGTTGGCCGGAGTTTTCGCGAAGGGATTGTTGAAAACTTCCCTGGCATGATCTACGACGATCAGGGGATCGCCTTCGGATTGGATCGGACGGGCGTCGCAGTCGTGATCGTCTTCGCGAAGAACACGGCGTCGCGGGTCTCGGGACTGTTCCCTGGAGGGGCAGCTCCCCCTGCCATTGCCGGGTTCCCTCAAGTTGCTGGCTTGCGGCCGTATAGTGCTGAGACGAACTATCTCTCCCTCCCGGGATACCTGCGCTGGATTGTGTACCCAGCATCAGGAGTGTGGATTACCTACGCCGAGGCCGCGCGCGTCGTACAAGAACAGCAGGCAGCCTCCCGCTAAGCAAACCATCTTCGTCGTCACATCTCTCAGCAATCCAAAGACTGCCAAATTCGCCTCCGCCACAGAACCACAATCCGCTTCTCGTCTTCATGGTGGGAAGATCCGCCGAACTCTCTGTTGCGGGGAGGGGACGGGCCGACCCTGATGCGTTCAATCGGATCAAAACACGAGCCGGCCGAAGAATTCCTCCAGCCGGCTCAGACCCAGATACTGTCCCGGTGCAGGCGTACTGGCGCGCGACTACTAGTGTATTCCCGTGATCAACTGATACAGCGGCATGTAGAAGCTCAACACGATGAAGCCAACCACGAAGCCCAAGAACATGATCAGCAACGGTTCCAGGATCGACGTCAATTGGGTCAGCGTGCTCTCGACCTCAGCATCGTAAAAATCGGCGACCTTCTGCAGCATGCTGTCCAACGTCCCCGTCTCTTCCCCGACCGCCGTCATCTGAACTACCATCGGGGGAAACAGCCCGCTATTTTGCAGCGGCAAGGCAATACTCTCACCTTCTCGGATACTGCTGCGCACGCTGTCAATGGCCTGAGCGACGATCTTATTCTCAACAGCCTTGGACACGACCTCCAACGCCTGCATGATGGGCACGCCGCTGGTAATCAGCGTCCCCAGCGTGCGCGTAAACCGGGAAATCGTCACCTTGCGCAGGAGCGGGCCGAACACAGGGACACGAAGCTTGTACCGATCCCACCGGAACCGCCCCCGCTCTGTGCCGATGTACACCCGCAACCCCCAGAAGCTCACCAATAGCCCTCCCAGGAAGACGTACCAATACCCGGTTAGTGCATGGGTGACGAAGATCAAGACGCGCGTCGGCAGCGGCAGCTGGAGATCCAGGCCTTCGAAAAACCCGATGAACTGGGGCAGGATGAAGAAGACCAGGAAGAAGATCACGCCCAACGCAAACGTGAAGATCGCCGCTGGGTAGGTCATGGCCGCCCGCACTTTCTGGCGCAACGAGAGGTCTTTCTCGTAGAAGATGGCAAGGCGGTTGAGGACGTCATCGAGCACACCGCCGATCTCGCCAGCCCGCACCATGTTAATCGTCAAGGCGCTGAACGTGTCCGGGTGCTGGCCGAGCGCATCCGACAGGGTCATGCCTTCCTCGACGTGCTTGCGCACGTCTCCGACGATCGTCTTGAGCTTCGCACTCTCGGTCTGCTGCTCCAGGATGTTCAGCGTGCGCACCATGGACAGCCCGGCGTTCACCATCGTGGCGAACTGGCGGGTAAATACCGTCAGCTCGCGCATCCCCACTTTGCGTAACTTCCCGAGGTCGAGCCGCCGGAGCGACACCGCCCCGCCGGACTGACGCTGCAGGTTGGTAACAAAGAACCCCATTTCCTGGAGTTTGCCGAGCACCAGCACTTCGGTCTCGGCGTCGATGGCGCCGGCCACCACGCGGCCGGAGGCATCCCGTGCACTATAACGGAAGGTTGCCATGAGCCCTCCCTTTCCGCGCTTCTGCCTTTGTGGTCACGTTAGATAGCTTCAAGAGCCGCATTCCTACGCTCCCCCGCGCTCGATCAACTTCCGGAGCTCCTCGGGGAAGATCGCGCGCGCCAAGACGCTTTCCAAACTGACCAAGCGTCGCGTGTACAACGCGTAGAGGGCCTGATCCATCGTCTGCATCCCGTACTGTGCGCCGGTCTGGATCGCGGTGTGAATCTGGTGCGTCTTCGACTCCCGGATCAGGTTCCGGATGGCCGGAGTGGCCATCATGATTTCCACCGCCGGGACGCGGCCGAGTTCTTCCAGTGTCGGCCAATCCTTGCGTTTGGTCTCGCCGGCGCTGCTGACGCTAACCGCCCGGGCCGTCGCCGCCCCCACGGCGGCTGCGACCTGGCGGCGTTCCGCATGGTGCCCTGTAAACTGCATGTTGGGCAGCAGCTGCTGAGAGACGACCGCCTCTAACACTGTGGATACTTGGACGCGAATCTGCTGTTGTTGGTGCGGGGGGAACACGTCGATGATGCGATCGATGGATTGCGCGGCGTTCGCGGTGTGCAACGTGGCGAACACTAAGTGACCGGTTTCGGCGATGGTCAGGGCCGCGGCGATGGTCTCCAGGTCCCGCATCTCGCCGACCATGATCACGTTGGGATCTTCACGGAGCACGGCGCGCAGCGCGTTGGGAAACGTCTGCGTGTCGAACCCCAGCTCGCGCTGGTTGATGATGCTCTTTTTGTGATGGTGGACGTATTCGATCGGGTCCTCGATCGTGACAATATGGGCCGCCCGCTCAGCATTGATGAAGTTGATCATCGCCGCCAGCGATGTCGACTTGCCGTGGCCCGTAGGTCCAGACACGAGGATGAGTCCCCGAGGGAGCCGACACAGATCCTTCAACACAAGGGGGATATTCAGTTCTTCGATCGCGGGAATCGTTTCCGGAATGACGCGGGCGGCGACGCCGACCGACCCCCGCTGCCTGTAGACGTTCACACGGAAGCGCCCCAGCCCCGTCACCGAATAGGACAGGTCGAGTTCCCAGTTCTTCTCGAACTTCTGCTTCTGGAAGGTATTCAGCATGCTGTAGGAGAGTTGGAACGTGTCTTCGGGCGTCAGAGCGGGATGATTCAGTGGCTGCAGCTTTCCCCAGGTCCGGATCGTCGGCGCGACGCCGACTGTGAGGTGCAAGTCCGAGGCTTTGGCAGCAACCGTTTGTCGCAGCAGGTCGTCAATAGTCATCGCACACCCCTCACCCTAACGTGCCCAGAGCGGAAACAGTCTAGGCCTCAAGCAACAGGTGGAACAAACGGCATGTCCCACGGGAATGTCAAAGGTTACGGTCTGGGCCCGGAACCCCGCTTACACGGTCTCCGGCTCGGCACGTGAACTCCCGGTCTCGTCCCCCCGCTCGAGGGTGTTGGAGCCGTTTGTATCCTGCGCCCGCTCCACGGACACGACGCGCCACACTTCCGCTAGCGAGGTCACCCCTGCTGCTGCCTTGGCCAACCCGTCTGACAGCAGCGTCATCATCCCACCCCGCTGCGCGGCTGCCATGAGCTCGTGGTGCGGGGCCCGGGTGATCACCAGGTGTCGGAGCGCGTCGCTCATCTCCGCGATCTCGAACAGCGCCACCCGCCCCCGGTACCCCGTGTAGTTACAGAACTCACATCCCCGCCCCAACGCATAGCTGCCTGCGGACGCCTCCACTCCCACTCGCGCCCGCAGCTCCTCCACCCCATGCGGGTCCACCACCTTGCACTTCGGGCACAGCACCCGCACCAACCGCTGCGCCGCTACCCCCTCCAGTGCTGAGGCTACCAGGTACGGTTCGATCCCCATATCCAGCAGCCGCGTGATCGCTCCCGATGCATCGTTCGTGTGTAGGGTGCTCAGGACCAAATGCCCGGTCAACGCTGCCTGGATAGCAATCCGAGCCGTCTCCTGGTCCCGCACTTCCCCCACCATGATGATATCCGGGTCTTGCCGTAGAAAGTGCCGCAGTGAGGAGGCAAACGTCACCCCCGCCTTCGTGTTCACCTGCATCTGCGTGATCCCCGCGATCTGGTACTCCACCGGGTCTTCGACCGTGACAATGTTCACCTGCTCACTGTTCAGCTCGTTTAGAATTGCGTACAGCGTGGTCGTTTTGCCGCTGCCCGTGGGCCCAGTGAGCAAGAAGATTCCCTGGGGGCGGCGGATCACGTGGCGCAGGCGCGCGATGTTGCCCGGCGATAGCCCCAACTTGTCCAAGTCGTAGATCGGGGCCGACTTGTCCAGTAGCCGCAGCACCGCCTTCTCCCCGTAAAATGAGGGGATTGTCGACACCCGCACGTCGATGGGCCGCCCATCCACCCTGGTCTGGAAGCTACCGTCCTGCGGCAGGCGCCGTTCGGCGATGTCCATGCTGGCCATGATCTTGATGCGTGAGACGACCTGGGCCTGGACATACTCCGGTAGTGTGCCTCGAGTCAGCAGAACGCCGTCGACCCGGTAGCGGACGCGGAGGTGCCGCTCCTGCGGCTCGATATGGATGTCGCTGGCGCGTCGCCGGACTGCCTCTTCCATCAACCGCGTGACAAGCTTCACCACCGGCTGCTCATCGGCCATCCGCCGGAGCCGCTCGAGTGTTATCTCCTCGTCCACGACTGCGGGACGCGGCAGATCGCGCACGAGCTCCTCGGTCGCGTCGAGGGCCGGGTATTGGTTGAGCGCGTATTGGAAATCCCGCACCGTCGTGACGGCGATCTTCACGTCGAGGCCCGTGTGGCGGCGGATGTCGTCGAGGGCGACGACGTCCAATGGATCCACCATGGCCACGGTCAGCACGCCGTTGTCTTTGGTGATGGGGATGGCCTGGAGGCGGCTGGCTAATACTGAGGGCAAGAGCTGCAAGACCTCTTCGCGGAGGGGAACGCTGGTCAGGCGCACGAACTCAATCCCGATCTGCTTACTGAGCAGCCGTCCGACGTGTTCCTGATCCACAACTCCCATATCGAGGAGAACGCGGCCCAACCGCTCCCCCGTCGCGCGATGAATCTCTAGCGCCCGCGCCAGTTGGTCAGGGGTAATCAGGGACTCCGCGAGTAGGAGATCCCCCAGCTGGCGCCGCCGGCGTCCAGCGCTGTCTGAGGCCGGAGTGCGATCGGATCCCTGATCGGCCACGGAGTCACTCCATTTCCACCGCACCACGCGCGGGGAAAAATCGGGTATGCGCCCGTCTCCCATGCGGTAGGCGGGAATCCCTGGGGGCGTCAATCAGGTTTATTGATCGACGTAGACGACGCGGAGGAGCTCGTCGATCGTGGTGGCGCCTTCCAGTACCTTGAGGATACCATCATCGGCCAACGTCTTCATCCCCTCGGCGACGGCCTGCTGGCGGATCTGGTCGGCGGAGGCGCCTTTGAGGACCAACTCGCGGATTGCCTCGCTCATGGGCATCAGTTCAAAGATCCCATAGCGGCCCTTATAGCCGGACCCCTTGCACCGGTCGCAGCCCTTGCCTCGATAGAAGAGAATTTCTTCGCCCTGCTCCGGCTTCAAGCCCAGACGGTGCAAAGCTTCAACCGGCGGAGCGTACGCTTCCCGGCAGTTAGTGCAGATCGTCCGGGCTAACCGCTGCGCCAGGACTCCCAGTATCGATGAACTGATCAGGAACGGCTCCACGCCCATGTCCACCAACCGGGTCGTCGCGCTGGGGGCGTCGTTGGTGTGAATCGTCGAGAGAACCAAGTGGCCGGTGAGTGAGGCCTGAATCGCGATCTCTGCGGTCTCTTTGTCGCGGATCTCTCCGACCATGATGATGTCGGGATCCTGCCGCAGAAATGAGCGCAGCCCGTTCGCGAAGGTCAGTCCCGCCTTCGGGTTCACCTGCACCTGGTTCACGCGCGGCAGCTGGTACTCGACCGGGTCTTCGACCGTGAGGATGTTCTTGTCGGTTGTATTGATCTTGTACAGCGTGGAGTACAGGGTCGTGGTCTTCCCGCTTCCGGTTGGCCCGCTCACCAGGATCATCCCGTAAGGCTTAGCGGCCATTCCTTCCCACACTTCTAGCGTGGCAGTGTTGAAACCCAGCTTGTTCAACCCCAGCCGGGTGCTGGACTGGTCCAAGATGCGCATCACAACCTTCTCCCCGAACACTGTGGGGAGCGTGGATACGCGCAGGTCATACTCTTTGTTCTCGATCACGACGTGGATACGACCATCCTGGGGAATCCGGCGTTCGGCGATGTCCAGGTTGGCCATGATCTTGAGGCGCGACACGATGGCGGCCTGCAGTTGCTTCGGGGGTGTCATCACGTCGTGCAGCAGGCCGTCAACGCGGTACCGGACCTGCACGCTCCGGCGGTGCGGCTCCATGTGGATGTCGCTCGCGCCGTCGCCGATCGCCTGGCTGATGACGAGGTTCACAAGGCGGACGACGGGAGCCTCTTCGGTCAGCGTGCGCAGTTCCTGAACCGAGAGATCTTCCCCCTTGTCCTCGGCAATATCGATGTCCGCCGTGACCGCTTGGCGCATCGCCTCATCGAGATCGATGCCACCGGTGTAGTAGCGGTTGATGGCAGCCATGATGTCTTCCTCGGCCGCCACGACCTGCTCAAGTTCCAAACCCGTCACTAGCCGGACGTCGTCAAGAGCCACGACGTTCAACGGGTCGGCGATCGCCAGCTTTAGCTTCCTCTTGGTCTTCTCGATGGCGAGCACTTTGTGCCGGTGCGCGATGTGCTGCGGGATCGCTTTCACTACATCGGGATCGATCTCGATAGTGCTCAGCTGCACGTAGGGTAAGCCCCACTGAATAGATAGCACCTTAGCCAGATTCTGTTCGGTCAATGCCCCCTGCTCGACGAGGATGCGGCCCAGATGCCCGCCGGAGCGGTGCTGTGTCTGGATCGCCTTGTCGAGTTGCTCGCGGGTCACCATCTTCTGATCCAACAGGATCTGACCCAGCGACTCGGCACGGGGCCTGGCCCGAGCCCCGCTGGGGGCCGCCGCCTTGGGTCCCTGAGGGGGCGCAGTCGACGGGCGTACTGACGCCCGCAGACCGGCGCGGTCTTTGCTCGGCGGCTGTTGCTTCTCGTTTTTCGGCGGCTCTTTCGCCTGAGGAGGCGTCGGCGGCTCGGCCCACTTGGGCTCGGCTGTGGGCGGCTCCTCAGCCGGGGGCGGCTCGACCTTCGGCGGCGGGGGCGCAGCAGATGCAGGTTGCTGCCTGACAGGCGGCGGGGACACCGGTGCGGGTGGCTCCCCATTGGGAGCGACAGGCGGAGGCACCGGCATGCGCGGCGCCTTCGGCCCCGCCACATCCACAGCGCCGCGGGGGCGCGGGGCGCCTACTGTGCGATCGATGCGCTCCTGAACTTTGGATGCTTCCCGGAGTTTGCCTAGTTTAATGTACACGTCCCGGAGCGCGGTGTGGATTTCCGCGTCATCGGGAGCCAACTCTGAAGCTTTTTCATACGCGTGGCCGGCTCGCTCCCACCGTTCCTTGGCGACGTGCATCTCCGCCATGGCCTCGTAGACCATGACCGCTGCGCGGGGCACGCCGCGCTGCACGTACAGCGAGGCCAGACGCACATAGCCTACGGCGTCTTCGGGGGCAAGTTCCAGGACCTTCTTATAGGCGTTGACTGCGTCGTCGAATTTTCCGGCAGCTTCCAGCTCCCGGGCGTGGTGAAACGTCACGGCCCGCTCGAGCGTACTATCGTGCGCCGGAATCTTCAGACGTGCTTTGAACTCTGCAAGATCGATGGCCATCGTTCCCTCACCCGTGCATCCGGCCGCGCCGTCCAGCCATTTACAGCTGGTTGGCCACGGCCTGCCGGATTTTCTTCATTTCGATCCGCACGCGTCCTAGATTTGTTCCCTGATTGCCGACGACAGCGAGCACGGCATCCGGACCGACGAGCGTGACGGCCACAGGACCCTGCTCGTACTCGATCAGGATGGACCCGAGGGTTCCGAGCTTCAGCGCATCCCCCATCGATTCGGAGGCCACCAGGCTGCTGGCCGTAATCGCGCCGACCGCATCGGCATCGAGCGTATCGGCCGATGCCGACTCGATCACGAAGCCATCGCGTCCAACCACCAGCGCGGCGGTGACCCCGTCCACTTTCAGAAGCGCGTCGAGGATGCCCCGCAGCCCCGCGCCCACGACCTCCACCACCGCGCCCTCGCTCCCCTCCGTGTCCGCTGGCCCGTTGGCGTGTTGTGATGCCGGCGCGACGACTGACTCCCCCCGCTCCGGCCGCATGGCGTGGCCGGTGACTGGTTCACTCACTTACCACTCTCCGATCCCGGCCGAGGCTTACATGACCCCGGCGTTGAGCACCGAGGCAATTTCAGGCATGAATCGGCGGAGCTGCAACCGGGCCTTGCCGACGTTCCCACGGGGGTTGATGACGATGCCCACGTAATAGTCTTGCCCGGCCATGGCCAGGAGAATGATGTAGCGCTCCGCGACCAGCATGACGTGGTCGATCGGGCCTCCATCCACTTTCTGGCACATGTAGTCGAGCACCTTACTGCTGATCGCGCCCTCTTGGGCGATCTCCTCGACCGAGAAGTTGGGATCGACCTTCAGGGCTTCGATCGCAGCGCCATCCATGCCGACCACGATCGCGCCCACCAACCCCTCGATCCCGCCCACCAATGATCGCAGTAAGTCCTTCACGCTTGCGGCCATCTTGGCACCTCACTCACTCGATCCGCGATCAACCTGGAGCGACGATCTTCAGCCCCCGGTGTCTGGGGGCGCGCCGTCTCCACGCCATCGCTTACCCTGCCTTGCCGTCGGTGCGGGCAGACTCAGCCTCCAACAGCAGGCGAATCCCCTGCAGCCGCAACCCTTCTTCATCGATCAGCCGCTTGATCCGCCGGATCAAGTCCAAATCGCGCTGGCTGAACAGCCGATGCCCCCCCCGCGTCCGTGCCGGGTGGAGTAGACCATACTGACTCTCCCACGCCCGAATCCGCCGCGCATCCACGCCGGTCAGCCGGGCCACGGTGCGGATGGGGTAGATCGGGAGATCGGGTGCCACCATGCTCTCCTCGGTCTTCACGTCGAGTCCTCCCCTCACGTCAACAGGCGCCATTAGACGGCCTCCGGGTGCATTGTTTCTCGCAGCCGACGCAACGCGGCGTGCATCACGCGCGATACGTGTTTTTGCGAGATCCCTAGCTTCCGAGCTGCTTCCGTCTGGGTCAAATCCAGGTAGAACAGGTAGTAGATCACCCTGCGTTGCAGACCAGAGAGTCGTTCGACGGCATCGTTGATCAAGACGCGATCCTCGACCCCCAGCGCTCCCGCTGCGTGCTTCGTCGAAATGCGGTCCCGTTGGGCAATCGGCGCGCCGTCATCGCCTTCGCGCTCCTCGTCCAACGACACCAACCGGAGCGATTCGCGCGCCTGCAAAACCTCGGAGACCTCTCCTTCGGCCACCTGGATCTCACGCGCGACTTCGGCGGAGGTGGGGGGCCGGCCAATGCGCTGGGTCAAGTCGGTCATCGCGCGCGCAATGCGGTGGTCCATCTCGTACAACCACCGCGGGCGCCGCACGGTCGTCCCCTGATCGCGCATGTAATGGCGGATTTCCCCGGCGATCAGGTGGCGCGCATACGTCTCAAACTTCACGCTGCGGCCGGGGTCGAAGTTGCTGACGGCATTCATCAGGCCGATGTAGCCAATTTGATGGAGATCGTCTGTGGGGATCCCCGAGCGTCCATAGCGGCGCGCCACCTGGTGCACCAGCGGCATGAACAGGGTGGTCAGACGGGCATGGAGGTCAGTCGTGCGTGTGGCGCGGTAGGCGCGAAACAACGCGCCGATGTCGTCTGCGGGAGCGGCCTCCCGGACTTCCTCGACCAGAGCTCTGCGTCCCATACGCACGCCTCCTTATGATGCCCTGGGCAGAGGGGCACCAACGCTCGGGTACCTGGCCGTACTCAACCAGTCGACCGGGTTTTAGGAGGGCTGCCGGAGGAGGGAGGAAACAAGACGCCTCGTTCGGCAACCCGGCCGACCTTCCGGTAATCTCCACCGGCAGGCCCCGTAGCTTTGCGCCCCCAGGTCACCCTGGGTTAGCCTTTATCGTGAGGACTGGTTTCGAATTCTAACAAACTGCTGAGCAATTTGCAAGATACGACACAGTCCTCAAGACTCCTGCTAAACCAGGGCTTCTTCCCTCTTTTTCTGGCAAAGGCCCCCGCTTTTTGTGGCAAAGGCCCCCGCTGGTTCTATGGAGATTTGCAGCAACTTACGTGCCAAAACCTACAACCAGGCATGAAAGTGAGCGGAGTAGGACCTGAATGTGTATTTTCTTAACTCGCGCACGGACGTGGTTTACTCGGTGGGGCTAACGCCCGTCACCTGCCCCAAACTAAATCGGCCACCGGGTGATATTCGCCAAAGCGCGAGGGATGTTGAGGAGGGGGCCTGAGTTCGCCGGCAGAGCGCACGGGGTCTAACTGCCGCCGAGGCGACGATACAGCGTCATCACGTTGTAGACGTACCACTGGGTCTCGGAGAACGGTGGAATCCCATTGTACTTGCTGACCGCATGGTGTCCCGCGTTGTAGGCGGCGAGGGCTAATTGGGGATCTCCCCCGAACCGGTCGAGAGCGGCGCGCAAGACCCGCACCGTCGCGTACACATTCCCCACCGGATCGGCGGGGTTGATACCCATCCCTTGCGAGGTCTCGGGCATCAATTGGCCCAGACCGTAGGCCCCTGCCGGAGATCGCACATCGGTCTGAAACCCCGATTCCACAATGATCAGCGCCATGACCAGCCGCGGATCCACGCGGTATGCCGCGGAGTAGTGCAGCACACTGCGGGCGATTGCCTCGACTTGAGTACTCTCCAGACGAGGATTGTACCAGCGGATCACGTACGCGTACGCATCCAGATTGGGCTCGCCGGTGAGGATGGCGTCTTTGTGGACGGACGCGGCCCGGAGCCACTGTCGGGCGAGTAGCACCGTTTGTGGCCTGGAACTTTGGCTCGCTCGGATGAAGGCTACGCGCGCTTCCTCGGCATTTCCCGCTTGAGCGTAGGCTGCTCCCAACCAGAGTGCCACCTCCCCGGACGGGTGTAATGCCATCGTGCGTTCGAACGCGGCAATCGCGCTCCCGAGGGAGCCCAGCTGGAAGTAGGACGCTCCCAGCCACCCCCACGCGTCGGCGTCTTTCGGATGTTGTGCGAGGTAGGTGCGAAACGCAGCAACGGCGTCTTGGTAGTGCCCGGCTAAGTGGGCCTCTCGCCCCATCTCAAACTGCGACGCCGCCCCAGCCGCAGGAACGTTCCCCACCACAGCGGCAACCAGAGCTAGCGCCGCGATGAAATGGACGTATGGCCCGAATTCCTTCCCCCCCGTGATGGTGCGCATTACGGGCTCCGAGTTCGCTATGCCCGCCTGTACCTCTCGTAGTCGCCTTCGGAGCGTCCGACACAGTGGAGCCGAGCAGTCGCGGGCCCTCCTGACCTCCTATCCAAACCCTCTAGCGGGCGCGGATCCGGTCGATCACGCGAGCGCGCACCAACCGCTCGAGTCGGCGCACCAATTTGGTCGTGGGGAACTCCTGCGAGGAGAGCGGGTCTACCAGAATCGTATACATCCCCACCAGATTCCCGCCCAGGATATCGGTGAACAGCTGGTCACCAATCAGCGCGGTCTGGCGGGCGGGGATCCCCATGATGGTCATCGCCCTCCGAAACGCCCACGGAATCGGTTTCACCGCCGCGAGGACAACGGGGATGCCCAACGCTTCGGCGATGGCCCGAGGGCGACCCCGGAAGTTGTTTGAGACGATGCATGCTTTCAAACCCGCGCGGCGCAGCCGATCCACCCACTGCCGGACAGGTTCAGTGGGAGCAGACGCATTCCAGGCGACCACGGTATTGTCCAGATCGAGAACGACGCCACGAATCCCATCACGGATTAAACGGTCGGGATCGACCCTCTCTACGGAGGTGACGTGCCACGCCGGCGTGAGCCAGCGGAGGATCATGGAAGCGATCGCTGGCGGCGGACTGCGGCTAGGTGTTCCTGATAGGTGCGGCTGAACACGTGAGAGCCATCCGCGCGCGCCACGTAGTACAGGTAGTCTGTCACCGCGGGCGTCAAGGCCGCCTCGATAGCAGCCACGCCAGGATTCGCGATCGGTCCGGGCGGCAACCCGATATGCCGGTAGGTGTTGTAAGGTGATACGACTTCCAGATCCTTGTACGTCACAACAGACTTGTGCCGCCCCAATGCGTAGAGGACGGTTGCATCGACTTCGAGGAGCATGCGGCGGTGCAGACGGTTGTATAACACCCCCGCGATCAGCGCGCGCTCGTCGGACAAACGGGCTTCACGTTCCACCAGCGACGCCATGGTGATAATCTCGCGCAGCGATCGCCCGCCCCCGCGCTCCTCCCACAGGGGCACAATCACCCGGCCAAACCGCCCCAAGAAGACTCCGACAACGTCGCGTGCCGGCAAGCCGCGGGGGACCTGGTAGGTGTCGGGGAGCAGAAAGCCTTCGAGCGATCCCCCCACCGCGCCGTCGAGAAATGCGAGCGTGTAGAGATCGGCCCCGTGGCGGACGACTGTCGTCAGCGGCTCTCGCTCGCCGAGCCCTCTGTCCACCAAGACGTCGACGACCTCCGTAGCGGTGAGTCCCTCCGGAATCGTGACCGCATGCAGGAGGACCTGGCCGCGTGAAACGACATCGACGACGGCCAACAAGCTCATCGTAGGCGACAGGCGGTACTCTCCCCCTTGCAAGGAGTGACTGAGGCCACGGATTCTAACCGTGAGGACGAAATCGGAAGCGCTGCGGATGATCCCCGCCTCACGCAGGATTTGGCCGATTGCACTCGATGGTGCCCCGGACGGGATGACGACCACGCGGGGAGCACCAGACAAACTCACCGGTCGAATTGCGGCGGCGACGACCAGGATGGACAGTGCCAGCACAAAGAGGCCAACACGGATGGCAGGGCGAGAGAGATCAGGAGGGAACAGGGGGGACTGGCTCACAAGCTGCGGCGGCAGCTACATGACCCGCCGGCCGCCATTCTGCTTCCCGCCGCCGAGACGTTTGTCAGATACCTCATCCCCAACGATCTCGACGTCGTCGTACTCCTCAGTTTCTTCGATCGCGGCGGCCACACGGCGAAACTCAACCTCATCTTCCACCGCAACCAAGGTGTCCCCCTCGACACGGAACACTTCCGCGGGTTCTTCATTCTCCGGCTGCAAGATCGCGTATCGCTGGCCATCGACCTCCACAATATCGACGAGATTGAATTCATGAGTTGTCCCGTTCTCGTCGAGCAAGGTGATCGCCTCGCCACGTTCTGTCACGTGTACACCCCGCGTCGGGAACTCATCTCGACTTCTGCACCAACCTTCGTAGCGCGATCACAGCGATGTCGACTGAGACGCCACGCATCGCCCGTGAGCGTAGCACCGGCTCCTGGGAGGTGTCAACGCCTGCGGTCGAGGTAGGTTTGCAGCATGATCGCGGCCGCGACGGCATCACGCACCGCCCGACGCCGCCGTCGGCGCATGTCCGCGGCAATCAGCGACCGTTCAGCCTCCGCTGTAGACAAGCGCTCGTCTTGCACGTCAACGGGCACGGACACTGTCG
>DASWFZ010000228.1:0-3713 GCA_036393975.1 bacterium | reverse complement strand
TAGGCAACGACTTCGTGTCCATGTTAAAGGACTCGTCGCTGGCGTCCGTCATCTCCGTGCAGGAGCTCACCTATTCTGGCAGTCTCCTCAACGCGCGGACGTTTCGCTCATTTGAGACCTACAATATGGTCGCTCTCCTGTACCTCATGATGACCCTGCTTGGTTCGCTGGGGGTGCGGGCGCTCGAACGGTGGACCTCCAGGGGACTCCGACACGCCTGACGCGTGAACGATGACACGTGATCGAGATCGATACGGCGGGGCGCGAGACCGAGTGCTATTCCGTGCTCCCGCCGCGCTCAGTTATAATGAGTCCGCGCGGGCGGTTAGCTCAGGTGGCTAGAGCGCATCCTTGACATGGATGAGGTCGCAGGTTCAAGTCCTGCACCGCCCACCACGGTTTCTGGTACGGGGTTTCACAATTTTGCCCGCGCCACGTAGAGTTGTGCTCGTCCCCCGGAGTGTCATCAGTTCAAAGTGCTGGAGTCTCTGATGCGCCTGCTGCGCCTCGACCGCAAGTTCGCCCGCATCGAGACCGGTCGGGTCGTCGCCGGCAAGAATGGCTAGCACCATCAGGTCGTCGATCTGCCGTTTCAGACCCGCGAAACTTTCAACCTGAGACCGCAGAGCGCTCAGTTCCTGTCCGGGTTTTCTGGCCTGCTCAGGGTTGCTCCAGAGATCGGGGCGCAGCATCTGCTCCTCCAGCGAGGCGATGCGCGCCTGTTTGGCGGAAAAGTCAAAGATACCTCCCGATGTCTTCGAGGCGCACGCGGTCGGACTCCACGAGGGATTTGATTTCTTCGAGAGTCATCTCCACCTCATCGTACCAAATCCTGACCAGACCGTCCCGGGAGGGGTCGCCTGTTCCGCCCAAGCTCCGTGCGTGCTCCGGCTATGTGTGAGACACGCCAGCAGAAAGACCTCTTGGGGGCGCTAGCGGAGAAAGATGCCCTGCGTCACGGAGAACTGACTGGGCCCGCTGCCTTGGGCCCCGAACGTGGTCCAGTCGGCACCGGCCATGTCGTTGATGCGCACGATACGGTTGTTGGTCGAGTCGGCAACAAAGATCTGGCCGCTGTCGCTCACAAAGACGCCAGTCGGGCGGAAGAACTGGTTGACCCCGTGGCCGGTGGTGCCAAACGTGGTCCAGCCCGCGCCGGTCATATCGTTGATGCGCACGAGGCGATCGTTGCCCGAGTCGGCGACGAAGATCTGGCCGGTGGGGTTGACGAAGATGCCGGCGGGGCGAGAGAACTGTTTCACGCCGGGGCCATTATCCCCGAACGCCACCCAGCCAGCGCCGCTCATGTCGTTGATCCGGACGATGCGATGGTTGGTGAGGTCGGCGGCATAGATCCGCCCGCCGCGACCCACGAAGAGGCGCGCGGGGGCCATGAACTGCCTGGGTCCGCTGCCCTTGCTGCCGAACGCGGTCCAACCCGCACCGGTCATATCATCGATGCGCACGAGGCGTTGCGCGCCCAAATCCGCGACGAAAATCTGAAGTTTCCAGCTCACATGGAGACCGACAGGCACGTGGAACTGCGTGGGCGCGGTACCGCCGGGGCCAACTGTGATCCAGCCTGCGCCGGTCATATTGTTGATGCGCACCAGGCGATCGTTGCCCGAGTCGGCAACGAAGATCTGGCCGGAGGGACGGACGAAGATGCCCGTCGGGCCAAGGAATTGGTTGACTTGGTGGCCGCTGATGCCAAAGGTGGTCCAGCCGGCGCCGGTCATGTCGTTCACCCGGACGATCCGGTTGTTCCCCGCGTCTGCCACGTAAATCCGCGCAAGCGGCATGGCCGCCTGGGCTCCAGCGGAACCAACCATGAGCAGGACTAACAGGACTACGCTTAGCTCCCTTCCGATAATCCGCATACCCTGAACCCACCTCCGAGAAACAGCGATGCGCCAGAGAACGGGTGAAAAGACCCTCTTTTTCGATTCTCCAAACGCAGCGCTCCCGCATCAAGTTCAGTGCACCAACGGTCCAGATTCCCCGTCTGTCTTTAGATCTATGCCCTCAGAGGGCATCATGTCCACATCACATTCCACCGCCCATGCTACAGGACCTAAGAGCCCCAGGCGTGCTTCGGAGCGTGGCATTAGCTCACGTTAACGGGACTCTTCTTCGATCTCCGCCGAGTGCTCGATCCTTACGCATCCCTTTAGCGTTTGTGCAACAGGACATCCCCGCTCGAAGACCGCGAGGGCCCGCTCGGCCTCGGGGCGCTTGCCGTGAGGGATTTTGAGATGATACCGAACCCGGATGTGCGTGACCTTCATGACGCCTTCAGGAGCCGTAATCGTCCCCTCCGCGTCAGTCCTGAGCTTGTCCGGGTAACTGGGGATTCCGCGCGCTTCCAGCGCGCCCGCGAGGGTTCCGGTCAGTCAGCCCGCGGCGGCCGCCACCAAGTAGTCCAAGGTGGAAGGCAGAGGCTCGTCGGGTGTCATCTTGTAGAATGCTGCAACGCCGGCGTGCACACCAAAGTACACCGGTTGAGGGAAATCCGCGATATAGGCGCGACGCTTTGGCCTCTTCTCTTGGATGACCTGGATCTTTGACAAGTGGATTACTTCGTTCATGTTTTCCACCTCCGCCAGTGTAGCTATCGACGAACTCCTCGCCCTGTGCTTCTGGTTCTTTCATCCCCGACGATGGCGGGACGAGGCGCCTTCTTCCCGATTCTGCCGCCGCTTTCCTAGCATCCGTCGGGGATCGTGCATGGCCGGATGTCATAGAAACGAGGCCGCCAATTACCCGAGGGGTAGGATTTGTCGGCACGTCGAAACTGAGAACCGATGCCGCGCTTAAGTGATGTGGTGGTGATCGGCGCCGGGATCATCGGCTGCACGGCGGCGTATTTCCTGACTGCCGAGGGCCATCGGGTGACCATCGTGGAGCGGGGTGACGTGGCATCGGGGACCGCCTCCGCCAGCGGCGGATGGGTGATCATCCATGATAAGGAGACCCCTGCGGAGGTGGCCCGTGCGCTGGAGAGCCGGAGACTGTACGAACGCTTGGCGTCCGACGCTGGCGTGGAGATGCACCGCAGCGGGGGGATGATTCTGGCGACCACCTCGGATGAGTTGGCGCGTCTGAGGCGGCAAGCAGACGTCGCGATCTCCGGCGGGGCCGCAGTGGAACTCCTCACGGCACCTACTGTGCGAGATTTCGAGCGTGAGATCGCCCGCGACATCATCGGGGCGACGTACTGCGCCGACGAAGGGACCGTGCACGCGCCACAGGTGTGTGAAGTGTTGATTCGGGCGGTAAGAGCCCGCGGGGGCGAGGTGCTCACTAGGACTCCCGTCACTGCGGTTACCGTGACAGACGGGAAGGTAGTCGGCGTGAAGACGACAACCGAGGGCATCGCCGCGCCAGTCGTGGTGTGTGCCTGCGGGGTGTGGTCCCCCGCCATCGGCGAGCTTGTGGGGGTGGAGATCCCTGTGATTCCGCGCCGTGGTCACCTGCTGATCATGGAGACTTCCCCCATCAGGCGCCCCGTGCTCGAGGCGGGCTACCTCGATGTGAGCGGTAGCGCGCAGCCGGATGCGCACGGCGTGCGGACGATCGTGCAGCCTCGAGGGGATGGGACGTGCGTCATCGGCAGCAGCCGGGAGTTCAAGGGAATGGATAACACCGTGGATCCGGATCTGGTCGAGCGAATACGGCAGCGCGCCGCGCGATTTGTTCCAGTCCTCGCGACG
>DASWFZ010000227.1:0-6234 GCA_036393975.1 bacterium | reverse complement strand
GCGTCAGCGGGGATAAGTCCATCTCCCACCGGGGGGCGCTTATCGGCGCGCTGGCCCGCGGCGACACCGTCATCCACAACTTCTTGCACGCCGACGACTGCCTGCACACCCTCGGCTGCCTGCAGGCGCTGGGGGTCGATGTGGATGATCGTGGCGACCGCGTCGTCATACACGGACGCGGTCCGCAGTGGCGTGCGCCGTCGGCGGTCCTGGATGCGGGAAACTCCGGGACGACCATGCGCTTGCTGGCCGGCATCCTTGCCGCGCAGCCGTTTACTAGTGAGATTACCGGCGATGCATCGCTGCGGATGCGTCCCATGGAGCGTGTGATCGCGCCTCTGGCACAGATGGGAGCGCACGTCATCGCGGAGGGAGGCGGGCGGTTGCCCCCGTTGCGTATCTCGGGGGCGCCGCTGCGGGGGATCACGTACACGCTGCCCGTTGCCAGTGCGCAAGTGAAGTCGGCGGTGCTCCTGGCCGGCCTGCTGGCCGAGGGGCCGACGTCTATTGTCGAGCTCACACAGTCGCGAGATCACACCGAGCGCATGTTGGAGTGGTTCGGGGCCAGGATCAGCCGGGAGAGTTTGGTCGTCCACCTCACGCCCGGGCCCTTATCGGCACGGGCAGTGGATGTGCCAGGAGACATTTCCTCAGCGGCGTTCTTCCTTGCGGCCGCCGCCGCCCTGCCGGGATCAGAGCTGACGGTGGAAGACGTGGGCTTGAACCCGACGCGCACCGGAGTGCTGGATATGCTCCAAGCGATGGGGGCGGATCTCGTGATGGAGCAGACCGGTGAAGCGGGAGGCGAGCCCGTAGGCCGCGTGACTGTGCGTGGCGGCCCCCTTCGCGGCATCCGCATCAGGGGCGCGTTGATTCCCCGGCTCATCGACGAACTCCCGGTCTTGTGCGTGGCGGCTACGGCTGCCACAGGCACGACCAGCATCACTGACGCGGCAGAGCTGCGGGTGAAAGAATCCGACCGGATTGGAGCACTCACCCGGGGACTGCGGGCGCTGGGGGGCGAGGTGGAGGAGCGCCCAGATGGGATGGAGATTTACGGGAGCCGGTTGCGCGGGGGGCGCGTCGACGCAGGCGGCGATCATCGCGTGGCGATGGCGTTTGCCGTCGCCGGGCTGCTGGCCCGAGGTCCGGTCGTGGTGGAGGGAGCAGAAGCGATCTCGGTCTCGTTTCCGGAATTCTCGCACACGCTGCAGGAGCTCACGGGGAAATCGTAGGGCTGGCTTCTCTCATCTGCCCGGATCGGCCGTAGATCGGCGACTCGCCCCCACGCCCTGTTGTGCGTGTAGAGCGATTTTGATCTGAGATACGAAGGTGCCTCTTATCAGGAGACGTGCTATGGATCAGCGGAAACGGTCAGGTGACAGTCCGATCTCCATGGAGGCGCTGCAATCCGCGGTGCAGAGCCAGTATCATGCCTGCCTGAGGATGTTGCGGACAGCCATTCGCCGCTGCCCCGACGACCTATGGACCATCCGCCACGGTCATGCCAATCCATACTGGCGCATCGCATACCATACGCTTTTCTATACACACCTGTATCTCCAGGCGAATAACCGGATCTTCCGTCCTTGGGAACATCATCAGCGGGGGATCCAGCACATGGAAAGATGGCGGAAGACCTGGCGAGTGTATTCCAAAGCGGAGGTGCTGGCCTACTGGCGCATCTGCGAGTCAATGATTGACGATGCCGTCGATGCGCTCGACCTGACGGCTCCGCAGAGCGGGTTTAGCTGGTACAAGATCCCCAAGATGGAGCACCAGATCGTCAACATTCGCCACATCCAGTACCACGAGGCGCAGCTCGCCGATCGTCTCCGAGAGGCAATCGGTGCTGGTGTCGGGTGGGCGGATGCACGCAGGAAGCGCTTGAAAACACGGTCGGCAGATTGATTGCGCAGCCAGAGCCAGACACACCACTGCGATGTAATGGAGGGGATATGCATGCCAGACCTCTACGCCACCATAACTGAGGTTGAGCCTGCGGTCCAGGAACGACTTGCTGGCGTCATGGAGCTCCGTGCCGCCGATCCTCAGCAGCAAGCCATGCTCAAAGCCTATATTTCCGACATTGAGTTCCCGAAAGCGGCGCGGGTTCTGGAGGTGGGATGTGGGACGGGAGCGGTGACCCGGACGCTGGCCCGGTGGCCCAGCGTGGCTGAGGTTGTGGGGGTTGATCCTTCTCTCTTCTTCCTCTCGAAGGCCCGCGAACTAGGAAGGGGACTAAAGAATTTGTCATTTGAAGTGGCCGATGGGCGATCCTTACCGTTCGAGGAGAAAACATTTGACGTCGTTGTCTACCACACCACCCTCTGTCATGTCCCTGAACCAGAGCGCGCGTTGGCGGAAGGCTTGCGAGTCCTTCACCCAGGCGGCTGGGTGACAATCTTCGACGGTGATTACGCCACAACAACGGTCGCAGCAGGTGACTCCGACCCGTTACAGGTCTGTGTCGACGCAGCTATTGCTGGACTGGTTCATGACCGATGGCTCGTCCGGAGGCTTCCGAAGCTTGTCCGATCGGCTGGATTCGAAGTCATGAGGCTTCGCAGCCATGGCTACGTGGAAACTTCGGCTCCGTCTTACATGCTAACTCTCATCGACCGTGGTGCTGACTTCCTCGTTTCTTCCAGACGGATCGGTGCCGACTCGGCCGCCGCGCTCAAAGCCGAGGCTCGGCGTCGGGCTGAGTCTCACGAGTTCTTTGGGCATATCGCCTACTTCAGTCTCGTTGGAAGGCGACCAGTTTAGACGTAAACATAGGTTATTTGTCGATAGGTATGCTATAATCCCTTTTACTCAATTTCATATTGCCGATGACCGAGAGAGTACCCGTCGCCGCGCCGTGGAGAGAGCCGCGAGTGGTGAGAAAGCGGCCGCGCGGAGACGAGGGAATGGACTCGGGAGGCGCGCACCGAACGACAGCCCAGTAGGCTGCGCCGGCACTCCACCGTAACCAAAGGAGACGGAATCGCGTTTGATGCGGTTCCGTGATGAGCGTCGGCCTGCGCACGCGCGGGCCGGAAGCTGGGTGGCACCGCGGGAGCTGTCAGACACCTCTCGCCCCTCTGTGGGGTGAGGGGTGTTTTGCTTTTGGCGTACAGGTTTACGGTGGCATGACGTGCGAGGGGGATCAGCATGACGAACGAAGGCGAGCAGGTCCCATGGGCATCTTTGGCGGAGGCGAAACTATGATCGTCGTCATGGAGCCGCACGCGCCGCGCGAGCGCGTTGACGCGGTTGTCAAGAAAATCCAAGAGGCCGGACTGGGGACGCACCTGTCCGAGGGCGTGGAACGCACCATCATCGGCGTGGTGGGGGACAGTCACACCAAAGAACTCCTCCGCCAGTCGCTAGAGGCCACGCCGGGAGTGGAACGGGTCGTCCCGATCCTGCAGCCGTTCAAACTCGTCAGCCGGGAGTTTAAGCCCGAGAACGCTGTCGTCGAAGTCAGCGGCGTGCGATTTGGCGATGGCGCCGTCACCGTCATTGCGGGTCCGTGCTCGGTCGAGAGCCTCGAGCAGATCGTCGCGACGGCGAAGGCGGTGAAGGCTGCCGGGGCGGTGATGCTCCGGGGCGGCGCATTCAAGCCCCGCACGTCTCCTTATTCCTTCCAAGGGCTGGAGGAAGAAGGCCTTCGCCATCTCGCCCAGGCGCGCAAAGAGATCGGGTTGCCGGTGGTAACCGAGGCGATGGACGCCGCCCAGCTCGAGTTGGTCTGCAAATACGCCGACATGATCCAGATCGGCGCCCGCAACATGCAAAACTACACGCTGCTGCGCGAAGCCGGCCGCGCCAAATTCCCCGTGCTTCTTAAGCGCGGGCCGAGTGCCACGATTCAGGAGTTGCTGCTGGCAGCCGAGTACATCATGAATGAAGGCAACTACCGCGTCGTGCTCTGCGAACGGGGGATCCGCGGTTTCGATAACTACACCCGCTACCTGCTGGATCTCAGCGCTGTCCCCGTGCTGAAAGAACTCACGCACCTACCGGTGATCGTCGATCCCAGCCAGGGTACCGGCAAGCGCAAATACGTGGGGCCGATGGCACGGGCCGGGGTGGCCGCCGGAGCGGATGGACTGATCATTGAAGTCCACCCCGATCCCGAACGCGCGCTCAGCGACGGGCCCCAACAGCTGACCCCGCAGGAGTTCCGCGCGCTGATGGCCGAGATCGACCCGCTCAGCCGGGCGCTAGGACGCGCCGTGCAATCCACGGCGCGGGCGCGCTAATGCCAGCGACGCCCGCTCCTCAGAACGCGCGGCAGGTCTGGAGGCGCATCCGATGACAGAGCGCTTGCCTGTGGTGGGCATCGTCGGGGTCGGGTTGATCGGCGCCTCGATCGGGCTGGCCCTCCGCCAACGCGGAGCGGCGGCGCAGGTCGTGGGGGTGGACACCGATCCGGACGCGGTAGCCGTGGCCCGCACCCGCGGGGCGATCGATGCGGGCGGAACGGATCTCGCGGTTTTGAGCGAGGCAGACTTGGTGGTCATCGCCGTGCCTCCCGATTCGGTGATCCAGACGGCGGTCCAGACGGCCGCCGTGATGAAGCGCGGCAGTATTCTGACTGATGTCGCAGGCACCAAGGCTGCGATCGTGCGCGTCCTGGACGAGCGGCTGCCCTCGCGCGTGCGGTACATCGGGGGACACCCGATGGCCGGCTCCGAGGGGTATGGCGCGGGGATGGCCGATGCCGCCCTGCTCTCTGGGCGGCCGTTTCTGTTGACGCCCACCGCGCAGACCGATCCCGCCGCCGTGGCCGTCGTGACAGCGTTGATCGAAGATCTCGGCATGCAGCCGGTGCTGATGTCTCCTGATGATCACGACGAACTGGTCGCGCAGATCAGCCATCTTCCCTATCTAGTGGCCATCGCCGCCGTGGCGGCGACCGGAGATCGGGCGATTGGTATCAGCGGGCCCACGTTTGGCAGCCTGTTGCGAGTGGCCCGGGGTCCTGTGCAGTTGTGGGTGCAGATCAGCCGGGGAAACCGCGCCGCCCTCAAGCGCGCGTTGGAGCGCTTTCGACAAGAACTGGACCATCTCGAGCGGGCTCTGGACGGCGAGGAGTCGCTAGAGACGTTATTGACGCGGAGTCGGCAGCGGGCCTCTGCCGACCGCGCGGAAGAGTGACGCGCGGTGTCGACTGTGCTGGAGATTGAACCGAGCAAGACAGAGTTCCTCAGTCGAACCCGGGGGGGCACGCTCATCCCGGTGTGGTGTGAACTGCCCGCGGATCTAGAGACGCCGATCTCGACATTCATGAAGATGCGAGCTGACGGGCATGCGTTTTTGCTCGAGAGCGTCGAAGGCGGCGAGCGCATCGGGCGGTACTCGTTCATTGGTAGCGGACCGGTCATGACGATCACCTCACGGGGCGACCAGGTTGACATCCGCACAGCGAGTGGGAGCCAACAGCAGAAAGCGGACGTGTTAGAGGTTGTGCGCGACATCTTGCATCAACACCAGGCGGTGTCGGATCCGGCCCTACCGCGGTTTACCGGGGGGGCCGTGGGGTATTTCGGGTACGATGTGGTGCGGTCGTGGGAGCATTTGCCCCACCGCCCCCCTGACGACCGAGGGCTGCCCACGTGTTACCTGGTCGTAGCCGATACGGTGGTGATTTTCGACCACGTCCGGCACACGATGAAGATCGTGGCGAACGCTGTAGTGGACGGCGACGGCGGAGCCGCGTATCGGGCCGCGGTCGAGAAGGTCGAAGCGCTGCACGAGCGCCTCCGCACACCGGTGACCCCGCCCCCTACCAGAGGCCGGATCGCGCCGGCGATGGATACCGATTTACCGGTGTCCGCGTTTCTGCGTGCGGTCGAGCGAGCGAAGGAGTACATTCTCGCCGGAGACATCTTCCAGGTCGTGTTGTCTCGGCGGTTTTCTGCGGCCGCCGACGGAGTGGATGCGCTGGATCTGTATCGGGCGCTGCGCACCGTCAATCCGTCTCCGTACATGTTCTTCCTCGACTTTGCCGACGTGCAGGTTGTGGGGTTCTCGCCCGAGTTGTTGGTCCGCCTGGAAGACGGCGTGGTGGAGACACGGCCGTTGGCCGGGACGCGGCCCCGAGGCGCGACGGATGAGGAGGATCGCGCCCTGGCGGCGCAACTCCTGGCCGACAGCAAGGAACGCGCCGAGCACGTGATGCTGGTGGACTTGGGGCGCAATGATCTCGGCCGTGTCTGCGAGTACGGTACCGTGCGCGTCGCC
>DASWFZ010000226.1:0-4471 GCA_036393975.1 bacterium | reverse complement strand
CCGCGCCGTGAGGACCCCCTGCCTGCCACCACGATGGCCGCCGCGAGATCACGGAACGGGAGGGCGGTGCTGCTCGGGAGGAAGTAGGCGTTCGATGGCCTCGATGATGTGTTCCCCCCACTCCTCGAGCGCGTGGCGATCAAGCCGCCCGACGCTGCGGGGCACGGTGAGCGGCGGTCCCATGCGGACCGTGATCTGTTGAAACCGCGGCCAGCGGGTTCCCCTCGGTAGGATCGGATAACTCCCGATCACGGCTACAGGTAACACCGTCACCCCTGTGCGCAGGGCGATCAGGGCCGCGCCGGGTTCGGGTTTCTGCAGGCGTCCGTCCGCACTGCGTGTGCCCTCGGGGAACATCACCAGGACACCGCCCGATGCCAGCACGTCCAGCGACGTCCGGATGGCCCGGTGATCGGCCTCCCCGCGGCGGACGGGGAAGACGCCAATGGAGTGCAACAGGGGCCCGAGGATGGGGACAGCAAAGAGTTCATGCTTGCCCATATAGGAGGCACGATGATGGAGCGAGGTCCCCACGAGTGGCGGATCGAGAGCGCTCGCGTGGTTAGCGGCCACGATGAACGGCCCCTGCGCTGGCTCATGCTCGCGGCCCTCGATACGTAGCCGGAAAGCGGGCTTGGCGACCACCCACACAAGGGTTTTCCAGAAGAGATACCACAGGTTCCCGCCGACCGCGCCCAGGTAGCGGCGCACAGATCTGGCTCCGGGCATGACCACCTCACTCATGTCTGAGCCCTCAGCGCGAGTTGTACAATGCGCTCGATGACTTCGTCCGCCGGCATCTGTGTGGAATCGATCACAACAGCCCCCGGTGCCCGCTGCAAGGGGGAATGCGCGCGGGTTCGATCCCGCCGGTCCCGCTCTGCCTCCGCCCGGCGGACCGCGTCGAGATCCACATCGACGCCTCTGGCTTGCAGCTCACGGTATCGCCGCCGCGCGCGTTCCTCTAGCGACGCGTCTAAGAAGATTTTCACCTCGGCGTCGGGAAACACCACGGTCCCAATGTCGCGGCCTTCCATGACAACGCCGCCCTGGGCGCCGAGAGTGCGCTGAATGGCGACCATGGCCTCCCGCACTCCTGGGTAGACGCTCACAATTGACGCTCCATCACTGACTTCCGGCGATCGGAGGACGTCTGTCACATCGCGACCGTCGACCCACACGCGCTGTCCCTCTGCATCGGAGTGGAACTCGATGCGTAGCGATCGCGCGAGTGCAGTCACCGCTGCCTCGTCGTGGAGATCGATGCCTCGCTGCAGCGCCGCGCATGCGACCGAGCGATACATCGCGCCCGTATCGACATACCGGAACCCGAGCCGGCGGGCAACTGCCCACGCCACGGTACTCTTTCCCGCCCCGACCGGCCCATCGATCGCCACGATGGGCTTGCGGCGTGCCGGCGCCGACGTCATAGCACCCCCGTGGGACGAGGCGCAGCCGGCCGCAGAGGCACAATGTGCGGCCGGCCAGTGGTGGGGTGACGCTCTACGACGACCTCGGTGCCGTAGACGGCCAACAGTGTGGAAGCCGTCAGGACCTCCGCGGGAGTGCCAGCGGCAGCGATGCGGCCGCGATTCAGCACCACCATTCGGTCGCAGAATTGCGCAGCCAGATTGAGATCGTGTACGGCCGCGACAACCGCGAGGCCATCGCGAGCCAGCGCGTGGACGAGCGCCATCATCTCCAGCTGATATTTCAGGTCCAGGTGGGCGGTGGGTTCATCGAGTAGCAGTACGCGCGGGGTCTGTGCTAGGGCGCGCGCTAGCAGGACCCGCTGGCGCTCTCCGCCGCTGAGACTATCAACTGGACGGTGGCGCAGCTGCCACGTGTCCGTCCGCTCCATAGCGTGGCGGACTGCGGCTCCGTCGGCCGCACTTTCCGGTGCCAGGGGGTGAAGATGCGGCGCGCGGCCCATCGTGACGATCTCCAATGTGGTAAAGCCAAAGCCGGGCGCCGACGCTTGAGGGACGACCCCGATGGCTTTAGCCACCGCCTTCCGGGACACCGTCGCTAAGTCTGCCCCGTCCAGCCGTACTACCCCTCGCGCAGGACGGAGGAGCGCATCCAAGACGCGCAGCAGTGTCGTTTTTCCACTTCCGTTCGGCCCGACGACTCCCAGCATCTCGCTGGCATGGACATCGACGGTCACCCCGTCAAGTGCCAGGATAGCATCGTAGGCGCAGGCCACGTCACGGACTTCGAGGACGATTCTGGTCCCAGCGGTGGTCACGGCGGGCCAGCTTGCGGATGGATCGCGTGTGCCAGGATCTCCAGTCCGAGGACCACGCGCGGACCCGGTCGAGAGATAAGTGCGGAGGGAACTTCCACCACGCGGCCGGAGCCCACTGCGGCAACGTGTCCCCACGCCGGTCGACCCATCAGTTGCACGCGACCCGGGTAGGTCAGCAGAATCACTTCGGGGTCGCGCGCGATCACGATCTCCTCTCCGACCTGCGGCCAGTGTGGGAGATCCGAGAGAATATTTGCTCCGCCCGCGCGACTAACGAGGTCGTCGACGAGCGTGAGACTGCCCGCTGCAATCGGCGGCTCTCCCCAGACCTCCACGTAGACGCGGACAGGACGGCGGCCGCGGACCCTCGCGGTGACGACCTCCTCACGAGCGCGCATCGCGGATACAATTCTGCGCGCGCTGTCGTCCCGGTCCGTGAGGTGTCCCAGGAGCGCAATTTGCGCGTAGACGTCCGGAAGGGTCCGCGCCTGGAGCGCGACGACGGGCAGGCCGAGTGCGATGAGGGACAGAAGTTGCCCGCGCTGCAGTTCGGACACACCGACGATCAGATCTGGACGGAGCCCGACGATCGCCTCCACGTTCAACTCCACGCCTCCCACCCGTGCGCGCCCGGCGAGCCGATCGGGTGGGTAGTCATCAGCGTCACTGATCCCCACGATGCGTTCGTCCACGCCGAGGGCAAACAGGATCTCCGTGACGTTGGGGGCTACGGACACGATGCGCTGCGGTGGAGCGGGGAGCGTTACGATACGGCCGAGGGCGTCGGTTACGGTGAACGGATACGCTGCCGGAGCCGCTGGGGCGGCGCAGAGGAGGAGAACAGCGGTGAGGACAAACGCTCTGCGGCCCATTTGTGTGATCCGCATCGGGCCGATGCGATCTCGCGAGAATCCCGGGGGCATCTTACGATCTCCGATCTGATTTCCGTATCAGGAGCACGAGCCCACCGGCGAGAAGCACAGCTCCCACGACCCAGGACTGTTGGACCAACTCAAACACACGCGCTTGTTTGAGGAGTAGGTACGCGCCCCCGAACACCAGGATCGTCCCGAGCGTCCGCGCCCGGCGATGATGCTCCTCGTCAGGAGGCTCCGGCAGGGGTAACCCTGGGGCGCTGGCCACTTCCCGCAGGGGTTCTTCCGGCACGATCACGACGATCAGGAGGTAGAGCAACAGCCCAAAACCATGCCAGAGGGTTAACACCGCAAACGCTAACCGTAACGCGCTGACGTCCACGTCCAGGTACGTGCTCAGCCCACCGCAGACTCCAGCGATCCAGCGTTCGGTGCGCGATCGGTACAACCGATGAGACATCCGCATGCACTACGCCCCTGCCCTGGCGTCAGCGCGTCACTCAACCCCCGTCGAGCTCTGCATCGCGGGCGCGACGAGGGCCTGCCGCGGGTCGCCACTCTCTAGGATGGGGAGGTCGTGCAGGTTCTTTAAGCCAAAATAGCGCAGAAATCCCTCTGTCGTCCCGTACAAAATCGGTCGGCCCAAGGCCGCTTTCCGCCCTACTTCGCGAATGAGATGGCGTTCCAGCAATCTCTCGAGCACGTGCTCACTGCGGACGCCGCGCACGGCTTCGACCTCCGCCCGGGTGGTCGGCTGCCGGTACGCGACGATCGCGAGGGTCTCTAAAGCTGCGCGCGAAAGCGGCTCGCGGTGATCCAGTTGGAGAAAACGCTGGACGTAGGGGGCCAACTCCGGACGGGTGCAGAGCTGGAAGCCCCCGGCCACTGCTTGAATCTGCAAGCCTCGGCCGGCGTAGTCTTGCTGCAACTCCCACACCAACGCGTGCACGATCTGCGGGGTGGTCCCGAGTGCGGCGACCAGATGTTCCACGGTCACCGGCGCGCTGCTCACGAGCAACACGCACTCCGCTGCCTTCTTCAGCTCCTCGAGATCGACCTCCGGGGGCTGCGGGGGCAGGTCGGCAGGGAGGGTCATGCCGCCACCAGCATGAGGCGAATGGCGGCAAACCTCTGGGGCTGCTGGGCGCGAATGCGCCGATTCTTGATCAGTTCCAGCAGGGCCAGAAAGGTGACAATGACGTTCAATTTGGTGGTCGAGGCCTTAAAGAGGTCGGAAAAGAGGACACCCTCCCGGTGTTGGGCCAACAGGTCCAGGATCGCCTCCATTCTCTCGGCGACCTTGACCTCTTCGGTGGGAATCTCCCCGACCTCGTCCTTGGCCCGTTCG
>DASWFZ010000225.1:0-23526 GCA_036393975.1 bacterium | reverse complement strand
GTACATGGGGGCACATGGGATTCCCGGTCCCTGGCCCGCGGGCGAACGCGTGCTGGTCTGCTTGGCGCCGGGGCCTATTGCCGAGCGCCTCGTTCGCGTAGGCCGTCGCCTTGCCGCCACCTTGGATGCCGAGTGGATCGCGGTATTCGTGGAGACCCCCGAGTACAGCCGACTACCCGACGCAGAGAAGGATCGCATCGTGCGCGCTCAGCGCCTGGCGGAGGAACTGGGAGCCCGTACCGAGACGCTCACCGGCATCAGCCCGCCACAAGAGATTGTGCAGTACGCGCTCACTCACAATGTGACGAAAATCGTCGCGGGCGCATCCCGGCGACCATTCATTGAACGCCTGATCCGCGGGTCTCTTGTGGATTGGATCCTCCGGCATACGGAGAACATCGACGTCTACGTAATCAGCACCCCGTCCGGTCGGAGCGCGTCTCCGGCAACTCCTCCCCGCCGCCGACCGGTGGCCCTGCTGCCATATGCGTTTGCGCTGGTCATCGCATCCGCCGTGGGGTTATCTGGTACCGTCTTTCCCAGCCGACTCGAACCGGTCAATCTGACCACGCTCAACCTGCTCGTCGTCGTCATCGTGGCGTATTACTGGGGGCGGGGCCCCGCCATCCTGGCCGCGTGGCTGAGTGCGGCGACCTTCTACCTTGCCGTGGCCCCCCGCCTGACCGTGCGGGGGGTTGTCAGTCCCCAGTTTCTCCTGACGCTCACGGGTCTGCTCGTGGTCGGACTGGTCATCGGCACCCTCACCAGTCGGATTCGAGAGCAGGCTCAGGCGGCCCGAGCCCGGGAAGCCTCTACAGCGGCGCTATACGCCCTGAGTCGTGACCTTGCGGCCGCCTCGAGCATGGAGGAGATTCTCAACGCCGTGACACGCCACATCTCGAGTGTTTTCAGCCGCCAAGTCGCGATTTTTCTCCCCGGCGAGGGGAAGCTCGAAATGGTTGTCCAAAGTGGCGACTTCCCCTTTACCGACAACGAGCGCGCGGTCGCCACTTGGGTTTTCGCGCACGGCGAGCCAGCAGGGCGAGGGACCGAAACACTGCCTGCAGCTAAGGCGCGGTACTTGCCTCTCAAAACGGCCCAAGGCATTCGCGGAGTTCTGGGCGTTCTGCCGGCAGCAGATACATTGCCCGCTTTGGGACCGGAGCAGCGGCACCTGATGGAAGCCTTCGCCAGCCAAGCGGCCGTTGCGATCGAGCGCGCGCAGCTCGCCGCTGAGGCTCGACGGACCCAGGTGCTGCAGGAGACCGAGCGGCTCCAGTCGGCCTTACTGAACTCCATCTCCCACGACTTGCGCACGCCGCTTGCCGCGGTCACCGGTGCGCTGAGCACGCTGGTCGAGAACGGGAACGCCCTCGACGACGCCACACGGCGCGAACTGCTCGAAACGGCGCGCGAAGCGGCTCAGCGACTCAACCGCCTCGTGGGCGATCTCCTGGACATGACGCGCCTGCAAGGAGGCGCGCTGCGGCTCCGCAAGGCACCCGCCGACATCCAGGATCTCATTGGGACCTCGCTGTCGCAGCTCGGGGATGCCGTGACCGGACGGAAGATCGAGGTCGACGTGGCTCCGAACATTCCGTTGGTCTCGGTAGACTTCGCGCTGATCACCCGGGTCCTCGCCAACATCGTGGAGAACGCTGTCAAGTACTCGCCGCCTGAGACGGCGATCACGATCCGGGCACGCTCGGTCGGGGGGAATCTGGAAATCATGGTCGCGGATCGCGGCCCGGGCGTCCCCGAATCCAATCTGGGACAGATGAGCGGAAAATTCCAGCGCGGTCGCACCGGGGCAAACAATGGCACAGGACTGGGGTTAGCGATCTGCAGAGGCTTCGTCGAAGCCCACGGGGGACACATCACGGTGGAAAATCGCCCGGGGGGCGGTTTGACCGTCTTCTTTACCCTCCCGCTCGACGGGGGCCCGCCAGAGGAGGCCGCGCGCATCCCCGATGAGCGAACAAGGTCTGAGGGTCTTAGTCGTCGATGATGAGCGGGCAATCCGCCGCCTTCTGCGCGCCGCCCTCACCTCACAAGGTCACACGGTCATCGAAGCGGAGACGGCGCAGGCCGGGATTTCTGCGGTCACAATCGAACACCCAGATCTGATTATCCTCGACCTCGGTCTGCCTGATCTCGATGGCATCGAGGTGGTCCGGCGTCTCCGAGAGTGGAGCACCACCCCCATCATCGTCCTGTCCGTCCGTAGCCACGAAGACGACAAGATGGCCGCGCTGGACGCGGGCGCGGATGACTACATTACCAAGCCGTTTGCGACCGGGGAACTAGCAGCGCGCATGCGCGTGGCGGTGCGCCACGCGACACACCAGCCCACCGAACCAATCTTCCGGACTGGGGATCTTACGGTCGACCTGGCCCGCCGCGTCGTGCTCATCGCAGGGCGGGAAATTGACCTGACGGCTGTGGAGTACGGCATCCTCAAAGCCCTAATCGCCCATGCGGGAAAGGTCTTGACGCATGGACACTTACTCACCCATGTCTGGGGACCGGGTTATCAGAACCAGCGGCACTTGCTGCAAGTAAACGTCAGCAACTTGCGGCGGAAGGTGGAGGCAGACCCCACCCGCCCGCGCTACGTCGTGACCGAGCCAGGCGTGGGTTATCGACTGATCGAAAACTGACCCATCGACCGAGCAGGTCGAGACCTCGAGCCTAACACGCGCCCACGAAATATCCCGGGACGTGTATCGAGATCCTCCGTATCCCGGGATAGCCCGTCACGTAAGCGTGTCTTGCGAGTCCCCCGTCCTCAGGGTTCGGATCCGGCCGCAGTCTGAACGCGATCGAGCAGGCTCTCGCCCGCCGCAATGAGCGCGTGGGCCTCCCCCTCGGAGACCGGGTTGCTTCCAAACGCAGCAGCGTAGAGGGCGGCCTTCATGCGTGCTGCCAGCCGATTGCGTTCTGCCGTCCAATCTTGGATCTGGTGAGTCAGCCGCGCATAGGTGGGCTCGTCTGTCGTAGCCAGCGCGCGGGTGGACACAAACAAGCTCGCCCGCGCGAGATCTCCTATGGGAGCATTGATCTTCTTATAGAGAGTCGCCAGCCGAATGAAGGTCTCGCGACGCGTGCGGAGTGAGTCGGGTAACCGTCCAGGCGAGATAATCTCCGCCAGGACACGCCCATCGGATATGTACTGGTCCTGGAGTCCAAGGAGAGCGAGCATGGTCGGCCGGATATCCGCATGGTCCGCCCAGACCTCATCCGTTGGCCCGGCATGGCGCACTCCGGGACCTACGAAACCGACCCACGTCTGCATAATTGCAGGGTCGATAGTCCCGTGATTCCAGGCATAGGACCGCTGGACCGCGACACATGGGGACGCACAGTCGGCGCCCCCCCTGAAGAAGAAGTAGTCGGGCCCGCCAAACAGCGTAAAGGTTGGCGTGCGAAGCGGGTCGGAGGTGACCATATGCAGCAGCTTCATCTCCGCCGGACCCGCAAGCGCTTCTGTTACTGACTCCACCGCACCGGTAATCGGATGCGTGACTGTCAGCCGGCTCGCGTCTTGCTCCAAGCGACGCGTCACGGGGTCTGAGGGACCGGGGTTACCATCAATATAGACCGTGGGGGCGGAATCGGAATGGACCTGAAATGGCGTCGTGTTCCCGCGCTGTGTGGCAAGCAGCCCACGAAGGTTCAGGTTGACCTCGCCGAGCACCGGATACGTGCAGGGCGTCGTGACGCCGTCGCAGCCCGATGGGCTGGCAGGCCCCCCCACGAAGTGGTCGCCTTCGTCTGCGCTGAAGACAAAGAGCGTGTTTTGCGTGGTGATTCCCCGTGCCGCCAACCGGGCGAAGAACTTCCCGAACGCATCGTCGTAGGCGCGCAATTGCGCAACGAATCCTGCTTCCCCCGGCCCGAACGCGAAATGGAAGGGGGACTGGGCCGGAGGCGGGTTCTGGTCATGCGTCGCGGAGAGGTAGGTGTAGGTCACAGGAATCCCGGCCTCTAGCATCGTCGCCGTGTAGCCGAGGGCGACTACCGCGGTTAGGCTGTCCCAGCCGGGGAAGCCCACACGTCCGGCCGAATCGGCAATCGTGGTGCCATTGATATCGGTGAGGGGATGGCTAGGGCTGATGACGGGCGCGACGTACTTGTGGCCAAAGAGAGCCATGTAGCCGTCGTACCCACCCGGCTCATCAGGGAGTAGATCCGGTCGGGCGTGGGCGGAGGCCGCGCATAAGCCACTCTCTTGTCCGCAGTGAACACCGATTCCCATAAAATCGGCCTTGGCTTGGTCTCGATTCGCGCGAACGGCCGCCGCCTCGGGGGAGTTGGGGCCGAAGACGGTGGGGATGTCGATGTCGACGTTCTCCAGAATTGTATTCGCCATTCCGACTATCCCGACGTCGCAATGGGACCTCGTGTATGCCACCCAGGGTGCAGGGGCAACCTTCCCGCGCTCATCGATCATCGTCGGCGTGAAGTTGGTCTGCCCCGCACCACTCACGTCAAAAACCGGCGCTGTCCAGTAGGCAAAAGATACGGCGTTGCGGCTCGCGCCCGTTGGAGTGAAGTACCGGTAGGTGTTACTGACGGGCTGCCCCATGCGGTCGGGGTAGAGCCCTGTGATGGTGCTGAGAAATCCCGTCGCGGTGTGCGAGATGAGCACCGTGTGGTCGTTGGTCAGCAGCGTCCCGTTATCTGTAATGAAGCTGAGGAGGTGGGGCATCTGCTCAAGATCCGATGGAACCTTCGGGACATCCCGCCGGAAGTGGACGTTATCGAATTGGATAAAAACCACGCGGCGGATGTCCTCTTGCGCACCCAGGCGGCACTCGGACTCGGCCGAGGCGACACGGCTCTCCTGGAATTGCACCCGAGATCTTAGCGGAGCGCCACCCGATGTCACCATGACGAGTGCAAGAGAAGGGACAACAATGAAACGGAGTCCCCTGTTCCTTGCCGCCATGAACGTCCTCCTCACAACGGATCTCGCTTCACAGCGCAACCCACTCTAATCGCGCGAGGATGCAGCGGATGTCTGTTTGGT
The DNA here is from genome assembly GCA_036393975.1 of bacterium. Lineage (GTDB taxonomy): Bacteria > Sysuimicrobiota > Sysuimicrobiia > Sysuimicrobiales > Kaftiobacteriaceae > 13-1-40CM-64-14. The sequence goes on along the minus strand of DASWFZ010000225.1, from coordinate 18,494 downwards.
GCCGATCATGGTGCCAGATGCTGGTGACCATGAGGGCAGGCGACCGCTCGGCGTGACCCACCGCATCGCTCGGGGATCCGATCATGTCACGGCGAGCGGACATGCTGCCCGTTCGCCAGGTCTCGCTGCCTCTAGGTCCGACAGACTCCGGATCGTCTTGGCGTTTCCTGGTGAGTCGCGAAATCCCTTCCACGTGTGCCTCGTTTTCGCTGGCCATCCGCGAGAGGCTATCCGGGCGCGTCGGGGTTGTACTGATCTCGAGGGCGGCTAACCTAACGATACCTGGACGGAGGCTTGCGACGAGCGAAGGTTGATCTAAGGCTAGGTGAAGATTGCGTAAAAGACCGCGATCGTCCGCAACAAGGAGTGATTTACGCTCCGGACGATCTACAAAGGACGACCGGCACAATTAGGCTATAGACAATCAGTCGTCCCCCGAGAGAAGGGCGAGGAGAAATCTCAGCGAGCGGTTTTGACGCTGACTCGGTTTAAATTCTCAACAACCGCCAACTACTCCTTATCCGAAGATCGCGGCGTGGGGGTCGATTCTCTCAACAACCTATGAAGGATCGCGCGACCGCCTTCAGGGGTACGAACTCGCGGCGCGGGCAGCGGCAGGCGCAATACCAACTTGCTCCGCGGGGTCCCATAGGTCGCCTCAGCGCAGACACGAGAGCAGAACGGATCGTCGTGCTTGCGCGCGGTCGGCGGAATGCGGCTCCCGCAGCGCTTACACAGCGTCCGGGCCCTCTTTCTGGGCGTATGTTTCGAACGAATGGTAGTCATTTATGCTCTCCAGATTCTCAGCCTATCCCATACCCAACGGTTTTCCCACAGAGAGAATTCCCCCATCCTGTCCACCTATTTGGCTGGTGAGGGATACATTCCCCTAATCGGCGGTGAAAGAGCGGGCTTAATTCCCGCGAATCCACCAGACCAATAGGCCATAATACGCTATTAGAAGGAATCTAAAGGAGTTATAATGACAATAATATCATGCCTGCTGACCGAGAAATAGACATCTTGAACCCCCGCCAAGCCGCGGCGCTTCTAGGACTTCATGCCAAGACCGTGGTGCGGATGGCGCGTGAGGGCCGCCTTCCCGCCACGAAAGCGCTGGGCCGCTGGCGGTTCATTCGGAGGGCGCTAGAAGATTGGCTTGCGGGGCAATCCGCCCGCACCAAGCCCGCGTCTGTTCTCCCTCCCCCCTCTGGGAAGACTGCCCTAAGTGCGCGGAATCAACTTCTGGGAGTCGTTGGGCGCGTGGTTGTGGACGGCTTGATGGCAGAAGTGACGGTCAACCTCGAGCCCGGGACCCTCGTCGCCGTCATTACTCGTGCGTCTGCCGAACGCCTGGGACTCCAGCCGAACAGACCCGTGACAGCGGTCATCAAAGCTACCGAGGTTCTCATCGGGACGCAGGAACCTTGAAGCGAATCGTCGCAGTCGCCATGCTCCTCGTGTTGACCGCACCCGCAGTGCGGGGGGCGCAGGGAGGACTGGTAGTGGTGGCGGCTGCTGCCGACGCTCGATTTGCTCTAGATGAACTCGCTACCCTCTTTATGCAACGGCAGGGGATACAGGTTCAGATCACCTATGGCTCCTCCGGGCAGCTGGCCACACAGATCGAACAAGGAGCGCCGTTCGACCTCTTCTTCTCGGCAGACGAGCAATTGATTCGCCACCTCAGCACGCAGGGTCTCATCGCCGAGCAGACAGAGCAGATTTACGGCATTGGGCGGATCGTCCTCTGGGTACGCAATGACTCTCCAATCGATCCCCGGCGGGGACTTCACGTACTCACCGACGATCGTATTCGGTTCATCGCCATCGCCAACCCCGAGCATGCCCCCTATGGCAAAGCAGCCGCGCAAGCCCTCCGGGCCGGCGGGCTGTGGGACCGGGTGCATACAAAACTTGTGCTCGGCGAGAATATCAGCCAAACTCTGCAGTTCGCCCGCACCGGGAATGCCGATGTCGGGATTGTCGCGCTCTCTCTCGCAGTAGCACCTCCTGTCCAGCCCAATGGGCGGTACTGGCTCATTCCAGCCTCGCTGCACGACCCCATCCGCCAAGCCGCGGGAGTCGTCGCGCGGTCGCCGCGGCTGGAACACGCCAAGGCCTTTCTGGCCTTCGTGACCGGCCTGGAAGGCGGACAGGTGCTGCGGCGGTACGGGTTCACCCTCCCCGGAGAAAGTCAGTAGCCGCTCAGACGTGAACTGGTCGCCGTTCTGGCTCTCGTTGCAAGTATCACTCATCGCCACAGTGATCGCGGCCGTGGCGGGAATCTCCTTTGCGTACTGGCTAGCGGAGAGTCACGCACCGGGTCGTGGAGTGCTGGAATCCCTCACTGCGTTGCCGCTTCTGCTCCCTCCAACCGTCCTCGGCTACTACTTGCTCGTGTCACTGGGGCGCGCCACGGTCCTCGGGTCCTGGTTTGAACGCGTAACAGGATCTCCTCTCGTGTTCACTTGGCGCGGGGCGGTCGTCGCGGCCGTCGTCGCTTCCTTTCCGTATGTGGTCCGCACCGCACGCGCAGCCTTCGAAGACGTTGATCTCAGCGTCCGCGAGGCTGCACGCATTGACGGCGCATCCCGCGCATACTTGCTCGTGTTCCTGTTGCTCCCCCTGGCCCGCCGGGGCATCTTGGCGGGAATCGCGTTGGCCTTTGCCCGAGCCCTCGGAGAGTTTGGAGCGACGCTGATGGTGGCGGGAAATATTCCGGGACGCACGCAGACGATGCCTTTGGCGATCTATGATGCGGTTCAAGCCGGACGCTTTGACGCGGCGAACGCCCTCGTCTTGGTGCTTACCGCTGTCGCTGTGGTCGTCCTATGGCTGGCCGGCCGCCTGGGCACGGCGATCTGAACGTGGGGACCGATTCTCTCAGATTGCAGGATATCCGTGACACATCACAGCGGACTCTGGGCCAGGGGGGGCCCCATGCCTCAGGCTGATTGGATGGTTAGTGACTCACGGCCGCATCGTTCGTCTCCTGGGTAGGTTCAGATAGATGCGAAACACTCTGACCGCGAGTGATCCGGCGCAAAATAGGGTTTCGACGCTATCCACAGGGGCGGTATTCTGGCGTCACCATGCAGATCAGCGGCCAGGTCGTCCCCGGGGGAAATACGGTGCTCCGCTTGGTGAGTGCACATCAGCTGTCGCGCGAGGCGCGCCGACGCCTGCAGTGGGTTCGACTTCTACGAGCACCACGAGCGCAACGCCCGTCTGACCTGCCGGCACTTTGGGATCAGCTCCGCCACGTTTTATCGCTGGTGGTACCGCTACGATCCACGGCGTCTCGCCAGCTTGGAGGATGATCGCCGTACCCGCCGTCCCCACCGCGTCCGCCAGCCGCAGACCGCGCCCGCCCTCGTCACCCGCATCCGGGCCCTGCGGGAACAGTACCCGCGGTGGGGCAAGCTCAAGCTGGCCGTCCTGCTGCGCCAGGACGGCTGGGCCGTCTCCGCTTCGACTGTCGGCCGCACGCTCACGCGGCTGCGCCGCCTCGGTCAGCTGGTCGAACCGGCTGCGGTGCGGGGGACTCGGCGCGGGCGTCGGCGCGCCCCGCGGCTCTACGCGCGCCGCAAGCCCTGGGATTACATCCCGCAGCGCCCGAGCGATCTTGTCGAGCTCGATGCCACGCCGATCGAAGTGATTCCTGGCCTGCGCCGCATCCACTTCACCGCCCGCGACGTCATCAGCCGGAAGGACATCCTCGCCGTCCATGATCGCCAGAACAGTACGATGGCCGAGCGCGTCCTCGCCGAGGACTTCCCCCGTTTCGGCTTCCCCGTGCGGGCCATCCAGATCGACGGCGGCAGCGAGTTCAAGGCCGCCTTCGAACAAGCCTGCGCTGCCCAAGGCATCCACCTCTTCGTCCTGCCACCGCGCAGTCCCAAGCTCAATGGCCACGTCGAACGCGCCCATCGCACGCACCAGGAAGAGTTCTATGACATCACAGAGGTCCCCGAGATCATCACCGAACATCGGCGGCTCTTGCGCGCCTGGGAGGACACCTACAACAACATCCGTCCCCACCAGGCTCTGGGCTATCTCACTCCGAATGAATTCCTCCGTCGCTTCAATCGATGATGAAAGGGGGAAAGTGTTTCGCATCTACTGGACCAGTACATCTCCTTGACCGCTCGGTGGCAATCTCCTAAGATACCCGGAGACCCGGTGATAGCTGCTTCTGTCACAGAACCACTGGCGCATGTTTCCCCCCCGCGCGCTGAATCAAGAGTGCCGGCTGGAGGGCACCACAGAAGGGTGAGAATGCGTCCGTGACAACTGAAACTCTGCCAATACCGCCGGAGAAACCCTCCTCCCGATTTTCCCTGCGCCGGATCCTACTGGGGTCGCCTCTGGCGACCCACGAAATGACCCGACAGACCGTCGGCAAGCTGGTGGGACTCGCCGTCTTCGCGTCAGACGCGCTCTCGTCTACGGCGTACGCGACCGACGAGATCTTGTTCGTTTTGGCTGCGGCCGGGGCGGCGTTCTTCTACTTCTCTATCCCCATCTCGCTGGCGATCGCCGCGCTTCTGCTCATCCTTACCATCTCTTACCGGCAGACGATCTTTGCCTACCCAAATGGTGGTGGGGCGTATATCGTCGCACGAGACAACCTCGGGGAACTGGCGGCCCAAACTGCAGGGGCATCGCTGCTCACAGACTACATTCTCACCGTGTCGGTGAGTGTCGCCTCGGGCGTCGCGCAGATCGCCTCGGCGTTCCCGATCTTGTGGCCCTGGCGTGTCGAACTATCGGTTGGTTTGATCCTGGCGATGATGTTGGTGAATCTGCGGGGCACGCGTGAGTCCGGGAAAATCTTCGCCGTCCCGACATATTTCTTCCTCATCTTGATGATGGTGATGTTGGGGGTGGGCTTCTTTCAGATGCTGTCGGGGCGGCTACCTACCGTCAGTGACGTGCAGTCGGAGGTCCTAGGGGGCGCAGGCTTGACCGTCTTCCTGCTGCTCCGGGCATTCGCGAGCGGCAGCGTGGCGGTCACCGGCACGGAAGCCATCAGCAACGGGATCCAGGCCTTCGCCGAGCCGAAGAGTCGAAATGCCGCGGCAACGATGGCGTGGATGAGCACCCTCTTGGGTGTGATGTTCGTGGGAACGACTGTCCTGGCCTACCGCGCGCACGCCCTGCCCACCGACGCGGAGACCATCATCTCGCAACTGGCACGCACGATCTACGGACCCGGCTTGCTCCACGTGCTCACGCTCGCGTCGACGACAGCCATCCTGATCTTAGCCGCCAACACTTCGTTCGCCGACTTCCCGCGCTTGGCCGCCCTACACGCCGCCGACGGGTTCCTGCCCCGCCAACTGACGTATCGGGGAAGCCGCTTGGTCTTCTCTTGGGGCATTGTCTTCTTGGCGTTCATCTCGTCGCTGCTGGTCGTCTTGTTCCGCGCCCGCGTGACCGCGCTTATCCCCCTCTACGCGATCGGTGTCTTCCTCTCGTTTACGATGTCGCAACTCGGGATGGTGGTCCGCTGGACGAAGATCGGGCGACTGAAGCCGGACGAGGTCCTGGAGACCAAGGCCTCCCGGCTCCACTACAATCCGCAGTGGCGGCAGAAGCGGGCGGTGAACGCGGTCGGCGCCGTTGTCACCTGTCTCGTCATGCTCGTCCAATCGGTCACGAAATTCATGGCGGGCGCGTGGATTGTTGTCATCCTCATTCCGGCGATGGTGTGGACGTTCTTCCGCATCCACCATCATTACCAGATGGTGCGGCGCTTCCTAAGCATCGAGGGCACCAAGCGATTGGGTGGGCCTGCGCCCATCATCCACGTGGTACTGATCTCCGGGGTCCACGCGGCTGCCCTTCGTCAGATCAACTTTGTCGAATCGCTCGGTGTAAAGTGGTCTGCCGTGTACGTCGCGACGGATGAAGACCGCACTGCCGATGTCCGCCGCAAATGGGACCGGTTCTTCCCCCACGAACAACTCACGATCCTGCCCTCGCCGTTTCGAGATCTCGTCGGACCGGTCCGCCAATATGTCGAGCAGCTCCGGATAGCACATCCGGAGGCCTATATCCACGTTGTGGTGTCCCAAATCTTGATGGACCACTACCTGGAACAAGTTCTTCACCAGAATGCAACGGTGATATTCAAACTCGCACTACAGCACATCCGCCAGGTCGTGGTGACCGACGTCGCGTATCCCCTGCATCTGAGCGGGCTCCCGGTGCTCCCCCCTGCTCCGTCGGCGGGCCAGCCCGCAGACTCTTGAAGTGGCAGACGAAAGTGTCAGCTGACGTCGCACTCGCGTGCCCTGGGGCGGAACTGGTAACCTGAACCTTTTACCCGATCTTTTCTGTTCGGTATCGAACCAGTTATCATGGGAACATGCCCCGGCTGGATGCCAAAAAGCGCGCCCGTCTTCGGGAAAGTGCCTTCGCGTACGTCGACTCCCATGGCCGGCGGCGACTGCCGATTCACGACGAGGCGCACGTGCGCAACGCCCTCTCCCGGTTCAACCAAGTCGTGTTCGAGAGTGAGACGGCTCGGGAGCGCGCTCGCAAGCGGCTGCTGACTCAGGCGAAGAAGTATGGCATCATCCCCATCGGGTTCATCACGGGGCAGCTGCAGTCAGAGCGCAGACACGCGACGGCCGGTCGTCTCGTGATCGAATTGGGCCGCAATGGCGCCCCGGGAGACCTCGAACAACGTCTCCGCGGCGTTCTCCGCGACCCGACCCTGACCGTCCTGTACTGGTCAAACGCTGCGGGGGCGTATCTCGATGGCGGGGGGAAGCCCGTCCCCCTCCCCGCCAAAAAAGATAAGCGCGTCGTGACCTATCTCGAGCGAGACGGTCGGCCGATGACCGCCCTCGTGCACGATCCCGCGGCCTTGGATGACCCAGACCTCACTGAAACCGTGCTGGCTGCGGTGCGCTTCGTCGTCGAGAGGGACCGGGCGTACGGGCAACTTCCGGCCACCGCGATCGACGCTGCCGCGCTCCCGACCGGGTTTGTCACCCTCTTGATGAGCGACATTGAGGCCTCGACCACCCTCCTGAATCGGTTGGGTGACAAATACCGCGACGTACTGAATGACGTCCGCGGCATGCTGCGGTCGGTCGTGTCGAGCGCAGATGGCCGCGAGATTGATGCCCGCGCCGATGAGTTCTTCGCTGTCTTCGAGCGCGCCGCAGACGCCTTCCAGGCCGCCGCTTCCATCCAGCGTGCGTTCGGCAGGAAACGCTGGCCTGATGATCTCCCGGTCCGAGTGCGCATCGGAATCCACAGCGGCCGGCCCACGCTGACCGATATCGGGTACATCGGCTTGGCCGTCCACATCGTTGCCCGCGTCTGCTCGGCGGCCCATGGGGGGCAGATCGTCATCTCCGAGATGGCGAAAGACGCGGTCGCAGGATCGCCGTCGACGGGCATCCGCTTTCACAGCCTCGGTCGGCATCGCTTACACGGTTTGGTGGAAGCTCAAGGACTCTTTCAGATCGAAGCAGACGGCCTTCCGGCCACCTTCCCACCCCCGCGGACAAAGGCCCGCTCGTGACGAGTGGGCGGGAGCGTTTACGACATCATCGCTCCCCCGGCCACGTCCAGGACGATACCCGTGATCCACGCCGACTCCTCTGAGGCGAGGAAGAGGGCAGCCCGCGCCACGTCCTGAGGTGTTCCTAGACGTCTGATGGAATGCAGATCGACCAGCGCCTGTTTCTGCTCGTCGGGGATGCGCTGCCGATTGCGTTCCGTGAGGATCGTTTCAGGTGCGATGCAGTTCACCCGGATGCCGTAGGGCCCGACCTGCGTGGCGAGATCCTTAGTGAGGATTTCAATACCGGCTTTGGCAGCAGCGTACGGGATGGGAGACCTGGGGTGAGGACGGTGGCCGGCCACCGAAGACATCGTGATGATATTGCCGGTTTTTCGTTCCTTCATCCCCGGAAGAACACTCTTGATCGTGAGAAACGTCACGGTCAGGTTGCCGTCAACGGATGCGTGCCATCCGTCCTCGGTAATCTGCTCGAGGGGTCCTGGGATCGTGAAACTGCCGCCCGCATTGGCGACGAGGACATCGATCGGTCCCAACTCATGTTCGACCTGACGACGCATCGCCTCGATCTCGGCGAACTTCGTTACATCGGCAACGACCTGAGTGACCGTGCCGCCCGCGCTCTCGATGTCGGAACGCACGGCGGCCAGCGCTGCGGTATCCCGGCCGTGTACCGCCACCTTCGCACCGTGCTGCGCAAACAATCTTGCGATCGCCGCGCCGATCCCCCGTGAACTACCCGTGACCAGCGCGACTTTCCCATCCAGTACTCTCCCCGCCATAGAAACAATCTCCCCGAGGGCCATCGCGACAGAGTTCCACGCCACCGCACTCACTTACGGCCCCAGACCCTCACTTAAGTCATTACGGTCGCATTGTGAACTGGTTGTGAACACCCGGCGAAGGCTAGATGAACCTCCCCGCCCTCGAGAGGACACGACTGCTCAATCGGACAGTGTCTCAACTTTTGGCCACTCTCGCCGGGCGAATGCGCAGAGGGAAAACCCTTCGGGCTGTAGAACCGTCGCGCATCAGCCCATGTTTCAAACATCCGTCAGGACATCCACCTCTGGGGGTGGCTTTCTCCGTGCGGTGGCTCCAGGGCGCGGGATCCTCACGGGTAGTTTGAGCGCGCGCAGGCATATCAGCGCCTACTCAAAACTTCAGAAAGGTGGAGGAACGTGATATGACGCGGACACTTGGATGGCACACGAGGGTCGCACTCTTCCTGATCGTCGTGGCACTCGCGGCAGGGTTGGGGAGCGGGATGGGTTCGTCTGCCTCGGCCGCGGCGGCCAAGAACGCCACGCTGGCGATCTTGCACTTTAGCGTCATCAAGGGGACCACGTGGTCCGGCGCCCACGACCGTGCCGGGAAGCGCCTCGCGGAGAAGTATCCCAACGTGAAGTACGTCTACCGGGAAGAGGTCGGCCCGGACGTCACCATTCCCTACGCAGAAGAACTCATCCGGCAAGGCGCCAACATCGTCGTGGGGAACGCCGAGTTCATGGGGCTGCCCCTGAAAGACATTGCGGACAAGTATCCGGCCGCGTACCTCGGGTCGGTGGTCGCCAGTGACATCGCCACCAAGAGAAATTTCATCCGATTCTTCCCGCGCCAATACCAAGCCCTCTACCTCGAGGGACTGATCGCGGGGGCCCTCACCAAAACCGGGAACGTGGGAATTGTCTCCGCCTTCCCCAACATCCAGGTGCTGCGTCGCACGGCTGGCTTCTACCTAGGCGTCCAGGACGCAGCCAAGGCACTCAATAAGCGGGTCAACGTGTACGTGAAGTACGTCGGAGACTGGTACAAACCGACGGAGGAACGCGACATCGCCTCCACCCTGGTGAGCCAGTACAAGGTGGACGTGCTCACTCAGCAAACGGACTCCGGCTCGCCGCTGGACGTAGCGCAGGAGAAGAAGATCTGGTTTGTGGGGAAGGATATGGACACGGTGGGGTTCTACGGCTGGTCCAACACCGACACCGTGGCCGTCTCGTTCGACACGCGCTGGGAGGTCCTCTACGACCGCATACTCCAGGACTGGATGGCGGGCAAACAGAACCCCCGTACCTTCCTTTACCTCGGCATGAAGGACACCATGACCCTCGCCGACGGCACGGTGGAGCCCACGGTGGACATCATGAACAACAAGAAGATCGGCGTCGACGCGATCAGTCCGAAGGCGCTGCCCTTGATTCCCAAATCAATCGTGCAGCTCGTGGGGCAGCGGCGGGAGCAGATGCTGAAGGGCGAGTGGGATCCGTTCACGGAGCACGCCTTCGTCAGCAACGGGACGGGGTTGGAGCTCAAGGGTACCCCAGGCACTCCCATTCCGCCTAAGGGCACGGTGGTCAAAAAGGCTCAGCAGGTGCCGACCGACGCCTGGCTGCTTGGGCAGTTCAACTTCGACCTCGACGGGATGATCATCCTCAAGTGAGGCGGGTGCGGGCATCCCGCCCATGAGATGGTTTGAGACTACTCCGCCCGCCCCGACAGGGGCGGGCGGAGTGGCATTTCTCCCTTCAGCATGAACCGCACCCGATCCGAGAGGTACCGATTTGCCGAAGACGTTGCACGCTGACGTACCTCCTGCAGATCCCATCCTTGTGGCCCGCGCCCTCACGAAGCGTTTCCCGGGAGTATTGGCCCTTGATCACGTTGACATGGAGGTCCAGGAGCGCGAGATCCATGCCATCCTGGGGCAGAACGGAGCCGGCAAGACCACCCTCATGAACATCCTGTTCGGCCTGGTACAGCCTGACGAAGGTGCGCTCTTCCTTCGCGGGGATCAGGTCGAGTTCCGATCCCCCCACGACGCGCTCGCACACGGGATCGGCATGGTCCACCAGACTCGGAGACTCGTCTCCGCGCACACGGTGCTCGAGAACATCGTCCTCGGACACCCCCGCGTCCGGGGTTTTCTCAATCTCCGAAGCGTCGCCCCGGAAGTGGAAGAACTCTGCAACAAGTACGGTTTCACCGTAGATCTGGCCGCGCGAGTGTGGCAGCTCCCCGAAGGCGAACGCCAATGGGTGGAGATCCTCAAAGCCCTGTACCGCGGGGCGCAGGTTCTCATCTTGGACGAACCTACATCCGCGTTGACGCCCCCGGAAGTAAAGACGCTCCTGGCGGGATTGCAGGCTCTGGTCCGCGGCCAGGGCGTCACGATTCTCCTCGTCACCCACAAGCTCCCAATCGTCATGGCCGCCAGCCACCGCGTGACAGTTCTCCGGTCCGGGAAAGTCGTGGCGCGCGTGCGGACGGCGGAGGCCACCGAGGAGATGCTTGTTCGCCACATGATCGGCCGTGACATCGTCGCCCGCACGGGGAAGCGATCCAGTGAAGCGGGGCCCCCTCTGCTGCAGGTAGACCATCTGTCTGTCGTCAACGACAAGGGCCAACCCGCCCTGCAGGATGTCTCGTTCTCTCTTCGTGAAGGCGAGATTCTCGGCGTCGCCGGTGTGACTGGCAATGGCCAAGATGAACTGGCCCAGGTCTTGGCCGGGCTGCGTGATGAGGTCTCGGGAACCGTACGGTTCAAGGGCCGCGACGTGACTCGCCTGTCGCCGCTGGCGCGTTGGCGTATGGGGATGGGCTACGTCCCTGCCGAACGCGTCGAGGTCGCGTCCATCGCCGCCTTTTCGTTGGTGGAGAACACGGCGCTGAACTACCACTTTGATCCCGCGTTCGCCCGGCGCGGCCTGCTCGACGATGCGGGATTGGAGCAACTCACCCGGAACATCATCGCCGCCTATGAAGTCAAAGCCCCCACCGCGCGCACGCGGGCTCAGCACCTGTCCGGGGGAAATTTGCAAAAGCTCATTTTGGGCCGGGTCTTGTCCCGCAAGCCCCGGCTCCTCATCGCGCACTTACCCACGCAAGGTCTGGACGTCGAAGCCGCCGCCTTCGTCCGCGCAGCCCTCCTGGACGCGAAAGCCGACGGGGCAGCGATCTTACTCATCTCCGAGGACTTGGACGAGATCTTGTCTTTGGCGGACTGGGTGGCTCCGATCTACGAGGGCCGATTCGGAGGCGTCCTCCCTCGAGCCGAAGCCGACATCGAAACTGTCGGCGCGATGATGGCAGGATTGTCGGCGAAAGAGGTCCGCGCGCAGTGAGGCTCGGCCGATACGACGTCACCCTGGAGCCCCGGACCACGCGTCCTGCATTCTACTCGGTGCTTACGGCGGTCGGGGCCATCGTGTTGGCCCTTGCCCTCGCCAGCGTGCTGTTCCTCTCAGCCCAAACCCCTCTGCTCGATGCCTACAGGGCAATCTTCTCGTACGCCTTTTTCAATCCTAACGGCCTCCTTGCCACTATCCACCGGTCCATCTACCTCCTGCTCTGCACGTATGCGTTCCTGGTACCCTTGCGCGCCGGACTCTGGAACATTGGCCTCCCCGGACAGGTTTATGCCGGGGGAGTCGCGGCGTTTGCGATCCCGTTCGTCTTTCGCACGCAAGACGCCCAGGCGCTTTCTCTCCCGCCAGCGCTTCTCATCCTGCTCATGGTCGTTTTCGCCGCCGCGGCGGGAGCAGTGGTCGGTGGCTTCGCCGGTGTCTTGCGGGCTCGATTCCAGGTGAACGAGATTCTCGTCACGATGATGCTGAACTCCATCCTCTTCTGGTTTGTCGCATACATGATCAAAGAGGGCGGGCCGTTTATGAGTCCCAGGGGTGAAGGGGAGAGTTTTGCTCTCCCCCCGCCATTGCACGCGCCTCTGTTATGGGGTGTGCCCTTCACCGCTGTGCTGGCGCTAGGAGCTGCGATCCTCCTCGACGTCCTCTTCGCGAAGACCCCGCTCGGATATCGCATCCGGGCTTTCGGCCAGAACCCGGCGGCCGCGCGCTACGGCGGCATCATCCCCTTAGCGCTATCTTTGTTGGTCTTCCTGTTGGGTGGGGGCTTCGCCGGCTTAGCCGGATACCACTACTTTGCTGCTCTCCCTGGCGTGTATAAGATCTCGGGCAACTACGGGTACTATGGGGACCTCAGCTTCTATGGAATCATCTCGGCGTTGATCGCACGGGGCTCCTCCCTTGGAGCCGTCCCCATCGCCGTACTCTTCGCGGGGCTCTCTTTGGGGGCACGGTTCGCCCAAGGAGAGTTGCGCCTGCCGTTCGGAGTCGACTATGCCCTCCTGGGCTTACTAATGATGACATTTGTCGCCTCGCACGTTCTCTACCAGTTCCGCGTTGCGTGGCGGCGAGTCCCCTCCCCAACCTTGCGACCAGCTCCCCCGCAACTACCCCCAGGTTGATCGAACGTGTGGGAGCTGCTGGCCCGAAGCTTAGAGGCGTCGACGATCTTCCTGTTCGCGGCACTCGGGGAACTCATCAACCAACGCGCCGGCGTTCTCAACGTCGGTCTGGAAGGGCTCATGCTGTTTGGAGGGACGGCGGCCTTCATCACGGCGCAGGCCACGGGGAGTTACCCGCTGGGATTCCTTGCGGGCCTGGCCATCGGGGGCCTCCTCGGCCTCGCTCACGGCTTCTTCTCCATTACGCTGCGGGGCGATCAGGTCGTGAGCGGGATGGGCCTGTGGATTCTCAGCTTCGGTCTCACGACCTACCTCGGCAACCCGCATACGGGGCCGTTGGGCCTCGCACGCATCACAAGCTTTTTCGGGCTCTCGCCGTTCTTCGTGCTGGGGGTCGTGCTCGTAGGGATTACCTGGTTCCTCCTCTTTAGGACGACACAGGGGTTGGCGATTCGATCGGTGGGGGAAAATCCGGCAGCTGCGGAGGCGTCCGGGATCTCCGTCACGGCCGTTCGGTACGTCTGTGTCCTGTGCGGTGGCGTCTTGGCGGGTCTGTCCGGCGCAGCGTACACCCTGTCTTATAACCCGGTGTGGAACTACAACTTTCTCATGGGCTGGGGGTTTGTCAGCCTGGCGCTAGTGTTCTTCTCCATGTGGAACCCCTGGATTTTGCTCGCGGGAGCGTCGCTGTTCGGAATCATGTGGCAACTCTCGCTCAGCCCAGAACTCGTCCTCCCTGGTGTCCTGTCTCGCTACATATGGAGGATGGTCCCTTTTGCCATCACGATCCCGATCCTTACCGTAATCTCCACGCCCTGGTTCCGAAGACGGTGGGGGCTTGCCCGGCCCGAAGCGCTGGGCCGACCTTACGAGAAGAGTTAGTTGAGGATAGACGCCCGAGCGGAGTGCACTGCGATCGCTGGACCGGCGTTCCGGTGCGCCTAGATGTGTTCAGCCAGCAGTTGTTGGATGACGCGCTCAGTCTCCTCGTACGCCCCCTCGCCGATGTGCGAGTATCGGATTAAGCCCTTCTTGTCGATGAGGTAGAGGGTGGGCCAGTAAACGTTGCGGTAGGCATTCCAAATCTTAAAGTCATTATCCATGACCACCGGGTAGCGAATCCCCAACTTAGCCACCGCGTCGCGCACGTACTGCGCCGACCGCTCGTGGGCGAACTCCGGGGAGTGGACTCCAACTACGGTGAAACCCTGGGATCTATACGTCTCGTTCCAGGTTTTCAACCAGGGCACGACGTTCAGGCAGTTATAGCATCCCGCCGTCCACATTTCGACGGCGACAACTTTCCCGCTTAGGGCAGCCAAATGGAGCTCCTGCCCTCCGGTGTTGAACCAGGAGCCTCCTCCGGTGAAGTCCGGAGCCTTCTGGGCTGCGAGGACAGCCTGTCCTGGGGTGAGCATTCCTACGAAAATGACGACGAGAAGGACATCCCTGAGCACCTGCATCGAACCCACCCCCTCATTGGCGCACGCGCGCTGGCGCCATGTTCAGTGAACGGGATGACTGTGAGGATTTGATAAAGCCTCCCGCGGGCCCAGGGGGACAGACTTGGGGTCAGCGCCCTCGACAGATAGTGACGGAGATGTCCCTCCGAGGAAGCCACTCTTCAGACGGTTGCGGGACGCTATCTATTCTTGCGCGTGTGGTTGCCGTCCCCTCCGGGCGCGCCAGCCTCACCACTGACGGTTCCCCGAGACGCCAAGGTCGATGACACTTACGATGCCCGCTCCCCTCGCACTTCTGCCTGGAGACGGTTCCCCTGCATGCGCGCCGCGCGCAGGAGCTCACCCATTTGGGCGGCGTCAATCGGCTTCGCAAAGAAGTAGCCTTGCGCCGCGTTACAGCCCAGCGCCCGTAATTCGCCAGCCTCCTCCGCATGCTCCACACCTTCCGCAAGGGTTTGCAGGTTCAACGCCTTGGAGAGTGCCACGATGGCGGATGTCAGCGCCATCTCCTCGGGCTGGGCGAGACTCGCGACAAAACTCTTGTCGATCTTGACGATGTCGACTGGCAGCCGGCGCAGATTGTTCAACGACGAGTAGCCCACCCCGAAATCGTCGACTGCTACGCGCACACCGAGTTGCTTCATTCCTTTCAGGACTTCGCCTGTTGCGATCAGGTTCTGTGCCAGAATGCTTTCCGTAATTTCGAGGATCAGGGCTTCCGGGGCCAATCCCGAGTCCCGCAAGGCCTGGGCCACATCAGCGACGAACCCCGGATCTTCAAGTTGCTTGATGGAGATATTGACGCCGATCCGAACAGGCAAGGGCTCGGGACTATCCGCCTGCCACAGGCGTACTTGACGACAGGCCTCCCGCAGCACCCACCAGCCGATGGGCACAATCAAGCCCGTGTCTTCGGCAACGGGAATGAACTCCGCAGGGAGGACCAACCCGCGGGTGGGATGCTGCCAGCGCAGCAGAGCCTCCACGCCGATGATCGTCTGTGTGGGGAGGTCCACAACGGGTTGGTAGTGGAGAGTGAACGCCTTACTCTCAACTGCGTGCCGCAGGTCTTCTTCCAAGCTGACTTGCTGCACAGCCGCCTTGTGCATACTTTGATCGAATATTTGGTAGCGATCCCTTCCCTGCCGTTTCGCGGCGTACAAGGCGATGTCGGCATTCCGGATGAGCTCCTCCGCCGTGGGCTGCTCATCGCCGCTGAGGGCAATACCCATGCTGGCCCGCACACCAATCGGCTTGTTGAGCACCATGATGGGCATGTGTAACGCATCCAACGTCCGCTTGGCCACAGTAACAGCGTCGTCCGGCTGATGTAAGTCCTCAAGCAGGAGGACAAATTCATCTCCCCCGAGCCGCCCCGCAGTATCAGCTTCGCGGATGACGTTCCTCAGCCGCTGAGCGACTTCCATCAACAAGGCATCGCCTGCGGAGTGCCCCATGGCATCATTGATCTTCTTGAACCCATCAAGATCCAGCTCCATCACCGCGAGCGACTTTTGTTGACGCTTGGCTCGAGCGAGAGCGTGCTCGAGACGATCCCGAAAGAGGACTCGATTGACCAGCCCCGTCAGCCCATCGTGGGAGGCTTGGTAGGAAAGTGCTTGCTGACTCCGTTCGATTTTTTGCGCCATCGTGTTGAACAGCTCGGCCAATCGCCCAAGTTCGTCACGCCGCTCTACAATGACTCGATGGGACAGGTCGCCCGTGCCAAAGAGCCTCGCTGCCTCCTGCAAACTGTGCAGTGGCCGCAGGACAGAGCGCCCGAGCGTGGTGGCTGCCAGAATGGAAATCACCACGGCGCCGGCAACCATTAGACCGAGAATCCTCAAGAGGCGCTGCTGGGCGACTTGAGCGTTCCACAGGTTATAGCCTAGGTCAGCTCTTTCCGCTCTGTGGAGCTGGTCTAAGGAAAGTTGGATACTTCCGATGAGGTCGTCATAATGCCTCACGCCCTCGGCTGAGGTGGCGGGAGGAACGCCCGGTTGAGGCCTGATGGCCGCCGCAGTGATCGCCTGGACCCGCTGCCAATCCCGCTCGATGTCTTGGGCAATTCCTTTCTCCCCAGTGCCCCAGGGGACGGCCTGAAGGGCCCGCAGGGCGACATCCCCCTGTTCGTTTATGCGCAACAACTGCTCCCGGCTGGGAGAATCGCCGAGGCTGGCGTGGGCATGGAACCCTTCGGATACTTGGAAAACCGCCGCCTGCGCGCCAATGATCAGAGACAACTCCTTCAGTGAGGATGCTGCAGCATCCCCGAACGACGTGACGAGCCGAACAGAAAGGTACACAGCCGAGGTGAGCATCAAGACGGGAATGAGCAAGGCGACAATGGCGACGATCACTCGAAGTCTCAGAGAACTGTGCCAGAGCGGACGACCGATCCGACGCCTTAGTGCCCTGAGAGTATCTGCCATCTGCGCGATCCAAGTCGGGGGATCAGAGTTCAGCCTCGTTTACCTCCTACCCCTGCCGCCAGCGAAATAGGCGAGCCGATTCCGCGATACCCGGTTTGCGTGGGATCGATCCCTCGCTCACGCTGGCGGCACGCCGGTCGCGAGGCTATCCTAAGACAGCACTGGCACTGGAGGACAAGATCGCGGCGATCTTCCGTTACGGGCGCAAGGACTGCACGAGGCGGATCAAATCAGCTCCGCTTGAGACTTCTTTCGCGAACTGCTCGTAGAGAGAAGCCGAGGCTATCACGAACGCCTTTTTGTCCACGTCGTTCACTTTGAGGTGAGGGTTGGCTTTTGTCATCTGCTGCACGAGCGAGGTGTCCAGCCGCTCCCCCTCCGCACGGGAGTAGTCGCCGACCTCGACAGCGACACGTTGAATGACAGCGCGAACGTCTGGCGGGAGAGCCTGCCACCAGCGATCCCCGGCCGTTGGATAAGCAGGCGTATAGACGTGCCCGGTCAGCGAGAGGTACCTTTGCACCTCGTAGAATTTCGCGCCCCAGATTTGCGCCAGAGGGTTCTCCTGCCCGTCGATGACGCCGACCCGCAGCGACTTGTAGACTTCCCCAAACGTCATCGGGACGGGATTTGCCCCGTACACTTGAAGAGTTCGTTGACGCCACGCGCTGCGAGGAATGCGCAGTTTGAGACCGCGCAGGTCATCGGGTCTGACGATGGGGCGGACGTTGTTGGTCACGTGGCGAAAGCCATTCTCCCAAAACGCCAGCACCCGCATTCCCTTCAGCGCCTGCGGGTCCAACAGAATCCTCTGGACATCGGCGTTGTCCGCCACGCGTTTCATCTGCGTCCGGTTGACGATGATGTATGGCATTTCGAAAACGCCGAATCCGTCGTCCACTGCGCTCATGATCGTGGACGGCAAGAACATTTCTAGCGCGCCACCTCGCAGAGTCCGGATCAGTTCTTCGTCCGTCCCCACCTGGCTGTTGGGGAATACGCGAACCTCCACTCGCGCGCCTAGTTCTTTGTCGAGGCGTTTGGCAAACTCTTGCGCCGTCCGTTGGTAGAGGGACTCCAGGCCCCCGTCGTGACCGAAGCGGATGATGATCTTGGGCTGCGCGTGGGTCGGCAGAAGTAGCGAGGTGAGCAGGATGACGAGCACCACACCGGTGACCCAGAGGTTTCTCATGCGATCCCCCTTGGTCCGAACTTACCCGCACGGTGGGAGGTGAGACCCACCGCGACCATAGACCCAGTCTATCCTGTGAACACCCGTCCGGATCGATCTCCTCGAGCTACCTTTGCGCATCTTAGTAAATCTAACCGATAGGTTGTTGCGTGGCTTCCGTTGGTCGCCTGATTCGGCCCCCCGATGTGGAAGACCCTCGGTGCGGTCACCGGGGACACGATAGGAGAGCTCCTCGCCCTGCTGGAGATAGAGGGCAGGCATAGTATGACGGGTATGACCGTGGTGCCGGGGGAGGGAATCGAACCCCCCACGCGCGGCTCTTCAGGCCGCCGCTCTACCAACTGAGCTACCCCGGCGAGTCTCGTCAGAGGTGATCATTTGACTGGCGAGATTTTGCGCCAAAAACAAAGCGCTTTGGTCGCCAGTCACCAATCAGCAAAATGACCGGAAAAGAGTTGGCGGGAGCGACGGGATTTGAACCCGCGGTCTCCTGCGTGACAGGCAGGTGTGTTGAACCAGGCTACACCACGCCCCCGAATGAGGGAATACTCCCGCACTGCGCATTATACGTGTCCTGCAGACAATGGGTCAATGA
>DASWFZ010000224.1:0-2310 GCA_036393975.1 bacterium | reverse complement strand
GTCTGGCGCGATTCCGCCGCCAGTTCGGCCAGCCGGCGTTCGGCCTGTTCTTTGGTCCGATCGACCCCTTCTAACTCTCCGAGCAGACGCCGTTCCTTTCGGCGCACCAAACCCAGGCGGCGTCGCTGAGCGGCGAGCTGGGTCAACACCTGCTGCAACTGGCGTTCGACTAACTGCAGGGGCGCAGGGAATCCTTCGGTCTGGGCTCTGGCGTCGGGAGCGAGGAGCAGCAGCCCTAGGAGAACGATAACGCAGATCTCCGAGGTCTTTCTCATGACGTCACGAATCGGCGCACAGCAATAAGGCTCCCTGCAGCGCCAACGATCACACCCGTGGCGGCGACCACAATCGCGACCGATTGCACGCCGCTCGTGACTGACACCAAGGGGAAAAATGGCAAGGCGCTTGCTACCCGTGCGGCACCAAGAGCGTAGAGCCCAGCCAGTACGACGGTCGCCCCCCCGGCCGCCACAGTCCCCTCAAGGACCCCTTCCAGCAGCAGCGGCCACTGGACGAACCACCGGGTCGCGCCCACCAACCGCATGATCTCGATCTCCCGCTGGCGCGCGATCACGGTGAGGCGGATGGTATTCACGACCACAACAAGAGCGACCCCAGAGAGAAACAGTGTCAGAACTCCGGCGAGCACCCGGACCCCCTGGATCAGCGCCAGCAATCGATCAAGGACCTGCGCGCCATAGGTCACTTCGTCGACCCCGCTCACATCGCTGATGGCTGCGGCGACGACGCGGGCGCGTGCGGGGTCCACCAGCCGCACCTCTAGCGAGTCCGCCAGCGGGTTGGATGATTCCAGGTCGGAGAACGCGGCGCTGTCTCCCAACCGCTGCCGCAAGCGGCCTAACGCGTCGGCGCGGCTCACAAACTGGACCGACGCCACCTCGGGTATCGCGACGATTGTCTCTTGAACGCGGGTCAGCGCTGATGAGGACAACCCGTCGCGCAAAAAGGCCACGACTTCGACCTGCGCCTCCAGCGTGGCCGCCACATGTGAGAGGTTCAGACCCAGCAGGACAGCAGTACCCACGACGAGCAGTGCGACCATGATCGTCGTCACCGCAGCAACCGTCATCAAACCGTTTCGCCGGAAGCTCGTGCCCGCATCGGCCGCAAAGGAAATAGCCTGTCCCACCACGGCGTACACGCGACGGATGCGGGACGCCATTTAGGCCTCTACGGCGTACAAACCGCGCGATTGGTCCCGGACCACCTGACCGCCTGCCAACTGGATGACGCGGCGCCGGAGGATGTCCACGATCGTCTTGTTATGGGTGGTGACGAGTACGGTCGTGCCCTGCAAGTTGATCTGGGAGAGGAGCTGGATGATCTCCCACGAGGAGTTGGGGTCGAGACTGCCGGTCGGCTCGTCGGCCAGCAACAGCGGAGGGTTGTTCACAATCGCGCGGGCGATGCTGACGCGCTGCTGTTCCCCACCCGACAATTCGAGGGGCATGGCGTCGGCCCGAGCGCCCAGGCCGACGAGTGCGAGCACCCGCATCGCCCGCGGCCGTAGTTCTTCGGCCGGTGCCCCAATCACCCGCAACGCAAACACGATGTTTTCGTAGGCGGTCCGGTTGGGCAGCAGTCTCCCGTCCTGAAACACGACCCCGAGCCGTCGCCGCAACTGGGCCACCCCGCGGGGCCGCAAGCGAGTGACATCGCGCTGGTACACGGTGACCCGCCCGGAGGTGGGAAGCTCGTCGCGATAGATCAGGCGCAGGAGGGTGGACTTACCCGTCCCCGTGGGGCCGACAATAAAGACAAACTCCCCCGGCTCAATCCGGAGGGAGACGCGGCGGAGGGCGTTGACACCGTTCGAAAAGACTTTGGTGACGTCTTCAAACTGGACCATACGCTGCTCCGAAGAAGGGGACGATGACTGGTATATAGTTGAGACGTCTTGGGTGCGGTTCGCCACCGCACGGAGTTTCCCTTTCCGCCAACCTGCGCCGGCGACCTCTCCTCCTGCGTACCGCCACTGTCTGGAGCCCTCGGGGCGGATCGAGCTCCGAGGGCCTCAGTGCCTCTCAGGACTCCACGTGAGGTTCCAGGAGCGAAGGACCGCGAACGCGCGGTCATCGGTCATGTCCAGTGTGATGGGGGTGACGGAGATCTGGTTCGAGGCGAGCGCCCACGTGTCCGTTCCTTCACTATCCTCCTGCGTGGACGGATCCCCCGTGAGCCAGTAGTAGGCCTGGCCGCGTGGATCCACCCGCTTTTCCAACCGGCTGATGTAGCGCCGAGCACTCTGGCGAGTAATCGAGACGCCGGCGATACCATGTGCGGGTAGAT
>DASWFZ010000223.1:0-23983 GCA_036393975.1 bacterium | reverse complement strand
CTGCAGCGCCCGGTGTCGACTGAGATCGACGATTTCCCGTTTCAGGTCAGTGATGCGTTTGCGGATTCGCCGGCGGTCCACCTCCAGCTTGGTTTCTCCGGGGCCCCGGGTCCCAATCCCGCCCCCTAATCGAGACAGCCAGACGCCCCGACCGGTCAGCCGAGGGAGTAAGTAAGTCATCTGAGCCAGCTCGACCTGCAGGCGGCCCTCTTTCGTCTTCGCGCGGTGGGCAAAGATATCCAGCACGAGGGCCGTGCGATCGATCACCTTGGTCTCAAGCCGACGTTCCAGATTGCGTTGCTGGGCCGGGGTTAGGTCCCCGTCGACGATAACGAGATCCGCGTCGTGCTCGTAGATGTCGTCTTTGAGCATGTCGACTTTGCCCTTCCCAATGTAGGTGGCGGGATCGGGGGCCGTACGTGTCTGCATCACTTGCGCAACTACAACGGCGGATGCGGAGTCTGCCAGGCGTTCGAGTTCGTGGAGATCCGGCTCCGAGGCGTCCTGAGAGCGCGCGAGCCCCACCAGGATGGCCCGTTCGGCCTGTGGGAGGCCTTCAGCCCGTGACCTCGGGCTCGGGCGGCCTGCGGGCCCCTGCCCTATCGCCGGGGCCTCGCGGATGGCGATCCCTCTGCAACCCCCCGCTGCGGCGTACGGCCAAAGGCCGCCGTCAGGCGCCGCAGAGCCTCATCCAATCGGTCATCTGGTGTGGTCAACGAGATACGCACGTACCCCTCTCCCCGTGCCCCATAGCCGGCCCCGGGGGTGATAACGACCCCGGTCTTCTCCAGGACCGTGCCCGCGAACTGCGCTGAAGACATCCCTCCTGGCACGGGCAGCCATACATAAAATGTCGCCTTCAGGTCGGCGGCCTGCCACCCTAAGGATCGAAGCGTGCGGATGACGCGGTCCCGGCGCGCTTGATAGATCCGCAGGCGTTGAGGCAAGTGGTCCTGCGGTCCCTCCAGCGCGGCGACGCCGGCGTGCTGGACTGCTTGGAACACGCCCGAATCCACATTGGTCTTGATCTTCGCTAGAGCAGCGACGGCGGCGGCGTTGCCACAGACAAACCCCACGCGCCAGCCCGTCATGCAGTACGTCTTCGAGAGCGAGTGGAACTCGATCGCCACATCCGTAGCCCCCGGGACTTGCAACACGCTGGGGGGGCGGTAGCCGTCGTAGGCGATCTCGGAGTAGGAGTTGTCGTGGGCCAGAATCAGGTCGTACTTGCGGGCAAACTGGACCGCCTCGTCAAAGAATTCGCGCGGGGCGGTCGCCCCTGTAGGGTTGTTCGGGTAGTTCAGGAACAGAATCTTGCTGCTGCGCGCGACAGTCGGGGGCACTGCCCCCAAATCAGGCAGGAACCCGCGCTCGGGAAGCAGCGGCACCGGGTGCGGCACGCCCTCAGCAAGGATCGTCGCCGTTCGGTAGACCGGATATCCTGGGTCAGGCACGAGTGATCCGTCGCCGGGATTCAGGATCGCCCAGGGCAGGTGCGCTAGGCCCTCCTTGGAGCCAATCAGCGCGAGCACTTCTCGCTCCGGGTCTACACTGACCCCAAAGCGCCGCCCATACCACCGGGCCACGGCGGCTTTGAACGCCTGCGTACCGCTATACGGAGGGTAGCGATGAGTGCGCGGGTCGCTCGCGCCCTCCATGAGCGCGTCGACAATATGCGCCGGGGTCGGGAGATCGGGGTCGCCGATCCCGAGGTTGATGACGTCCACGCCCTTGGCCTGGAGTTCTTCCTGCTTGCGGTCCAGGTCCGCAAAGAGGTACGCCCCGATCTGCTCCAGCCGCCGTGCAACCTGCATGCCTCACCCTCCTGGTGCGCGTGGTCCGTCTGCCGCTTCTGTCACTCTATCATGCGCCCGATCTCCTCTGCCACCTGGTCGGATGTGAGCGTCGTGACATCCACCCACCGGATGCGACTATCTCGGCGGAACCAGGTAAACTGTCGCTTGGCAAAGTGACGGGTGTTACGCTTGAGCCAGCGCACGGCTTCCTCAAATCCCACTCGTCCCTGTAGGTACTCGACGATCTCCTTGTAGCCGAGACCGCGCATCGCGGGCAACGTCGGGGCATATCCTCTCGCCAACAGATGCTCGACTTCAGCAACGAGACCCACCGCCAGTTGCTCATCCACGCGTGCATCGATCCGGGAATGCAGAGCCCCTCGCTCCATCGTCAGCCCGACCTGAACGGCAGCCCCGATCGGATCCATGCGCTGCAGGGAGGAGATGGGTTGGCCGGTCCGCTCGTAGACTTCCAGGGCCCGCACCAGACGACGGACGTTACGGGGATGGATTCGCGCGGCGGCCTGGGGGTCCACCCGTTGCAGTCTAGCGTGGAGTCGCCCAGGATGCGCGCGCTCGTCCGATTCCATCTGCGCACGCAACGCTGGGTCTGGAGGAACCTGGGGTATCGTCAGCCCGTCCACGACTGCGCGGATGTACAATCCACTGCCTCCTGTCAAAAACGGAACACGACGACGCGTCCGAAGGTCGGTGATGACCTGGACGGCCTTGTCGCGAAAAGTGGCCAGTGTCACGACCTCGTTGGGATCGGCAATATCTAGCAAATGGTGGGGAACGCGCGCACGTTGGGTTGGCGTGGGCTTGGCGGTGCCAATATCCATCCCGCGGTACACGGTGCGCGAGTCGGCGGAAACGATCTCTGCGTTGAGGCGCAGGGCGAGGGCGATTGCCGCATCCGTCTTTCCGACAGCAGTCGGCCCGCAGAGAACGACCAACAGCGGCGCAACCGCTGGCTGAGACCCTACCGGCGCAGGAACCAGCGTTCTACCTGTGCGACAGGCACGGTCACCAGCGTGGGCCGACCGTGGAAACATGTAAACGGATCCTCGGTCTGGGCGAGATCATGCACGAGAGATGCCATCTCTTCGCGCGTTAGCGGATCACCCGCCTTGATCGCGCTGTGACAGGCGGTCGTGATCGTTAAGCGTTCGAGCACCGCCTGTGGCGTGGAGACCCGGTCTCCCTCGGCCAGCTCGGCGAGAAGATCTGTCAGCAGCTGCTGGGGAGCGCCCTGCGACACCGCGTGGGGCACGGCCCGGACGAGGACCGTGCGGTCACCAAACGGCTCCAGATCGAATCCCAGTTGCGCCAGGATGTCCTGGTACGCTGTGAGCAATGCAAAGCTATCGGCGGGCAAGCTGACTGGCATCGGGGTCACTTGGAGCTGGGTGGAGGGAGCCCCCCGGGTGCGAGATCGCAGAAGGCGCTCATAGAGGATACGTTCATGGGCAGCATGTTGATCTATCACGATTAGCCCGTCTGCGCCTTCAGCCAGCAGATAGCTTCCATGCAGCTGTCCCAGTAACCGCATCGCTGGTAACCGTCCGGCGGCGGGAAGCGATACGGGAGCTACCGCATCCAGAGAGCCTGCTGTCCCCTCGATGGCGAGCGTTCCCGCGGCCACGACGGTTGGTGCCGAGGCAGGCAACGCGGCCTCGACAGGACGGACGAGCTGGGCGCCACGGAGCACGCTGCGGATCGTCCGCTCTACAGTGGCAAACACCTGGTGTTCATCGTCAAGGCGCACCTCGAGCTTGCGCGGGTGCACGTTGACGTCTACGCGATGAGGGGACACGTCGAGGAAGACAATGAAGGACGGGAATTTCCCCACTGGCACCAGTTGGTGGTGCGCCTGCTCGACAGCGCCGGTGAGTACACGGCTCGATATCGGCCGGTGGTTCACATACAGATACTGTTGCCGACGGTTCGCGCGGACCGCTTCCGGCCGGCCCAGCCACCCCCGAAGCTGAATCTCACCCGTATCCACCGAGAATGGCACGGCCCGGCCAAATGCCGTTTCCCCCCATACCGAGGCGATGCGATCATCATCCGTACCCGCCGGGTACCGCGCGACTTCTGCCCCTTCGTGAATCAAGCGGAACGCCACTAACGGGTGGGCAACAGCCAGTCGGTTCACCGTCTCGACGATGAGTGCGAATTCTCTCGATGTGGACTTGAGGAACTTTCGTCTGGCGGGGGTGTTGAAGAACAACTGCCGGACTGTCACCACGGTGCCGATCGCGACACCGGCAGGCTCATCGGCTGCGACCGCGCCCCCCTCCAGCCGCACCCGCCGACCCACCGTCTCCCCCGCCACCGCACTCGCAATTTCCATTAAGGACACCGCGGCGATGCTCGGCAGAGCTTCGCCACGGAAACCAAAGCTCCGAATCGCCTCCAGGTCGTCATCGGTTCTCACCTTGCTGGTGGCAAAGCGCTGGAGAGCGAGGGGCAGGTCTTCGGGGTGAATCCCCGTGCCGTCATCGCCGATCCGAATCAGATCGACACCTGCGCCATCGACCTCGATCACGATCTGGGTGGCGGCGGCATCGAGGCTGTTTTCGACCAGTTCCTTGACGACCGACGCGGGGCGCTCGACGACTTCTCCCGCGGCGATCCGATCCGCCACAGAAGACTCCAGAATTCTGATCCGGCCGACGCCCACGGGGGCCGGCCGAGTCCTAGATCCGGGGTCAGGGATCATAGTCATGAGTGGCTAGGAGGGGGCTGCGTCATCACCCCCACTGCACCTAACGCGCGTCTGCACTGCTGCTCCGCGCTTTCACGGCCCTGCACGATCAGGACCCTTCCGCCGTTTGAGGCGCACGACCTTCCCCGGCTGGGCTGCCTCCTCCGGGGAGGGCTGCCGACGGAGTTGCTCGCGCAGGTGATGCAATGCCGCCATCGCATCCATCGGGGTCATCGTCTCCAGGGGAAGCGCGAGGAGGGCATCTTCAACTGCTGACCGTGACGCCAGCGGAAGCGGCAGCTGTGCCGCACCCGAGGCCCGTGCGGGGACGGGGGGCAAAAATGTCTCGTGGACCGGAGGGACGCTGCCTGTTGTCTCCAGACGATTCAAGATGCGCTGGGCTTGCTCGATCACACTGCGCGGGAGCCCTGCGAGCTGGGCGACATGGATGCCATAGCTGCGATCGGCGCGGCCGTCGGCCACCGTACGCAGGAAGATAATTCGCTGGCCCTCCTCTTTCACGAGCACGTTGACGTTGTGGACGCGCGGTAGTAGATCCGCCAGCTCGGTGAGCTCATGGTAGTGGGTGGCAAACAGAGTCCGGGCCCCGACATGATCATGCAGATACTCGACGACCGCCCACGCGAGACTCATGCCGTCATACGTACTAGTCCCCCGCCCTACTTCATCGAGGATGATCAGGCTCTGCCGGCGCGCGTGGTGGAGGATGTTGGCGACTTCCTGCATCTCCACCAAAAACGTACTGCGACCTGTTGCGATGTCATCGGTCGCGCCCACCCGGGTGAAGATACGGTCGACGAGGCCAACGCGCGCCGCCCCGGCGGGGACAAACGATCCGATTTGCGCCATCAGCGTAATCAGCGCGACTTGCCGCAGGTATGTGGATTTGCCCGCCATGTTGGGCCCGGTGACGATGAGGATGGCACGGTCGGTTGTCGAGGCGGTCACATCATTGGGGACAAAGCGTTCGGCAACGAGCAGGCGCTCGATAACAGGGTGCCGGCCGCCTCGGATCTCCAACACCGGCTCGTCGGTCAGTACCGGTCGCACATACCCGTTTGCGGCGGCAACCTCCGCCAGCGCACCGAGCACGTCGAGATCGGCGACGGCGTCGGCGGTGCCCAGGAGCGCATCGGCATGAGCAGCCACGCGCTCCCGCACGTCAGTCAGGAGTGCATACTCCAGCTCTGCGATGCGTTCTTCGGCCCCTAGAATCGCTTCCTCGTGCTCCTTCATCGCCTCCGTGATAAAACGCTCGGCCCCAACCAGCGTTTGCTTGCGAGTGTAGTTTGAGGGCACCTGGGAAAGATTAGGCTTGCTAACCTCGATGTAGTAACCAAAGACCTTGTTGAATCCGACCTTGAGGGACTTGATGCCGGTGCGGGTGCGTTCCTGGGTCTCGAGAGTAGCGATCCACTCCTTCCCCTCACGCTCCACGCGGCGCAGCTCGTCGAGTTCTGCGCTGTACCCGTCGCGTATCAGCCCACCCTCCAGCACAGTCGCTGGAGGATCGTCGACGATGGCTGCATGAATCAAGGTCGCTACCTCATCGTGCGGGGGGATCTCCTCCCGCAGTCGGGCCAGGGCATCTGGAGCGTCGCCGAGGACCTCTCCAATCTCAGGTAATTTACGCAGCGACCCTGCTAGGGCTACCAGATCCCGCGCGCTGGCTGACCCGTGCCCGATCCGGCCGATCAGACGCTGGATGTCGGCGACAGAACGCAGCGGGGCGCGGAGCGCGGCCCGAACGCGTCCTGAGGACACGAGGTATTGGACGGCGTCCAGGCGCCGCTCCAGAGGGGCGCGGTCGACCAAAGGCTGCAGAAGCCACTGCCGGATCCGGCGGGCACCCATGGCTGTGCATGTGTCATCCAATACCTCCACAAGCGTTCCCGACGCCGTGCCATCGCGGAGGTTGCGCAGGATCTCGAGGTTGCGCCGGGTGCGTGCATCCACCACCAGTGAACCGTCAGAAGCGTACGTGACAATCCTCCGCAGATGCGCGAGGGGACTGTGCTGGGTTTCCTGCAAGTAGTGCAGCAACGCGCCCGCGGCACCGACGGCGGCTGGCAGATGCTCGCATCCGAACCCATCGAGCGTCGAGACTTTGAAGTGTGTCAGCAGAAGCTGACGGGCGGTCCGGATGTCGAACCGCCAGTCTTCGAGAGTGGTCAGCCGGACACCGGAAGCTGCGACCTCAGCGAGACGGGCAGAGGAGGATTCGGGGACCAGGATCTCTCGCGGTGCGAAGCGGGCGACTTCTTCCATCAACCGGGCGTCCTGAGCGTCTGTGGTGAACTCGGTGACCTGGAATTCGCCGGTGGATAGATCCGCCGCCGCGAGTCCCCACCCCCGACTAGACGGCACAACGGCGACGAGGTAGTTGTTGGCATCCTGCGGCAGGAGGGCGCCATCGATGATAGTCCCGGGGGTGACCACGCGAACCACATCCCTCCGCACCAATCCCCGGGCCGTTTGGGGATCCTCGAGCTGATCACACAGGGCAATCCGGTGACCCCGTTCGACGAGGCGCGCCAGGTAGGTGTCGACTGCGTGGTAGGGCACGCCACACATCGGGATGCGCCCGCCTCGCCCCACCTGGCGGGAGGTCAGAGTGATGTCCAGGTCCCGAGATGCGATAAGGGCATCGTCGTAAAACAGCTCGTAGAAGTCGCCCAA
This sequence comes from bacterium, assembly GCA_036393975.1. Lineage (GTDB taxonomy): Bacteria > Sysuimicrobiota > Sysuimicrobiia > Sysuimicrobiales > Kaftiobacteriaceae > 13-1-40CM-64-14. The sequence continues at coordinate 16,777 of DASWFZ010000223.1, read as the reverse complement.
GCGGAACATCAACAGCATGCCGGGATAGCGCGCCTTGAGCTGTTGGTACTGCTGCAGCATGGGAGTCAGGTCGGTCTGCACACATCCTGAGTTCGGGGAGCACCTGGCCACTCCTCGAAGAACTCAGGGGCACAACTGATGACCCCCCGCTTATGAGAAAAGTAAAGTGGGACGCGACAGGAATTGCAAAGCGCTGGCAGGGGGGCCACAGGCATGCGGTCAAATGCTCTTGGAACATATCTTGCTTCTCCCCCCATTTGAGGACCACCAAATGGGCATCGACAACCGGCAGCGCATCAGACAACGCGGCATCCTGACCTCTGCCAGCGGACTCTTGCTGGCCCTCGTGGTCACCGGTCTGCTCAACTATTTGGGATTCCGCACCATCACGTGGACGGATTTCCTCATTGGGCTCGGCGTCACCATTCTGGTGGAGAGCACACTGTGGGCAGCTGTCCGCGTAGGATGGGATGCCCGAATCAAGTGGGACCAACACTTTGTGTACATCCCCACAGTGGCTGGGACGCTGCTGCTCGCACTGTATGTCTACCTCGCCCCGTCGATGCACATGGTGCTACTGATGGTGTGGCTCGCCGCACCGATTTTCATGGCGGGTCTGGTGGGCTTTGTGGGTGCGTTCTCGCTGAGTGCCCTCATGGCAGTTTCCTACTTGGGCGTGCTTGCGCTGTTGGCCCGCCAGGGCTACCCACTGTCGATGCCCTTCGAATCCATGGTCACCCTCATTTTTGTGTCCATCAACATCTTCACCGGAATGGTCTTAGAGAAGCTGCGCGCCGAACGCGCGGAGCGACGACTGCTGCGCGCCAGGTTGGCCGAGCTCGCCATTACCGATCCGCTAACCGGCCTATATAACCGGCGCCATTTTGAAGACATCCTGCGGGCGGAGATTGACCGGATTCGTCGCTCCGGGGGGCACTGTGCGCTCGCCATGATTGACCTGGATTTCTTTAAGAACTACAACGACACGCTGGGCCACCTCGCCGGCGATGGGCTTTTGCGGGAACTTGGAGCGCTATTGCGAGGTCAGATGCGCACCACCGACGTCTTGGCCCGGTACGGCGGTGAGGAGTTCGCCCTCGTCATGGTCAACACTGCCAAAGATGAGGCCCAGACTGCGATGGAACGCCTGCGCACCTTGGTGGAGGAGTACCCATTCCGGGGCGGCAGTATCCAGCCCTTCGGGCGCCTGACGGTCAGCGTCGGGATCGCCTCCTGCCCCCAGGACGGTGTGGGGTACGAGGAACTGATCCACAAAGCCGACGGTGCTTTGTACGCTGCAAAGCGCATGGGACGCAATCAGATCCAAGCGGCACTCCTGGCCTAGGATTTCCCCCAAAACTTCCCCAAAAGTGACACCCCCTGATCCCCGTTTGACGACTGTCGAATAACTTTTCCCGCTCCTGGCATCCGGGTTGCTCCCTAGTCTTAGCGTGGCGCCGAGGCGCCAATTAGGCCTCTGCTAGCAGCAGGGGGCACGAAGGGAGTAAGGCGATGCGGCACGAGGAGTTTGAGGCGATTCAGTTCAGGTTCAACGAGCTTGATCGGAAACTACAACTCATCCTGCTAGGCTGGGTGGTTAGCATCGCAGCCTTCATGGTCGGGGTGCATATGCTCACAGCAAATGCTGCCCTCATGTCGGTGATCCGATAACGGTGGCGTGGGACAATCCCCCGGTCGGTCACAAGACCGTCTGTGGCCGGCTAAGTAACCCAGGTCGGCACGTCAAGTCCTCTTAAGTTTCTCCGCACTGGTATGAAAATTGCTCTAAACTTCATCAAACGCATCCTTTCGTGGGAGCGCTGCCAATGCCACACCGGCTGAAACTCGAGGATGTTGCCTGCGAGGTCGCCCCTTCCCGGAGCCGGGCCCGGGTCCAACTGCGTGATTCCGGTCTGACCCACGTGGGGCTTGCGAGCAGCCGTACGGAAGGTGAAGACTGGCATGCAGTCGTCGCCCAAGCGACAGTAAATGCAATCCGCATGTATGTAGGGTTCACCGGCGCCCAGATGCACTTCTCGCTTGGGAGCGTGAAGGTCATCCCGGAGCCTCGTCCTGTAGTACTTGTACTGATCACCGCAGAATCCCAAGGTCGGGAGCTCTCCTTGGTCGGCTCTGCCCCAATGCGGGACGAACCGCAACGGGCTGTCGCACGCGCGGTCCTGCAGGCGCTCAATCGGCAAATTGAGGGGATCGCGGCCGCAGAACAGCATCTCCCGGCACCTGGCTAGACTGACCCCCCAGTCCAACTGAATAACTCGTCTGCGCTGTTTCGGCCTATAGCGACCGGAAAAGGACGCGTCCATTCCATGCAGCCGGTAGCTTTGGCAGTCTCCGGAACGCTCCCGCTGGACCAAAGATAACGAGCTGATCAGCACTTGGGCCAAACGGGTTGACCAACGCGCACAGGCGACGCGCCAAGGCCAGCATCCCGTCGCGTGATGCATCTGGATCACTCACCGCAACAGCGACTCGACACCCATCGCGCCAGACCCACAACACTGTGGCACGGCCCACCTGATCCTGACCGTTTAACATGTATCCCTCGGCTTCCAATTTCCGGCGTGCGCGCGCGTAGAGGAGGCAGCGCGCTACGGCGGGGTATGAGATCCGGACTTCTCCAGTTGGCAGGCCGAGAGTCGCCACCCCCTGCCGACCCAACGAGTATGCGCGCTGACTGCCCAAGCGGTGGACTGTGAGCAGCCGAGCTCGCCTTAAAAGCCATAGGCGCTGCCAGAGTGCCTGCGCTGAGGGAAAGAGATCCACCAAAGCTACGCTGTCACATGCGCGCGCTGCTTGCACCCGGGCCAGGATCTCCAAGTCCCGGGAAGTCACCCGAACCCCTCGCTGCACCGCCATCATCTAATTTCCTCCAGATCCCCAAAGGAAGCGGGATGGTAAGCGCACGCTCGCATCCGTGATCCTGAAGCCACCGGGTGCGACTCTCGGTCGGCGCCGCCCAAATCGTTTCGCTGGCCAGATGCTTAAACTCTCGCAACTTGTACTGTATCTGCACTGCCGTGTAGCGACCGTGGTCGTATTCAAGTGCCAAGCGTACCCCGCGTACGTCAGCGAGGCCGTCAGGAAGAGCGCGTACAACTGGGCCTACTATCCCCGTCACCCCCGCAGTCTGAACCTCCGTTGCGGATGTCCAGACATCAAGCGATATCTGCAATCGGGTTCGCAGAACTGCGACGCCTAGTCGATGCTCCACTTCGTGACCGAGCGTGGCCAGAACCGCTGGACACCCCAGACATCGCCGAGCCTCTTCCCGCCCCGTGGGAGTCAGAACCGCAATATCCGTCGGGATCGCCCGTCGGCTATAGCCCGTCGGCCTTAGCGCAGGACGAGTGACTCTAGCTAGGCGCTGCCTCACGAGGGTCCGCAGCGAGCCCATCAAGTGCGGCTCCACCTGGGAAAGGCCGATCAGAGACCACACACCGTCGATCGCAAGGATCCAAAGCAGATCGGAGCGGTCTCGCAACATCGCATCCGCATAAATACTTGCAATTTACTATCGGCAAGTGTATTATCGGGCCGCTCAGAGTTTGCGTCAAGGAGCCCCCGTGGACGAATCGTGGAGTGCCCTCTCACAGCGAGTGAAGGCGAAAGTGGGTCAGCCCCTTCCCGATCTCTTGCCTGGCGACCCCGCCACCCCAGAGTTCTTGGAGTTGCTGACGCGGTTACGCAAGACTGACCCTGATCTGGCCGAGACCGTAATCAACACTTACACGGGGACGGCTGAACCGTTGCCCTCAGAAGTCGAAGCGTCGGCCGAACGAAGGCGCCAGCGCCTGCACCAACGCCTCCTCGCGCGCTTCGTCCGTCCTGACGGGTTGCGAACGGGCCGTGTGCGGCTGAACCTGAGAAAAACGATCAACTATGGCATCGCCGCGGCAGCAATTCTCCTCATCATCTGGTCGCTCGTTCCAAAGTCGCCACAGCGGGACAGGATGACGCGACGCGGGAACGCCACCTCCTCACAAAACGGGCGGCAAGAGATCTTGCCGTCGTGGACGCTATCCACATCACCTTCCCCACCGCGCGCGCCGCGCTCGACACCTTCCCTTTCAGTAGGCGCACCCGATGCGGCTGCATTGACGATTAGCCGACCTGGGATTACGTCCTCCTCCGTGATCCCAACCGCCTCTCGAGCCTCCAATTCACACGTGCCAGCGCGCGGTGTGGCGCCGGTGATTACTCCACCCGTCGTCGTCTTTGAGATCAGTAACCAGCAGGGCCAATCGGCGCCGTCTGCTGGAGGACGGTCCGAAAGTGATTCAACACAGCGACAGTCAGTTCCGGTGATAATCTACGATTCAGGCAGCACTCTGGCGACAGGGAGTCAACTTCCCCGCAGCTTGTCATCCGGTGCCACCACGCAACCAGCTGTTCTTACCGTTTCCCGTGGGCAGTTGTTAGAAGGGAAACTCGTAACACCTGCCGTCGTGAGCTCCTCTCGCGGAAGCACACCAACCCTCGTCGAGATCACCCAAGGAGCCCTGCAAGGCGGCGTGCTTTTAGGACAGGCGACTAGATCGCCCGATGGACTTGTGTTAATTCAGTTCAACGGGTTGATCGGGCTGGATGGAAGGGAGCACCCGTTCAGAGGCGCAGCGTACGACCCTGGCGCGGGCAGCGTAGGGATACATGGCCAGACGACGACGATGATGCCTGAGGTTTCGTCCGCGCTTCTCGCCGCGACCATGCAGTCGGTTGGGGATTACTTCACAGCTCGCGCACGCCAGCCACAAGTTACCACCGCAGGCGGACAGCAAGGCCCCACCCTGTGGGACGGACTTGCCTCCGCTGTAACACGCGCGTTTGCGCCTAGCTCGGAGGCTCCACCCGGGCCAACCGTGGTGACACGGCTGGATCGCGGCCAGATCGTCACTATCCTAGTCCTGTAGAGAAACGCCCAAGGAGGACCCGGATGCGCACACATCAGGTCGCATGGCTTGCTTTGATCTCCCTGACGATTGTGACCACGTTCGCAACGCCGGTGTTTGCTCAGATCAGCACTGAGCAGGCATTGGGGCCCTTTCAGCAGTTTCTGCGCGGGCTGGTAATGTGGATGTTGGGCCCCGGCCGCCTCATTATCGCCGCCGCGTGGATCCTTTCCGGGTTTCGCGTTGTGCTAGGTATGGATCGGGGCGCGGGTCCGTTCGTTCTCGTCGCACTGGTCGGTTTCGCCGTCGTTTTCGCACCCCAAATCCTCGGTGCACTGGGCATCGACGTGAGCCCATACATCTAGATGCCCATGTTGCGCTCACCCATCTACCGTGAAATCGACCAATCAGTGACCCTGTGGGGTCTGGAGCCCGAGGATGTCGTCGTGTTGGCCACTGTTGGCTACTTGGTGGGGGCGTCAACGTCTCAGCTGCACCTCCGAGTGGGACCGATCGATGCCACGCTGTTAGCATCCTGCATAGGAATCGCTGCGCTGTTCTCATCCTGGTTGTACTTCCGGCGGGGAAAGCCGCGGCACTACGCGTTCGACCTCTTGCACGCGGCTTCAGAACCGGATGTCTGGATTGTTACCGCAGATCTTCAGGCGCGCCCCGTTATGCGGGGGGCCTAATGGATCCGGCCAAGGCTCTCGCTGATTCTGGGGTCACCGCCTCGTCGTTAACCCACGCCCTCCCCTACTGGGCAGTCGTCCATGGCGCGATGCTGCTGCGTGACGGCAGCTATGAGCTGGGGTTCGAACTTCAGCCCCTCCACCTCGATACGCTGAGCGAAGAAGAGTTAGACGGCGTGGCACGCAGGTTGAAGCGGCTCATCGAAACGCTCCCCGTGCGAGAGCGGGCCCGCTTTGTCTACAGGAAAGACGCCGATGTTGAACCGGCGATCGCGCGTCAAGAAATGCTGATCTCGGAACAGTCCGGGGCGGCGGCTTACCTAGCCCGGCGGCGAATCGCTGCTCTTCGCGAGGCCGCAAAGGGTGGAAAGGTCATTAACAGGCGGCTGCTTCTATCGCTGACTTACCATCCGCGCCGCATCCGTCCTCGACGACGATGGATCGCCGCTACTGTGGTTGCCGGGGTAGCTGCCCTCGCCCTTGGAGTTATCTTGGGGTGGACGGTCGGCCTGGTGGCCGGAGCTGGGTTAGCAAGTCTGAGTCTGTGGCTCGGACCCGTCCCCCGTAGACCATTCGTACCCTTGACCCGTCCAGAGGTTGAGGAAGACGGCGCGGCGCTTCAGACCCTACGGAAGATCATCCTCAGTGCCTTCGACGCGGCCGGGGTTTCAGCCCGCCCCTTGGAGGACAACGAGTATGTCGACCGGGCGTGGCGGTACTTCAACCCGGGGCGCGCCGCGGCGGGCCTGCGATCGCCATTACTGCACCATGAGACGCGCATCGAATTGCCTTCGTGGTTTACGAGGCCCGATCTCCGCTCCTGGCTCGGGGGTGGCGAATGGACGGCTGATGTTAGCTTACGCCAAATGATTGCGCGCAGTGGCATCGTCCGTGATCCGTCCACGCTCTTCGTCGATGATCGCCACGTCAAGATCGTCGCAATGGATGCCCTACCGGTGGGGGAATCCCGCATGAACGAGCTCGTCAAACTTCTGGCGAGCCGAACGAGGGGTATGATCGTCGTCGACGTCTCGCGAGAGCCCCGGGCCGCCGCCCTTGCACGGCTCGCGCTACGGAGTCGTCTGTTGCACAGCATTGCAGAAACCCACGGAGTGCCCGATACCGTCGCCGCGGAGCGCGGCCTGCGGACGACCCACGAGGTCCAATACCAAGCCGTCGGCGGAGAAATCGAAATCGTCAGGTTTGGGGTGGCGGCAATCCTCGTGGGCGAGACCGCAGAGGAAGCGGCGGGCGCAGAGCGCGAGATGCTGGAATTCTTCAACGGTGAGTTGCAGGATGCGCAGATCATCCGTGAAGATGGCGCCCTAGCGAGGCAGTTCTTCAACCTCGCCCCCTTCTCCGGCCAAATCAACGGTCGGACGCGTGCGGCGCTATCGATTACTGCGGTCCACTTTCTGCCGGTCGCTGGCCCGCCCCCCAGCTCCTCGCGGCCTGTCTTGCTCGCAAGCAACCGCTATCACGGGCTAACCGCAATCGATCCCTTCGACCCGCGCCAGCACGCCTGGAATGCTGTTGCAGCTGGCTCTACGGGGAGTGGGAAGACATTTTTCTCGGTCATCTTGGCGATGGCTACACACGCAGCGGGAGCGCGGATCGTCATCGTAGACCGAGGCAGTAATACGCCCCCCGGCCCGTGGTTGTCAGCGACGCGGGTGCTGGGAGGGCAGCACATCTCGATGGATCCTGCAACGGGCGCTGCAGTGAATCCCTGCGATCTGGACTGGGGTCACGTAGAGCCCGATGCAAACAAAGTGACGTTCCTGGTAACTCTGATCAGCCGGATGGTCAGCACTGCTGGTGCCCCGCTTGACGGATACGAGCGGGGGATCGTTGAAGCCGCCGTGCGCACCGCATACGCCCGCCGCGTGTCCACCAACATCTCTGAGGAAAAGCGAGACGCGGTGGGCAGCTTGCAGCTACGTGATATCGCGCAGAGCCTCCGCATGCTGGGCGCTGTGGCTGGCACGCATCAGATCAGCGACGACGACCGTCGCGCCGCCCAGCGCATCGCCTCCCGACTATACCAATGGGTCGACCGCGGCCGATTTGCGGGACTGGTTGACCGCGCCACCACCGTGAATCTAACCCAGGACTGGATCTACATTGACGTGGCAGCTTTAGAAAGCAATCCCGAACTCATGCCGGTGATGATCCTTATCCTCACCGACCTCATCTGGCGACACGTAAACCGAGATCTGGGGACCATGCGCACCCTCGTGGTTCTTGACGAGGTCTGGGCTCTTATCGCGGACCCCGTAGCAGGGGCCTTCGTTGAGGACCTGTATCGGCGCTTCCGAACAACCGGCTCGGGGGTTTTGTCAATATCTCAGGACATCAGGGACTTCCGGGACAACAACCATGCCCTCGCCGTCCTCGCCAATTCCAACGCTTACTTCCTCTTCCGCACGGAGAGTCCCGCTGCGTGCGGGGAGGTGCTCAGGTTGAATCCCCGCGAGGTCGAAGCGAACCTCGCGCGCATGTCAACGGCCACCGGGGAATACGCCGAGCTCATGCGTGTGCAGCGTCTGCAAAACCGTAGCGCCAGTGGCCTGTTGGCCTTGTTTCCTTGCCCCAGCGACTACTGGCTAGTTGCCAGTCATGCGCAAGAACGGGTGCTCCGCGACCAATACTTTTCCATGAACACCGACCCACTACAAGCCTTGGAAGCGTTGGTCCGCGATCACCCCATCCCAACTACCCTCCCCCTCAGCAGCGTTCACAAGGAGGATCCCCGAGTATGAGAGCTGTGGTCCTAGCGTTCGCTCTCGTGATGACCGTCCTGGGAGCAGTCCCCGCAGAGGCTTGCTGCCCTGGAGGCGATTGGAACCCAGCGGACCGGTTGCTCACATTCCTCAGTCAACTCCAACAGCAAATTGAGGAGATTTTGGCCTGGATCGGAGGAGTCGCCGACTACTCTGACGCGGCATACCACTCCCTAGCCCCTATTCTCGACCGTGCATACAGCGCCCAAGTACTCGCTCGACGCGTTGAAGCCTTGGCCGCCGGGATGCCCAGCCGGTTTCAAGCGGCTCTGCGCGGTCTTGCGGCGCGCCTACGCGTGATCCCCCTGCCGCGCCTGGGCTCCCCACAATGGGTCATTGAGCAAGTGATCCATGCATCTCCGCAAGGAGAGACCGCTCAGCAGGCCCGGGCCCTAGATCAAGTGACTGAGGAAAATGTGGCTACCCTCGCAACCGCGCTCAGCGTAACCGAGGTCGCGCAGATCTCGGCTTCTCAGGTTGTCGAGGATCTCAGCCCTCAAGTGGAGGCACAGGTGGCCGTCTCCGCCGCACGGGATCTGGCCATACGGGCTCAGTACACGCCCAGCACACGCGCAGCCGTACAACTCTTGGTCGAAGCCATGGCCGCTCAGATCGACCAACAGAGTCACTCCACGATATCGGTCATCGGGCGGCAGACGGCAGCGATCCAACAGCAGACGCTCTTAAGCCTGCAGCTTGCAGCCGTAGTAGACCGGCTCGCCACTCTGAACGACCAGGAAAACGCACACCACAAGGAGCGATTGGCCCAGCGCACCGCAGCAGGCGTTGGTCTTTTCGAGTCCCAACGCCAAACGTTCGTGGGGGTTACACAGAGCCTCCTGGCGCTAAACTCGTCGCAACAACAGCAGGAGATGGAACGGTTTTTCGCCGTGTTGACCAAAGGGGCTGTGGGGCGTGCCGACGATCTTCAGCCCTGAGGCGGCCGCCACACGGCTCCAGGAAATCATTATTGCCTCCGGAGCGCAGGGCCACCTGCGAACGCTGGGCATCGGGATCTTGCTCTTCTTGTGTCTACTCAACCTGTTTCGTGCGTTGCTAGCGGGCAGTGGCCCACTCGTTGTCGACTCATTCCTGCGCGCAGGAATCGCGGGATTACTTGTGCAGAATTCCGATTGGGTCGCCGTCGCCGCAGTCTCGTTCTTCCGCTTCATGCAGGCCATTGGGAGCCAGGTGAATGCTCAGTTTGGGGATTGGCAGACCGTGGCTGCCATCGACCAGATCCTCCGTGACCTGTGGGGCGCACTGTGGGCGTCGTGGGACAGTGGACTCTTCAGCGCCCTCGGCAATCTCGGCGAGCATGTCGTGTTCGGTCTCACCGCCGCGCTGACAACCATTTTATTTGTGGTTTTCTACGTGGCGGCAATCGCCATCTACGACTTCCTCGTCTTCATGGCGCTGGTGACGCTCGTCCTTGCCACACTCGTTGCGCCCCTTTCATTTGCGTTTCTCGGTCATCGCTCGACGCAGTCGTTTGCCTTCGAATGGCTCCAGGCGATACTCCATGCTTCGCTCGTCATTCTACTGGCGCAAGCAATCGTGGGTATTGTGGTGAGCCTCGCGGTGGTACAGCCGCTGCGGGACTTCGTCGAAATCGCAAGGTCGGGTGGAACAACCCTCGGTGTGATTAGGATTCCGGTGGAAGCGCTGATCGGGTTGGGGGTGGGGATCTTTGCGCTGCTAAACGTACAAGGCCTCGCTAGCTCGTTTGTGGGTCGCGCCGAGTCAGTTGCCGGGGCGACTGTCGCGGCGTTCATGGGAGCCCGGGCCGTGGGATCACTGCCGGGTGTAGTCTCAGGCTGGACTGCGAGCCGTGCCGCCACACTGGCCGGGAGTAGGGACGGTGTCTCCGGTGGACCTGGCCCGACGCCCCCCACGACGGGAGCGAGCAGCCATCTTAGTGTCCCCCTCCCCGATTCTCCCTCGTCTGCTCCTCCAGAGGCTAGTGTCCCGCCCACAGGCCACGCGTAGCGTGGCGCTATGCGTGACCCCACCTTCCCGTCGCGCCTGCCCGGATGGACCTTGATAATCAGTGTTCTGGTGACGGGTCTCCTCGGCGCGCACGTATCAATGGTCGCATTCGCCCACTATGCCCTCGGAAATACGGGGAGTTGGATCTGGGATCTCGCAAGCGGAGAAGGATGGCAGGTAGCTGCCATCCTCGCGCGCTGTACGTCCACCACGCTATTCGCCAACCCGTCCCTGCCTAGCCCCCCAAATCACCTGTGGTGTCGTCAATGGTGGCTGATGTTTCACAGATGGTTCGGCGGACACGGCAGCTCGTTCTTCGGGACAACAATGCTTCTCATTGTTGTGGGCGGAGCATCAGCCTATTTGGTCGCACTCACACGCCTCGTGCCCAAGGGTCCCGCGCGCCGACGAACAACCACCTATGCGACGCGCGCCGAACTGCACCCATTTCTCCGTCCACGCGGTGCCCCTCCCGAGGCGATGGCCGATGCGGGCGCACTTCCTCTGGGCCAAACGGTCCCTGACGAGGGCCGTCCCCACAGAGTCGATGTGTGGCTTCCGCTGCCATATCGCTCCCAGCACGTCTGGATTCTCGGGGTGACTGGCGTTGGCAAAACGAGCGGACTCATCAAACGGTGGCTCGCGACGGACGCGCGTCTCGACGGCCGACACGCCCAAGTCAGGATGTCGACGGTCGCCGTCGATGTGAAGGACCCAGACCTGTGGGAGTTCGCAGCCCCAATCGCCATGCGGTATGACCGGAGGGTAATCCGATGGTCCCCAATGAGTTCCGATAGCGCAGGGCACAACTTTCTCGACTATGTGGACACGGTGGGGGATGCCTTGGACACGGCAGAAACCATTCTAAGCAACGACACAGAGTACAACCGGAAAGATCCGTACTGGCGCCAGACCGAACTCACCATGCTCGCCACGACAATCCAATTGGTCTGCGAGGAAACTCCTGACCGCCTCCTCGGGACTTTCCTACAAGAAAAAATGCGAAACATTCTCGGAGTAGTGCCCCCACCACGGTCGCTGGCGTTCATCCTCGGCCTGTCTCACCTCCACCCCTCGGAGTTCATGGCGTACATCGAGCACGTGGATGGAGATCGGGCTGTCTGGCGAGATCGCTATTCCAAAGTGTTCCAAGCGCGCGATGACAAAACGGTCGGGGCATGGCAGGGACTCCAAAACGTTCTGGTTATCTTCCGCGACCCTGATGTCATCGCCGCGACAAGCCGGTCGGACTTTCACTTGTCGGTCGTAGCCCGCCAGCCCACGACCTTGATTATCGGTCTACCGCGCAAACCTGGTTCCCGTCGTCGCGTTCTCACGGCATTGTTCCTCCGCCAATTACTTCAAGAGCTTGATGACCTCGTCCGTGAGCGGGAGTCCCCAAGGCTCCCGGTGCCCGTAACGTTCCTTCTCGATGAGCTCGGAGTGCTTGGCTTAATCCCCACCTTTCAGGATTTCATTGCGACATATCGGGACATGGGCGTGTCGTTTGTCATCGCGACGCAGGACCGCAAACAGCTGATCGACGTCTACGGGGAAACAAAGGCGGACACCCTCATCGCCAATTTGCACACGCGGATTGTCTTTGGGCGGGACCTGCGCCCAGAGCAGGCTGACGAGATCTGCCAGGCCCTCGGAGAGACGATCGTGCCCGAACCGGGCGTCCAATATGAACACACGAGTCCGCTGTCTATAGCGCGCCGCGGGACGCGTATCGTGTATCAGGTCCGACGTCTTCTGGAACCCAATGAGCTTCGGGCCATGCCCGAGTTCCGCGCAGTGGTCGTCTTGCCTGGCGATATCAAGGCCACCGTAGGCCTATCGCCTGTACACACCGATCCACTCTACCGCGGGATGACCCGCCCGATTAGTTCGATCGAAGCCCTCCGCCACGACATTCGGATGGACCGCGTGCTCGGCCGCCTGACTGCGACACCTCGTATCAGACGCTCATCAACGGCTCTACCCCATGCAGGCGTCTTGGTGCCTGCCGGTGGATCCACGGAGCCCCCTCCCGAGCCCGCGATCGGAACGGCCGATGATCTCGTTGACGACCTTCCTAGACTCCAGGAACCCACTCCTTTTGCCCGGGAGCAGTCCCTGCTTGAGGGCGGCGGAGGGACAACGGCACTGTCTGCCAAACCGCGAGAGCTCCCCCCCAGTGATCCGCTTCCGCCAACATGTGTGGAAGAACCCGCTACTTCCAAAGCGGATTCGCCTGCGCCACTAGCGGGACCGTCTGCAACATTAGCCCCATTAATGGAGCGTCACCTTCGTCCTTCCGAGTCACCAATGGCAGCATTCGTGAAGGCAGTCCTGCGAGGAGCGCTTCGGGATGAACGGCTCACCCCTGGAAGCCCGCTCGGATGGGTGTCCGCTGAAAGACACAGCGAGTTTCTCGTGCCTTGGGGATTCTTGCGGGATTGGGGGTTCAAAACAAAGCAGCGGTTTACTGATCTGGAGGCCACATGGACGCGCGATGGACTCGTGAGCGGCCGAGGGTCCGTCGTGGTGAACGGGCGATGGGTTACCTGTTTGCTATTCACCGAAGCCGCGGCGTTGCAACTACCTGAAGACCTCCGTGGCCTCGTTACCCAATCGTTCGCCTCTGTTCCGGCGAGCGAAGTGCGCCCGTCGAAAACGCGCGTGCTGTTGCACAGAAATCTCGATCCGGGCGGGGGTGACGGGAACATGCGCAGTACGCAGAGTTCCCCACCTCTTCCCCACCTTCGTGAGTTTCTACAGGCGCTTGATCACGCTGGGCGTCACTTCATCGGGCACTCAGCTCGCGACGAGCACGTGCCAGTTCATGGCAGATGGCAGTCTCGCTCCAAAGACGGGAGCGCCGTATTGCTGGTGGAACGTCGCGCCGCGGCGGCAATGTTCAAATTGATAGGAGTGATGGAGCCTCATGGAGTGCTATCGCAGTGGAGGCAGGCAGGGATCTTGTTTCTTGGCGGACAGGTCAGAGGGAGGTTTTTCACTCGCAGGACTCATCGGGAGGGGAACGAGTTCTTGGCGCTACGATGGGACCAGATCCGCTCGTTTCTCCCCCCGCAGATCCCAAAGTCCTGATCGGATCCTCACGGTATTGGTACGGTCTGCGCCCTGTGTAACACGGCGCCTCGTACCACCCCTGAAGTGTCGCCCCTGTGCCATTCAGGGCTGGCTCGGATTGAATCGCCCAGCCAGTTGCGGGGCAAGGCCCGTACCACCGCGCCCTACTGGAGCCTTGGGGTTCGTGGGTGCGAGACTCGGGGGGCTGGTGGGACCTGCGGTTCATGTTGTGCGCCTGACGGCGTAGTTTTTAGATGTGAAATGTGATCACTCAAATGAAATGTCGCAAGGTCTGGTCGCTCGGGATTGAGATTTTTCGTTCTCGGGTCAAAGAGCGGCTGGTCAGTGTTGTTCATTCCATGTTAGGAGGTCTAGATATGAATACTGTAGTGCTTGTTGGTCGATTGACGAGAGATCCGGAGCTGCGCTACGTGCCCAGTGGTCAGCCGGTAGCGAGCTTTACGCTAGCCGTCGACCGGACATTTCCGACCGAGAGGGGAAAAAGCACGGCCGATTTTATTCCCGTTGTTGCCTGGCGCAAGTCTGCGGAGCTAATCTCTGCGCATTTGTCGAAGGGTCGTCTGGTGGCTGTGGAAGGGCGACTACAGATTCGGTTCTATGAAGCACAGGACGGACGGAAGCTGAGAGCCGCCGAGGTGGTAGCCAACCGTATCCAGTTTCTGGATCGTAAGAAGGGGAAAGATGTGCCTACCGTAGAGCAGCCAATGATCGACCCTGAAGCTGATGCGGGTGCCGGGGATCCTCCTGTATAGAAGGCAGGGTTCTCGTGAGACCAGAGCCCATCCGGGTAGTACCAACATGTGCGAACCGAATGTTCAAGATGCTTAAGAAAAGCACCCGTGTGCGTGATATCTCTCTTGTCTGTAGTGACAGTCCGCGGAGTCGCCTTGCGGTTGCGGGCCCTGCGGCGCTCGCCCTGCGGGAGTTGCTGGAGTTGATCCTCGGGAGAGGCAAGCTAAGGAGACACGGTCAATGTTCCGCCGACGAAATCGCCGCTGCGTTTCCTTCCCTTTCGGCGTTAGATGCAGCAACCTTTGATGATTTAGCCAATGTTGTCGGACAGCAGAATGCCGGAAAGCTCTCTGCTGCTCTAGAACTAGGGCGGCGTATCCGCATCAGTACCGTGGGTGCTCGGCCAGTTATCCAGACCGCAGTGGACGTGTACCAGCTGCTGGGTTTTGAGATGGCACGGCTCGATCGTGAACACTTCCGAACTGTCTTGTTGAATACAAAAAACCGGGTAATCCGTGTGTATACTGTCTCAATCGGTGGCTTGAGCCAAGCGCCCGTGCATCCGCGGGAGGTGTTCAAAGACGCTATTAGGCACGGCGCAAGTGCCATGATTGTGGTTCACAACCATCCATCGGGTGATGCTACGCCGAGTGCTGAGGACAATATGATCACTGACCAACTCGCCTCGGCGGGGAAGCTAGTAGGTATCCCCCTGCTTGACCACATCATCATCGGTGACGGCCAGTATGTAAGTCTCCGCGAAAAGGGGCTCCTCTCTTCGCCCTCCTAGTGTGGGGTGCGGCGCAAGCCGTCCGCTAGGACATCCTCCGCTCAAAGTCTGGGCCACTAGAAGCAAGATTAACCTCTAATGGGCTTCCATGCCTTCCACCTGAGGTCAGCGCTTGGTGCGTCGTCTTGGACAACATGCCCGGGGTTTCTAGCGGCTAACGCGAGCTTGCGGTCTTCTCAAGGAGTTATGAGTGGTTTAGAGGGAGGGTTCGAAGTGTGGCATCAGATTGTCGTGCTGTGGCTGACTGCTATCTTTCTCAGTGCGATTGCGTGGTCTCGCGCCCGAAACGCCGAAAGGGGCCGGGCGCTGAAAAGTCTTGTCCGGCTCCTTGGGTACGGTGTGCCTATCGTGTTTGCGTGGGAATGGTTCGATACATTGCCCCTCGGTGGGATCCTGGCCAAGACAGCCCTCGTTGCCGGATTACTGTGGTGTCTAGGTTTCCGCGTATGGCAAAGGGCGTTTCTCGCGTGGCGGGTTCGCAGACAGCAAGACCAACGGCTTCGTACTCTGGCTGGCGAGCACGATCCTCGAGACCTTGGCCGCCTTAGGTGGTCACAGGTCATCTATGACCGTGCGCGAGCACTCGCTCCTTACCTACACAAGGATGCTGGCGCGTACTGGCTGGCGCGTTCGGATCCGCTCCCGCGCAGAGGCTGGTGGGGACTACCCTTGCATCGGGCATACGACGTGGCAGTTCCGAAAGATCTGATGCTGCGGCATGTACTCATTCTTGGCTCGACCGGAGTGGGGAAGACACGCACGGCTCTACAAGGGATCATCGAGCAGCAAATTGCGCGGGGATTGGGCGCGATTGCCCTGCAATTCAAGCACGACGAGCTATTTTATCGCAGCGTCTTCGATGCTATTGTGGGCGCTGGCCGCGAGGGGGACTGCGTCTATTTTAGCCTCAGAAGCGATGATGAAAGCCGAACGGCGGCCTGGAATCCCTTTGACTGGCCAAATCCAGTCGAGGTCGCTGAAGCAATGGTGCACGCGACCCTAGATGATCTCCCTGCCTTACGCTACTTTGCCGCGCAAAATCTTGATGCACTCGGTGTTGTCCTCGATGGTGCCGAGCGTCAGGGGGAAACGCTCAGCTTTGGGCGGCTGGCGGGCTTGCTCGCCCAAACCGGTCGATCGGGGGCCGGGCAGCCGCTCCTGGCGTACCTGCGGTCGTTTCCTGACCTAAAAGCTCGTGCTCAGAGGGTGCGGTGGGAACACGCGAGCGAGCTCAAGATGTTAGCGGCGCAGTTGGGACGATTTGCAGCTTTGACACCCACTCCGGGTCGCATCGCGTTGAACCTTCGTACCGCAGTGCAGCAAGGGAAGGTCGTGTTGGTGAACCTGGATGCCACGACTTTCCCCATGGCTGCGCGATGCGTGGGGCGTCTTTTCATCGCAGCGCTAGCTGCCGCATATTCCGGACTTCGGCGCACCGAGGACGACCACGTGTATCTCGTCGCTCTTGATGAGTTTGGACCTGTTGCTGGTCCGCATCTTTCAAGCATGCTGGGCACCGCCCGAGGGTTCGGGGTGAGTCTTGTGCTGGCAACGCAGAGCTTGGCGGACTTGCGGATTGCGGGTCAACGAGAAACCGCTGGGGCTCTTGCAGCGCAGGTCGTAGAGAACATTGGTACGCAGATAGTCTTTGGTCTCCGGAACCCGCAGGATGCTAAGTGGTGGTCAGATGCCAGCGGAAGCGTCCTGCGTGACGAGATGACAGACGTACTTGTGGACGGTCGTGTCGACGGAAACTTTGTCAATCGGCGACAGGCATCGCAGCGAGAA
>DASWFZ010000222.1:0-4075 GCA_036393975.1 bacterium | reverse complement strand
TTCCGGTGTCTCTGTCTCCTTCGACGGCGGCCAGAGCTTTAACCGTCTTCTTCCTGCCCCGTTCGCGACCGGCCACGGGACGAACTTTGGAGATCCAATCGTCGTCTACAACAACGCCTTGAATAAGTGGTTCGCGGGCGACTTGGCCACCGGCTGCGGAGGCCAGGGAGTAGGCCTGTGGACGTCCGATGATGCGATGACCTGGACCGTTGGCGCTTGCGCCCACACCGGCGGCTCCGATGACCGGGAATCGATGTGGGTCGACAACAACGCGGGCAGCCCGTTCTACGGACGGATGTACGTCTCCTTGAACAATTTTGCTGTGGGCGGGCAGCCGATTCAGGTCACTCACTCCGATAACGGAGTGACCTGGAGCGCGCCTGTTACCGTCAACACCGGCGGCAACTTCATCCGCAACATCCAGCTCACCGGTAGCCCGGGCGATGACGGAACGGTGTTCATTGGCGGGATGGACGAGGGCGGCGGCGGCGTCAACAATCGAATCAATTACATCTACCGATCTTTGGATGGCGGCCAGACTTGGACCCAGATTCAGCAGGGACCGCCGTTTCCTCCACCGGGCCAGGCACTGTGCGGCTACTTCGCGGCGATTCCTCCCATTTGGCGGCACATGGGCTGGGGTCAGCCGGCGGTGGGTCCGAATGGCGTCGTTCACTATGCCTACGCCGCGCGCGGCGCCAACGCGGGCGATCTGGGCGACATCCTCTACATTCGCTCCGAGGACAACGGCACCACCTGGTCAGCGCCGATTACTCTGAACAGCGATGCGGCGGCAGGTGGCAACCGTGCGCAGTGGATGCCCTCAGCGTCCGTGACTCCCGAGGGGAACGTGGTCGTCACTTGGTTCGACCGGCGCAGTAGCACTGACAACAGCTACGAGTATTGGATCATCCGCTCGTCCGACAACGGCCTGACCTGGGGCTCGGATGAGCCGATCAGCGACGTGATCAGCCCGCAACCTGAGCAACCGGATCCGGCCGTCCAGAGCTGCTACGCCGGCGACTATAACTATCAAAGCGCCACCAGCGCGAAGACGTGGGTTACCTGGACCGACGGACGCGTCCCGATCAGTGGCCACAACCAGCAGGACGTCTTCTTCACGATGGTCGATCAGATCACCACTGGCGGAGCCTTGCAGGGAACCGTCACCGATACAACGGGCGTGGTCGTGGTGGGAGCTCGGGTCCAGGCGGTCGGTCCGGTGACTCGCGCCGCGACGACCAGCCGCGATGGAATTTACCGTTTCATTGGGCTGCCTCCAGGCACCTATGACATGACGGTGACGGCCCCCGACTACAACCAGGCCACCGCCACCGGAGTCGTGGTGGTCGAGGGACAGACCACAACTCAAGACTTCGTGCTGACTGGACAAGGAATCGTCGAGGGAACGGCGACGGATTCCCAGGGCATGGTGATTGCCGGCGCTCGAGTGCAGGCCGTGGGTCCGGTGACCCGCACCACGATGACGGACAACAACGGGTTCTATCGGTTGCGGCTTGTCGTCGGCACCTACGATGTGACGGTGAGTATCTTCGCGTACGACCCAGCGACTGCGAATGTACAGGTCCTCGATGGGATGACGACGACTCAGAACTTCACCCTCACGCTTTCGCCCGCTCACAGCGTCTCCGGCACGATTACTTCAGGCGTCAGCGGCCTCCCGGTACCAAACACGACCGTTCGAGTCCTCAACACACCGATCCCGCCTGTTACTTCTGACCAGAACGGCATGTATCAGATCCCCTCCGTGCCCGAGGGTACCTATGACCTCCGCGCTTCGCCGCCGCCAGGTACTGGTCTCACTCCCAGAACCGTTTCCATTGTGGTTAACATGGACATCACGGTGGACTTCGTCCTCGACGCTGCGGCCTTGAGTGTCAATTTCGAACCGCCCGATTACCAAGGCTCCGCGAGTGGTACCCGTGTTACTGGGCAGCAGGGATGGTACGTGCCGCCCGTAGCTGGGAGTACGGATCAATTCGTCTTTACCTACGATGGCAATGCCTTGGGCCTGTCCCCCAACCCGAACGGCGACACCCAGTTCCTTGGCGCCCGGACGCAAGGCGCGGACCTCTCCCGCGCCCAGCTCAATTACGACTGGAGCGCGACAACGGTCTGGACAGCCTCCTACGACCTCGCCGTTCGCTTTAACGGTACCCCGCCACCGGTCGATTACATTGGCAGCTTCTCGCTGCAAGACTCGACCACGAGCCGCTCGTTCATCGCGGTCAACAGCTGGGGGACCAATATTCAGGGAACCATGTGGGACGCGGACTACCTCGTGTACAACGCGGACGGTTCAGCGACACCTCCGTTAACTCCCGGCCCCGAGTGGCACAACCTGGCGGTGAATCACTGGTACCGCCAAACCGCGGCGTTTGACTTCGAGAGCAACAGGATTCTGTTGGTGTCGATTACCGATCTGGATACCGGCGTCACCGCGACAGTCACACCGACTAATTGGTACCTGCTCGGCGGGGCCACGGGCCGGCCCCCGCTGCCAACCGCGCTGCGCTTCTTCACGGGCGGCGGGGTGGGCAACATCATAGGATACGACAACCTTGTGATTGTATCCGGTGCTCCTGGCGACAAGCCCGGGCCAAATCAGTCTCACAGTCCTCTAGTGAAGCCGTTAGTGCCGGGCGCGGAGACGAACTAAGCGTCGGCAGTATCGAAACAGTGCACCAGGTGAATGCGTCATCACCTGGTGCACTGCCGTGCTCAAAACGGCCAGAGGCCAAAGGCTTCCAAATTAGCCCGCTGTTTATCCTGCTTGAGCACGCGCACCGTTTCTTTCGCATCGAATACCGTGCCCAACCGCGTTGGTTGATTTGCAATCCAGAACGCTGCCTGGGCGGCCAACGCCGCGTCACGCACCAGAACTTCCGGGTCTACTTTATCGAGCGTGTCACCAGCGGAGTGACCCAACAAAGAAGAATCATGTGAATTCTGTAAGAATCCGATTCCAGGCACTCCGGCCAAAGTGAACGAGTACGCATCAGTAAACGACAAGTAACTGTTATCGACTCTTAGCGACCCCCACCCGGCCACGATTTCGGCGAAATGCTTGAGCGCTCTGGCCAGCTCGGTGTGCCCAGCCAGAGGCATTCCGGTAATGGGGCCCTGACCCCAATCCAGCGCCAACGCACACACATGATTGCGCATTTCTGACCGGTGGCCTCGCACATACGCACGCGAACCCAACATCCCCTGCTCTTCTCCAGTGAATAACGCAATCCGAATGGTGCGGCGCGGCTTCACGCCGGACGCAATGATTGCATCCGCGGCTCCCAAAACCGCCGCGACTCCAAAGCCGTCGTCGATTGCCCCCGTGCCTAAATCCCACGAGTCCAGGTGCGCTCCGAGGACGATGATCTGCTCCGGGTGCTGGTAGCCTGGAATGTCACCGATCAGATTGGCGGATTCGACTGGACCTGCAGAGACCTGGTTTTGAATGTCCATCCTGATCTGGACGCTTTTGCCTCTCTCCAGTAGCTGGGCAATCAGCTTGCGATGTTCCTTCGCCATGTCCACTGCGGGGATCGGATAAACGGCGTCGGAAAAGGAAGCCGGTGCGGTGTGGGGGAGCAGCGTGCCTGGTCGTGGATCCTCAATGATCACGGCCGCCGCATGCGCCGCGTTAGCGGCCTGCAGGAAGGCGGGAAGCTTCGCAAAATATTCGAGCGGCCCGAGGTGCTGCGCACCCTTGCCCACGAGAAGCAAGACCTTGCCTGACCATCGGGAGGCATTCTTTTGGGCATCGTTGCTCATCGAGTCGCTATCCACCTCCACGACGTCCGCCTCGATGCCTCCCTTGGGAGTCGATCCCGCCCAAGCCATCGATGCGACGTTGAGCTCGAGATGAAATGGCGTGCGAAGCGTGGCCCGGGCAGCGACCCTGCGCCAGGACCGCTGTAATTGCCACGGCTCTCGATGCACGTTGCTCAAACCGATCGCCTGCATCGTGTGTGCGGCCCACTCGAGCGCTTTGACCTCCTCGGGCGAACCGGTCACCCTCGGTCCGATGCCATCGGCCAGCTCTTCCAGGTAGAGG
>DASWFZ010000221.1:0-5237 GCA_036393975.1 bacterium | reverse complement strand
CTGATCCACCACCTCAGAGGGAGTCCCCACCACTACTCCGCGGCCCCGCAGTGCGGGGACTGTCTGCCCTCTCTGCGCGACCTTCCGTTGCACCTCAGCATCGTCGGCCCCGAAGATCAATCCGGTCATCAAGGACCGACGCACCGACGACGGGCGGCGATGACTCCGCTCCAGGAGATCATCCAGGCGCCGGGTGAGTTGAGCAAAGTTGTCCGGCGTCTGAAACGTTGCGTTCCATTCGGCGGCATAGCGGGCTGCCAGCGGCAAGGTCTTGCGCATCCCGTTTCCCCCCACCAGGACCGGCGGGCCGGATGGGCGGTGGGGACGAGGTAACAGCTGTGCACCTTGTAACCGATAGTATCGGCCCGAATACGTTACAGGGCCCTCCCCACCTAACAGCCTCGTCACCACTTCCAGGGACTCCTCAAATCGCACGAACCGTTCACGCATGCTGAGGAGATCAAACCCGAAGGCGGTGTGTTCTCGTTCTTGCCAGCCCGCCCCCAAGCCGAGCGTCAGGCGACCGCCGGACAAGTCGTCGACCGCGGCGGCCATGCGAGCCGTCAGCGTCGGGTGGCGAAATGACGTGGGCGTGCACAGCGGGCCGAACTCAATGCGTGTCGTGTGTGACGCGAGCCACGCGAGCGAGGTCCAGAGTTCCAACGAATCCTTATCCGGCGGGGAAGCGTTCGTGAAGTGGTCGGAGCGATACAATCCAGCGAAGCGGAGTCCTTCGACGGCCTTCGCGATGCGTTCCCAGCGAGGCCACGTTAAGCCGTTCTGTCCTTCCACCATGATGGCAAGGTCCATGGTTGGTCTCAACTCCTAGTTAGCGTGATCTGCGCTCCGTGCGCCCGAGCCGGATCGAGGTTCGAGGACCGGTCCGCCCGGAGGATCAAATTGTAGAGACCCTCACCCCGGCGCGCCAAATGGGTGCGCAAGACCGGATTCGCGCCCATCGGCGCCAGCACCCGAAGCAATGTTGCACCCAGGCGGAATTCGACGGCAAGCGACCGCGGGATCGGAGCGACGGTCTCAAACGGCTCGCGGCCCAGGAGGGTCTTATAGAGAGCCACGGTTCGATCGAAACTCCCGGTCGCGATGCTGACGGCGTGGATCCCCGTCGCCCCACAGGGGTGCGTCTTAGCCGCCGGAACGCGCAAGGCTCGCGGGGTGGTGTCTTCGATCAGAAACGGGAGGACCGGCGCGTCGGGAAACGCCACCTGCCAGGCGACCTGCTCCCCGTCCGGTCGCGTCCGCCCACCCGGAATCGGACCTTCCACGTGTTGGGAGTCTCCTAAGACCTCGACCGCCGCGGCCAGCGGCGAGCAGGCCATCGCAAAATCGACGAGGCCTTCTCCTGCATGCACTCGGCGGACGACACGCCGAAGTGAAGGGGAACTCCGAAACACGACACGGCTCAGGCGTCGCAGTCCGGGCAGCCGGAACGCGGCCACCTTCCAGCGCTTGGTGGGCGCCAGCAGCTCCAAGTAAGTGCTATCGGCAAACGGAATCAGTGCGTTGTGCGTCAACCCGCCGGCGTGTACCCCACCGGGAACAACCTCAAACCCCAGCGCGGCATAATCTTCTGAGGCGCGCTGCAAATCGTCGACAAAGATGACGACGTGATCAAGGCCAAGCGATGGATGGGACATGGGGAGGTCAGAGGATGCCTGGGAATCCATTCGGGCCAGCCTATGGTTTGGGTGGGCCCAGACGCGGGCGCAGCAGAAGGTAGCCGCCCACGACGATGAGGGCCACCGGCCACCACTGTCCGGCGACACCCAGCCAGCTATTGGTGCTCGAGGCCTTCGCTAGACCGACCAGCGTCAGCACGCCTCCGGGGATCAAGGGCCACCACCCCCAGGTTGTGCGGCGGTTCACTGCGTCCAGAACGTAAATGCTGCAAAAACCTAATCCCAGCCCCAGCAGAACCGGCGCGCCATCGCCACCCATGCGATTTTGAAACACGATCCCAAGACCCAACCCCGTCATGATACCCCCGGGCACGAGGAAGCCGTAGTTCCGTGTCGACACAAAGGCAACTAAGAAGGCGAGGCCGATGGCGGCGGTCGTGCCCTCGCCCCCGATGCCCAGTCGCTGCCCAATGATGAAGATGACACCCAAAACGATCAGGATGATCCCGGGCAGGCTCCTACGTTCCATGTACGTGCCTCCGAGGAAGATTGCGGCGGCCCCGTCACCACCACGCGGGCTTGGTCACCATGTCGAAGACGAGAACCAGCACGATAATCATGAACACGAGTCCCCAGGTTCGTGCGCCGGACGCGGCCCGACGGTAAGCGTCCGATGTGGGCCCCGGCCCGTCCGCGGCGCGGATCTGCCGTTCCATCGCGCGGCCGAAACCCACGACCCCCACTGCGACGGCCACGACGAAGAGGATCATCGCCACCGTAATCCACGGCGTCCGCGCGTTCAGGTGACCCACTGGCACCATCGCTAGCCCAGTGAGGAGCAGCAGTCCGTACGCGGGATTCGCGATGCGCCGATCAAGAAATTGGATTCCGCGCAGGAGAATGCGCAGGTGCTGTGGCTCGCGAGCACCCAGGGCCAGCCAGACCCCATAGGTCGCATTTGCGCCCACGGCGATGATGGCGAGCACGACGTGCACAAACTTCAGAATGAGATAGAGACTCATAGCGCACCCACCTAGTCAGTCGTTCTCTTCGACGCAGACGCCTCGGGTTCCGCCCGATTCGGGCGGAACCCGCCCTGTCACTCTTTCGCCAGGCGGCCCGCGGTGGCAGTTTCGATCGCGTCCCAGATGCGGCGGGGGGTGAACGGAAAGTCCACATGCCGAATCCCCAGCGGCGCCAGGGCGTCGAGGACCGCATTGGCGAGGGCGGAGGGGGTGGCGATTGCCCCCGCCTCGCCGATGCCCTTTGCTCCCAAGGGATTCAGCGGGGACAGCGTTTCCAAAAATGCCGCGGTTAATGCCGGAACTTGCGGCGCACGGGCGAGGGCATAATCCGCAAACGTTGTCGTGAGCAGTTGGCCGTCTTCCCCGTAGACAACTTCCTCAAGACACGCCTGCCCAAAGCCCTGCGCGGTGGCGCCGATCACTTGCCCTTCGGCGAGGAGCGTGTTGACGATGCGGCCCGCGTCATCGACGGCAACGAGCTTGTGAATCGTGACCTCGCCGGTAAGAGGATCGACCTCAACCACCGCCGCGTACGTCCCAAAGGGAAACACGGGACCCGGCGCCTGGAACACGCCGTGGGCCTCCAATCCCAGAGCCATCCCGCGCGGGAGGCGGCTGGGTTGATAGGCCGCCGCGGCCACCTCCGCCAGTGTGACGCCTCGCTGCGGGGCGCCACGCACGTGGAAGAGACCCTCGGTCCAGACCACATCCTGACCACCCGCTTCGAGCAGATGGGCGGCGATCAGTCCCGCCTTGGCTTTGATTTGTTCGAGGGCACTCACCAGCGCAGATCCCCCGATCGTGATGGAACGGCTGCTAAAAGTCCCCACCCCGCGCGGCACGACGGCGGAGTCGCCCTGCTCGATCGTGACCGCATCGAAGCCGATGCCCAGCGCATCGACGACGATCTGGCTGAACGTGGTGACGTGGCCCTGACCGGTGGGGGTGGACCCGATCCGCACGATGGCACGGCCAGCGGGCGTCACGCTCACCGCCGCGCTCTCCCACACCGCGCTTCCCGCGCGTTCGACGTACATCGCCACACCGATTCCCACAAGACGCCCCTTCTGGCGCGCGGCCGCTTGTTCTCGGCGCCAGCGGTCGTAATCGAGGAGTGTACACGCCCGCTCCAGCGCCCGAGGGTAGTTCCCTGAGTCGTAGGTGAATCCCAACGGCGTGCGATAGGGAAACCGGTCGGCCGACACCAAGTTCCTCCGCCGCAGCTCCACAGGATCGATGCCAGCTTCATGGGCGGCGAGATCCACCACGCGTTCGACCAGGTATGCTGCCTCCGGACGGCCAGCCCCGCGATAGGGTCCAGTGGGGACTTTATTGGTCGCGACACCGACAAGTTCTACGGCGGCCACCGGAATCGCATATGTCCCCGTCATTAGCATTGCGGTCGTCACCGGTACGACGGAAGTGGAGGGAAACAAGTAGGCGCCCAGATCGGCGGTCAACCGCGCCCGCAGAGCACGGATGGTGCCCCCGGCGTCCAGCGCGATCTCGATCTCCGCGTCCAACCCCCGGCCCTGGTAGGATCCCGCCAGATTGTCGCGGCGATCTTCCACCCATTTCACCGGCCGCCCTACCCGCATCGCAAGCCACGCCGCCAGGATGACTTCCACGGGCGCGGCACCCTTGCTCCCAAATGCCCCGCCGACGTCGGGGACAATGACGCGGATGCGGTCGTCTGGACGACTCAGCGCGTGGCTGAGCTGCGCGAGTGGCCGGTGAGGATCCTGGGCCGAGCACCACACGGTGAGTCGGTCGGCGCCGGGATCGTAGGATGCGACAGCGCCGCGCGGCTCAATCGGCGCGGCGGCGAGGCGGGGAATGTGAAAGCGCTGCGCGACGATCCGGGAGGCCGACGCAAACGCGCCTTCCACGTCTCCAGACGAACGCTGCCAACGGAGCAAGACGTTCTCGGGGGCCGCGTCATGGAGCGCAGCTCCCGACTGCGCCTGCAGGGGGTCGATGATCGCCGGCAGCATATCATATTCGATGTCAACTAACGACGCGGCATCTTCGGCTGCCGCACGGGTCTCGGCCAGGACAGCGGCGACGGGCTCACCGACATACCGGACGCGATCTTGAGCAAGGACGGGGTGCGGCACCGACGCAACGTGCGCCCCTTCGACGGTGTTAGGCGGAACGGGAGAGAGGGACCCGGCGAGGTCGGTCCCCCTCACGACGGTCAGCACCCCGGGACTCTGCGCGGCGGCGTGTACATCCACCCTGCGCACTCGCGCATGCGCGGCCGCGCTGCGGACGATCGCGAGATACGCCATCTGCGGCAGAACGATATCGTCGATGTAGCGCGCCTGTCCACGCAGAAAACGCGGATCCTCGAGGCGCCGCACCGCCTGCCCTACCCATCGTGTCGTCGCCTCGGTCACCACCGTCGCTCACGGAGACCCAGATGGCATCACCTGACCTCGCGGAGCCGCTCGACGATCCAGTCCGCCACGAGTGGCCGGTACTTGTAGGGAATGTTGTTGCACACGTGTGTGCCCTCCGGGTACAGTGCGAGCGTGGCGTTGGGGGCCTCGGCGGCGACACGTTCGGCTTGCTG
>DASWFZ010000220.1:0-6204 GCA_036393975.1 bacterium | reverse complement strand
GTTCTCGGTAGCCTGCTGGGGCCGGAGCGTCTGGCGCGTCGCGCGGATAAGGTCGGGGCGCGGGTGTTGATGAACAGCCGACAGGTCGGGAGGCGTGTGCTCGCCCTGCAGCGGCTGATCTACGAAGACGCCGCGCTGTCCACCGTCCCCCGCGAGAGCGAGATTCCCGCCGTCTTAGACGACCTGCAAGAACGCGTGGCCGATCTCATGGCCCGGAAGACCGTGGAAGACGAACTCGACCGGCGTGTTGCTGATCGCATGCGCGAGCGGCAGGATGAATATCTGCGCGGGCTGCGGAAGCAGGTGCTGCAAGAGACCGGGGGACCTGAAACCGAGGTGACCCGTCGCAAGTTGGAGGAACTGCAGGAGCTCGAGCAGGTCCGCGTGGCGCGCACCGCGCTCGAAGCACTGCGGCCGCATCGCCTATCGCAGGTCGTGGGCCAGGAGCGGGCGGTGCGCTCCCTCCTGGCCAAGCTCGCCGTGCCGGTTCCGCAGCACGTGATCCTGTACGGCCCGCCCGGCGTGGGCAAGACCACCGTGGCGCGCTTGGTTCTGGAGGAAGCGAAGAAATTGCCGGGCAGTCCATTTGGCCAAGCGGCGCCATTCATCGAGGTCGACGGGTCCACGTTGCGGTGGGATTCCCGCGAGGCCACCAATCCCTTGCTGGGGTCTGTGCACGATCCCATCTACCAAGGCACACGGCGGGAGTTCGCCGATCTGGGAATCCCTGAGCCCAAGCTCGGACTCGTCACCAAAGCGCACGGCGGAGTTCTGTTTGTGGACGAGATCGGAGAACTGGACGCTGTACTCCAGGCCAAGCTTTTGAAAGTGCTCGAGGATAAGCGGATCTACTTCGAATCGTCGTACTTCGACCCGGACAATCCCAGCTTGCCGGCATACATCCGCAAGTTATTCGCCAGCGGTGCCCCGGCGGATTTCCTTCTCATCGGGGCGACGACCAAAGAACCCGAAGAGATCAGCCCCACCCTGCGCTCGCGGTGTTCTGAAGTCTTCTTTGATCCTCTGTCGCAAGAAGATATCCAAAGGATCGTGCGGCAGGCCGCGCGGCGGCTAGGGGTGGAGACGGGCCCCGAGGTTCCGGGAGTGATCAGCGACTACACTATCGAAGGCCGCCGGGCCGTCAACATGTTGGCCGATGCCTATGGGGTGGCGTTGTACCGACGGAGCGGACGGGCGTCGCGGAACGCGTCGCACAATCGACCCGCGCGTTCCTCGGGCAGGGGGAGGAAGCCGCGCATCATGGTGGCCGACCTCTTCGAGGTCATTCGGTCGGGACGGCTGGCCGCCAGTACGCCCGTGAAGGCCTCTAGCGTCGCCGAGGTCGGTAAAGTGTTCGCCTTGGGCGTTACCGCGTATGTCGGGTCGGTGATTGAGATCGAAGCGACGGCGTTTCCGGTGGGCAAGCGCCAGCGCGGGGCGATCCGCTTTAATGAGACCGCCGGGACGATGGCTAAGGACTCCGTCTTCAACGCCGCGTCGGTCATCCGGAAAGTCACGGGAGTCGATGTCGGCAACTACGACATCCATGTCAACGTCATCGGCGGCGGGCTGATCGACGGTCCCAGTGCCGGCCTGGCCGTCGTGGTGGCGATGCTCAGCGCGGTCCAGCGCCAAGCCGTTCGGCAAGACGTGGCAATGACCGGGGAGGTATCGATTCAAGGGAGGATCAAGCAGGTGGGGGGGATTCCGGAAAAGATCTATGGCGCCCGGCAAGCTGGCATGCGCAAGGTGATCATCCCGGCCGAGAATAAGACGGACGTGCCCTCAGATGTGAAGGGAATCACCGTGGTCTTCGCCTCCACTATTGAGGAGGTGATCCCTCATGCCATGGGGCACCAGCAGAAACGGGACCCCCCAGCTTCCTGACGCCGCGTGATCCTGTTTCCCCAGGTTATCCCCAGCAAATTTCGCCTTGTATCCCCCGAAACTGGCCGTTTACCCACAAGGTAATCCCCAGCCCAAGTTGTGAATTTTAAAGAGCTATCCAGCCGGTGCGCCTTGACAGGCGTACATTTGTTCGCATATCATGCAATCGCCAGCACCGAACGGAGGTTCGCTGAGTGTCGATTCCCACTTCCTCCATTGAACGGGTTCCCCCTCAGAACCTGGAGGCTGAGCAGGGGGTGCTCGGCTCGATGCTACTGGACCGCGACGCCATCGCGCGCGTTGTGGAGCTCGTCCGTTCCATCGACTTCTACCGGGATGCGCACCGCCGCATTTACGACACCATTGCGGAACTGTTTGAGCGCGGGGAGCCCGTCGACCTCATTACCGTCACCGATCGTCTGCGCGATAAAGGGCAGCTGGATGACGTCGGAGGGGCGACCTATGTGACCGGGTTGCTCAATAGTGTTGCCACTGCTGCCAACGTGGAATACTACGCGCGCATCGTGCTTCAAAAGTCGATGCTGCGCCAGCTCATTTCGGCGGGGACCGAGATCGCCCACCTGGGGTTTGAGGGCGAGAATGATGTAGAACTCCTGGTCGACCGCGCGGAGAAGCTGGTCTTCAGCATCGCCAACCGCCGTCTGATTCAGGAGTTTCTGCCGATTCGGGAGATCCTCAAAGAGAGTTTCGAACGCATCGACCGCCGCTACCAAGACAAAGGGACGGTTACCGGCGTCGCGACGGGATTCACGGATATCGACCAGCTCACCAGCGGCTTGCAGCCTGCCGACTTGGTCATCGTGGCCGCGCGGCCGGCGATGGGGAAGTGCTTGAAGTACGACGCGGAGATCGTGGACGCGCGCACTGGAGAAGTCTGCACGATCCAGGAGATCGTGAGCCGCAGGACAGCGCAGCTGTGGACGCTCGATGCGCAGGGGCGGCTACAGACGACAGCACCGTCGCAATTCGTCGATGACGGGATCAAGCCCGTGTACCGGGTGCGGACCGCGTCCGGACGCGAGGTGGAGACCACACGCTCGCATCCATTCCTGACGCCGTCTGGGTGGAGACCGCTTGCCGACGTGGCGGTGGGGGACCTGATCGCAGTACCTGCGCGTCTTGAGGTTTTCGGCGACAACGACTTGCCGGCCTACGAGGTGAAGTTGCTGGCCTACCTGTGCGCGGAGATGATGCCGACCTCACCGGGGCTCGCGCACGATTACGCCGATGCCGTTGCGGTTGGGGAAGCGATCCGCGCAGCCACTAAGCCGGCCCCGCATCCTGCAGATGACTCGGTGTCGCTGCCGGTGACTCCCTCTTACCATCCGATCCGGGGCGCGGCGGTGCCAGAAGGTGTAGGCATGTTACTGGCGCGCCATCGGGCGCTGGCCGGTCCCGCGCAGTCCCGGTCGATTCCTGGTCTGGTGTTCACGTTACCCCGCGACAAGCTCGCGCTCTTTCTATCGCGGTTGCTGGCATGCACGGGGAGCGTCGAGACCGAGCAGAGCGAGGAGAACGCCGCAGAGATGCAAGTAGCCGTACGCTGCACGCCGCCGTCGCCGCGGATGGCTCGACAGGTGCAACATCTGCTGCTGCGCTTTGGCGTCGCATCGACGGTTCAGGGAACCGCGCTTGCAGCCACGGGTGCCCACGCCCGCATGCTGCTGCGCGAGGTCGGGGTTATGGGGTGGGAGCGACTGCGGACCTGGGCGCGCCATGATCAGACCCAGTTGCTGGAGCCCCCTGATATTCTGTGGGATCCGATCACGACCATCGAGTATACAGGCGATGTCCAGGTGTACGACCTCACGGTGCCGCAGACGCACAACTTCATTGCTAGCGACGTGTGCGTCCATAACACGACGTTCGCTTTGAATATCGCGCAGCATTCGGCGATTCACCATCAAGTCCCATGCGCCATCTTCAGCCTGGAGACGTCCAAAGAACAACTCGTGCAGCGCTTCCTATGCGCAGAGGCGGAGGTCGACGGCAGTAAGTTACGGACGGGATTTCTGACCGACGCTGACTGGCCTAAACTGGCCCGGGCGATGGGGCGCCTGTCGGAGGCGCCGGTGTTCATTGACGACTCCGCCACCATCTCGGTGATCGAGATGCGCGCCAAGGCCCGGAAACTCAAGGCCGAGCACGGTTTGGGGCTAATCGTAGTGGACTATCTCCAAATGATCCAATCCTACAAGCGCACGGAGAATCGGACCCAGGAAATTTCGGAGATCGCGCGCTCACTGAAATCGCTGGCCAAGGAACTCGACATCCCGCTGATTGCCATCTCACAGCTATCGCGCGCCGTTGAAGTCACGGGGACGCGGCGGCCGCTGCTGTCTCATCTTCGAGAATGCGTGACGGAAGACACGGTGGTCTGGGATGCGGATTCGGGCCGAAGATGGACGGTCGGGGAATTGACGACGGTAAGAGATTGGCCGCGGTTGCTTTCCCTAGATGCTCGTGGGCGGATCGTCCCGGTTCAGCCGGCGGCGGTATTCGAGAAGGGTAGCAACGATGTATTTGAGATCAGAACCAGCACCGGTCGGCGGCTGCGGGCCACGGCCAGGCATCCGATTCTGACCCCAGACGGGTGGAAGGCAGTCAGGGAATTGACACCGGGCTCTCTTGTGGCGTGTGCGCGGCGTCTGCCGGTGTTCGGCGGCGACATCGCGGGGTCCCTATCCCCGTCCCGGATGCGATTGTTAGGTTACCTGATCGGCGACGGAAGCTATCAGCGCCACCGGGGCATCTCGTTCATTAGTTCGGATCCCGCAACGTTTGAGGATTGCATCGCCATCGCACAGGAGGAGTTCGGCGTCGAGGCGCGCCGCGGCGAAGCGCATGGAACGCCGGAGGTCGACTTCGCCTCCGTGTACAAGAAAAATGAGGTGACCGGACGGACTTACGGACGTCCTCACGGCAACCCGCTGCGTGAGTGGTTGCGCGAACTCGACGTTGAAGGTCAGTCCTCGTACAACAAACGGATTCCTAAGCGGGTATTCTCCGACGCGAGTCTGGAAAGCATTCGCGGATTGCTGCGTGCAATGTTCTCTACCGATGGGTGCCTGACGCGCCGCAATTACCGGAATGGTACATACTTGTGGTCCCTGCACTACGACACTGTCAGCCGGGGGCTGGCCGACGATGTAAGAGATCTGCTCCTCCGGTTCGGAATTATCGCGCAGACGAGTTCGGGATACCAGAGCAAGAAGGGAACTGTTCCAATCTACCGGGTCTGTGTTGAAGACTCGCGCCACCTCGCCGCGTTCTGCCGCTTGGTCGGTATTGAGGGGCGCAAGGATGTACTAGTAGAGCATTGCCTTTCGGAACTCGAGATGCGGCGTTCGAAGCCGCAGGTTGATAGACTTCCGATATCCGTGACCAATGAACTGTGGACGCGGAAGAAGGCTGCGGGTCTGAGCTGGCGAGAATTGGGATTCAGGTTGCAGGTCGGGAAGACTCTGGACCGACCCACGGCAATCGCGCTGGCGGAGAGGCTCGCTGCACCGCACATCGCGGAGATGGTATCCAATGACGTCCTGTGGGACAGAGTCGTGAGCGTTACGTTCGTCGGGCGTGAGCCGGTTTATGACCTCGTTATGCCTGGGACGCACAACTTTATCGCCAATGGTATCGTAACTCACAACAGCGGGGAGTTAGAGCAAGTCGCTGATCTTGTCCTGTTCATCTACCGCGAAGACTACTACAACCCGGAGACCGAGAAGAAGAACATCGCGGAGCTCATCATCGCGAAGCACCGCAACGGTCCCATCGGGATGGTGGAGTTGTTCTTCCACAAGGAGCACAGCCGGTTCGGGAACCTGGAAAAACGAAGGGCTTAGCTCACGCTCGTTGGCCGTCGGCTGAGTGAAGGGGTTAGTCGCCGGTGCGAGCCAGTTCGTCCGCGACCGCGTCCATCAATGGGGCAAGCGTCTCGTAGTCAAAAGAAAACCTTGCGCCGGCCGCTTCAAATAAACGTGGCAGCGGTCTCGATCCTCCTAACGCCAACGCGCGCCAATAGCGCTCCACGGCCTCGCGGTGATTGCTGAGGCTGTGCACCCAGATCTGCAATGCCCCGGTCTCGGCGATGCCATACTCGATGTAATAGAACGGGCTCAAGAACAGGTGCAGCTGGCGGTGCCAGGCGAAGTCTAGCGCTTCCTCGTAGCCTGCCCAGTCCACGACAGGGTTGAACCGACGATACGTGTCGTCCCATATCCGCCGGCGTTCATCTCGGGTGTGGGTCGGATGGGTGTAGACCCAATGCTGGAAGGCGTCGATCGTGGCAACCCA
>DASWFZ010000219.1:0-12640 GCA_036393975.1 bacterium | reverse complement strand
GCGGGAAGGTCACTGGGCGGACGGTTACGCTGCGATGGGCCAGCACCAGAGTCTCCTCGGGCTGCACGAGCTCCACCACCAGCGGCCGCAGTCCGGCGTATGTGTTCGGATCCGTCCCTAAGTAGGTTTGCCATCGGTCGGAGATTTGATAGAGGGGCCACGTGCGGCTCGCAAACCGCACGCGCAGCGTCCCGTCAGGCGCAGCACCCCGCAACGTGACGACGACCGCTCCGCCTTGGGCCAAAGCCGCGGGGGTCACAGTCACCAAGACAACGGGAGTCGCCGCGACCGGCACCGTGCATATCCCCGCGAGGATCACAAACGCGGCCAGCATCCGATAACTCATATCAGGTCTCTTGCCCAACTCCGCGCACCGGCACTCCGTGACGTCGCAGAATCATCATCACCTCGGGCAGCGGCAAAGCGGGCATCATGTGCGCGTCTCGGCCCGTGGTCGTCTCTGCCATGAACAGCGCGTTAAGAATGGCTTCCTCAGACGATTCGACCGCGGCGCGGAACAGCGCGTTCATGACCGTCCGGTCCACCCGCTCCTGCCGGGGGGTAGTGGAGACTGCGATGGCAAGATCGCCGCTGGTCTGGCCACTGATGGCTCCGGTGCGCGCCATGCCCAGAAAGCACCGCCAAGCCAGCCGACGGAGATCCCCTGATGCCAGGGGGGCATCCGTGCCAAGCACGAAGATACACGACCCTCGCTCCGAAGGTTGCCCCACGGTCTTGAGCATACGACCCACAGGCACGCCCGCGATCACCAGATCCCCTGGAAATCCGAAGTTGGGCACGACCAGCACGCCGATGGTGAACCCTGTGTCGCCTGCCCGTCGTGATGAGGTGCCAACACCTGACTTAAAGCCCTGGCAGCGCATTCCCACACCCGCGCCCACGCACCCTTCCGCCACGGGGCCATCGGAGGCAGTGGCGATAGCCTCGACGACTTCCCTTTCGCCGACCGCCCGCGCTCGCGCGTCACTCAGGTAGCCGTCAAAACACTCCAAGACGACGGGGTTCACAGTCTCCGTCAGCCCGATCTGCTCGTCCTGGGACAGCATATATGTGATCAGTACGTCGGAGACACGCGGTACGTTGAGGGTGCTGGTGATGAGGATCGGCGTCTCGACCGTCCCCAACTCTTCGATCTGCATGAGGCCGACCGACTTCCCATACCCGTTCAGCACCGCGCAGGCGGCGGTCACCTTTTCTTGGTAGAGGTTACGGGTGTGGGGGAGCACGGCGGTTACGCCGGTGCGCAGCCCACCGTGCACCAACGACGCGTGGCCTACCCGCACGCCGCTCACGTCGGTGAGGGCATTGTGTGGCCCAGGAGGCAGGATACCCAGGGTCAGGACGTCTCGCACGCGGACCATGGCCTGTAGGTGTTTGGCACATCCGCAGCCCGCTTCCTGCGATGCCACGTAGGCTCGGCGACGCAAAGACAATCAAGAGTGCATCGGACCGCGGACAGAACCCGCTCCCATCCGACGCACCGTTAGTAAGCTACGGAGGTTTCCCTCAAACCAACTGGCGTCAGTGGATTGCGCTCCCGCAAGGACTGGATTACCTTAACCCTGCTAAACTCCAACGTTAAGTGCATCAAAACTCTCCACAGGAGATGACCCGACAGGACCACTGGGCACACGTTGTCACCCGTCGCCCTTCGGTGCCCCGCCGCCCCCTCCGCCGCGTGCTGCGTGATCCGGCGCGTGTTCCGATCCCCGCCCGCTCGCGAGACCAGCAGCGACCTCAAGCGTCGTCAGTGGACTGATCGAATTCCGGTCAGAAAGCTTACGCATGGCAAATTCTCTTAGGGCTCTACAGGGCCTGACACTGCGAGAGGGCCTCGCCGCGGGTCTGCGCGTTCGCATCTTCGTGATCTTGGTCTTGATCCTGCTGCCGATTCTCGGCCTCGTCAACGTGCTCGAGCAACAGGAAGAGCGCACTCTGTCCCAAGTAGCTCTCGATCAAGTCCAAAGCCTCACCACCCACCTCGTCACAGATTACACAGATGGCGTCAAGGACACGCGCCGCTTGCTCGCAAGCATTGCACGCCTCCCAGAGATCCAGACGGCCGGTCCTGGCTGTCGCACCGTGCTGGTCTGGTATCGCGACACGTACCCTACTTACCTCAACCTGGGAGTGATTGATCCCCAGGGTTTCGTTGTGTGCAGCGCCCTCCCCACCGTGGGCAGGGTGAATCTGAGCGATCGTCTGTACTTCCGGCAAGTCATCGCCACGCGCCAATTTGCCGTTGGCGAATACCAGATCGGCCGTATCACCCAGAAGGCCACCGTGAACTTCGGGTATCCGCTCCTTGATACTGCGGGCGACGTGCGGGCCGTGCTGTATGCCGCCTTTGATCTGGGGGCCCTAGGCCGGGGGACTCCTACCCCGGTCCTCCCCCGGGGGGCGGTGGTGACCCTGGTCGACCGCGAGGGAGTAGTGCTCACCCGATATCCCGACCCTGAGCGCTGGACGGGCCGCCGTCTCCCGGAAACCGCGGTGCTGCGCGCCATCCAGTCTCGTAGTCAGGGCATCATTGAAACCCAGGGCCCTGACGGGATTCTCCGCCTGTACGGTGTCGCATTACTGCACAACCTCCCGGGGGCGGGGACGTTATACGCCAGTGTCGGGATCCCCACGATCTCCGCCGCCGCCGCCCAACAGGGTAAACTGCTCACGCGCAGCGTGGCGGGCCTGACACTGCTGGGTCTGGTGGCCGCCTGGCTGGCGTTCGGGGTGCTATTCCTGAAGCCGATCGAAGCCCTTGTGTCCGCTGCGCACCGAGTTGGGCAAGGCGAGCTGTCCGCGCGGTCCGGAGTCGCGCACGGGAAAGGAGAACTCGGCCAGCTTGCGCAGGCGTTCGACAGGATGGCCGAGGAGCTCCAACGTCGCGAAGTGGAACGAAATAGATCCGAGCTGCAGATTTTGGATCAGCTGCAAACCCTAACCGCCCTGTACGCGAGCGCGCGCCAACTGACCCTCAGCCTCGATCCCGACGATCTAGCCCGCCGCATCGTCCGGATTTTTGTGGAGGTCTTTGGGGGCAAGGGAGCCTGGATCGGTCGCGCTTTACCTGATGGCCGAATCAAGTGGCTGGCCCATTATCCCGCTGACGGCGGCCGATTCGAGGAGATCACGGCGCGGTGGGACGAGTCCACCCTGCAGGAACAGGGACCTAGCGGCCGTGCGATCCAGAGTGGCTTTCCCGTGATCCTGTCCGACATTGCCGGCGATCCCCGCCTTGCTTCCTGGCGCGATGTGCTCCTTCCCTACCGGATCGCCAGCGTCGCATCCTTCCCCCTCATCAGCCGGGACGACACGTTCGGGGTTCTGGCAGTGCTGAGCGATGACGCCGCCTTCTTTTCTGCCCATCGCGTGGAACTTTTCTCTGCATTCGCCCACCAAGCTGCGGCGGCTTTGGAAAACGCGCGACTGCATGAGGAGACCACCGACCGGCTGGACCAGGTCGAGTCCCTGTCTAAGATCGACCTCGCTATCTCGAACAGTTTGGACCTGAAGATCACGTTAGGCGTCATTCTGGACCAGGTGACCGCTCGGTTGCGCGTCGATGCAGCGGATATCCTCTTGCTCCGCCCGGCCACCCAAATCCTCGAGTACGCCGCAGGGAGAGGATTTCGCGATATCCGCATTAGCGGCGCCCGCCTCCGCCTCGGCGACGAGTACGCAGGCCGAGTGGCCTTCGAACGGCGCACCCTTCACATCCCCGACCTGCGCAAAACGCAGGCGACGTTGCCCCCGGAGGAGACTGGAGACCCTCCCGAGCGTTTCCTCACCCACCTGGTCACCCAGGAGCAGTTCGTGTCCTATGCTGCAGCGCCGCTCATCGCCAAAGGCCAGGTCCTGGGGGTCTTGGAAGTGTACCACCGCACCGCCCTGGACCCCGATCCGACATGGCTTGCGTTTCTCGAGGCCGTGGCCGGCCAGGCGGCGATCGCCGTCGACAACGCCACGCTGTTTGAGAACCTGCAACGATCAAACCGTGATCTTGCCCGCGCCTACGATACCACCCTGGAGGGATGGTCGCGGGCCATGGATCTGCGCGATAAGGAGACCGAAGGACACACCCAGCGGGTCACGGACCTCACGGTCCGCCTAGCCCGGGCGATGGGCCTGCGCGAGGACCAGGTGGTGCACCTGCGGCGAGGCGCTCTCCTCCACGACATTGGCAAAATGGGCGTTCCCGATGCGATCTTGTTCAAGCCGGATAAGTTAACAGCCGAGGAGTGGACCCACATGCGGCGCCATCCTGAGTATGCTCGGGACCTCCTCCACCCGGTCGAGTATTTGCGCCCAGCGTTGGCGGTTCCCTACGCGCACCACGAGAAGTGGGATGGCAGCGGATACCCTCAAGGGTTGCGGGGGGATCAGATCCCGCTGGAGGCAAGAATCTTCGCGGTCGTCGACGTCTGGGACGCGCTCACTTCAGATCGCCCGTACCGCCCTGCCTGGTCGAGGGAGCAAGCGTTGACCCATATCCGCGAGGAGAGCGGAAAACACTTCGATCCGAAGGTCGCGGAAGCATTCGTCAACATGATGGGGTCAGAACCTGCAGAATCCACCCCGGAAAGATAACCGGCGTCACTCTCCTCGGTGGCGGGTCGTCCTGGCAGCCTACGCAAACTACGTATTGCAGCACAAGACGAGCGACGGCAAACTAGATTTAGCCAGTGCAAAGTGTCCGAAGTCCTAAGCGACCCTGGATTCTCTGGGGTGCGCGTGCGGAACGATACCCAACAAGCCGTCCACAACGATCACGATCTCTCCCCTGTCTGCCTCGCCGTGGCGTCCGGCCTGCCCGGCTCCTCCAGTTGAATCACTCTTGTTGAGTCATATTGATAATTGTCGTGTGAGCAGTCTTGCCACCCTCGCCTCGGGATTGCGCTAGGACAATTGCTGTGGCCAAATTGCTGAGCCGCAAGGGCTAATACTGTGAAGTACCTTAACGTAAAGTTGACGAGCGCTTAGCAGCGATGTGTGCCTCAAGCAGCAGGCCCCGAAATTCAGAGATGCCGACAACCATCGTGCTCGCGGATGACCATCCCATCGTGCGGCAAGGACTGCGGGCCTTGCTCGACGCCGAACCTGCCTTCCGGATCGTCGGGGAAGCCACTGACGGACCGGAGACCATCGCACTGGTGGAACGCCTCAAACCCACTATCCTGATCCTCGATGTGCTGATGCCCGGCTTAAGCGGCATGGAAATCACGCGACGAGTGGCCAACATCTCCCCCCACACCCGCGTTATCATCCTTTCTATCCACGCCGACGAGGCACACGTCCTGGAGGCACTCAAAAATGGAGCGGCGGGCTATGCTCTGAAAGACGTAGAACTCGCCGACTTGATCCGCGGGCTGCATGAGGTCGCGGCCGGGCGGCGGTACCTCAGTCCCCCGCTCTCAGAACGCGCCATCGAAGCCTACGCGAAGCGCGCGGCGGCAGGTGAGGACATGCACGAAGCGCTCACCCCGCGCGAGCGCGAGATCCTGCAACTCGTCGCCGAAGGCCACACCAGTGCGGCCATTGCAGAACGTTTGGGCATCAGTCCCCGAACTGTGGAAGTGCACCGGGCCAACCTGCTGCACAAACTGGGCCTGCGCACGCAAACAGATGTGATCCGGTATGCGCTCCGTCGCGGTCTCCTCCCGCCGGACCCGTGAGGAGGATGGCGCTTTCGGGACGGGATGACGGCTCGCTCTGCGTAACGATTAGTCAATTTGTGCAACCGTACAGAGCACATTGCGAACTCGGGAAACTAATCTGCCCCGGAAGTGACGTCCAAACTTCAGCATGGGATGGGCTCGTGAACCGGCGCGGGGAAGTGTCGGGAGCAGGGAACTGGCGAGAAGGGCCTTGCTTTCGGGACTCGACCGCGCCGCCACGAACATCGAGACCAATTGTGCCCTTACTGAAGCTCGATGTCTGGTCTGAGCCGGACCGCAAGACACTAGACTCCATCCCCGCAGCACACACGTCGGATAGCTCTCAAGCAACCCGCCCTCAGAGGGTGCCCAATGCCCCGCATTGAGTCCCGATAAATTCCGAAGACGCGTTGCGTCGAGAGGGTCTAAAATCCCCTCGCAGAGTGAACGAGTTATCTACAGCGCAACTTTCAAGCCACCTCCTCGCGTGGCGGGCCACGGCGTCTGTTCATTAATGGTGCCGGGCAGGGCGTAATCCTGTGGGGCAATACCGGTGAGCGAAGCATCTCTCACGCGGAGGGCGAAATGAGCGGAGAAATTCTCCTCCAACTGATCACCCGGGGAGCCTTAGTCGTCATTGCCGGCCTGACGGTCTTCGATTTCTTCCGCGACCGCCAGCGGGTTCGCCTAGACATCGCCCTGATGGTGCTGTCGCTGGCCAGCTCCATTCTTTCGTCGCAGCTTGCCCCGCTCGCAGGCCCACTGGCACGTTGGGTCCAGACCATCGGCTCCATCGCCGTCGTTGCCCAGCCTTACTTGTTGCTGCGGTTGGTGGAGCATTTCCGGCCTGTACCAAGGCTTCTGCGCCTCGCCGCACAAGGCGGGCTGGTGGTGTCATGGGCCATCCTGCTCGCCTTCTCCCCGCCGCTTGCTCCGGCCGCGACGCTGATCGTGATTACCTACTTTGCGTTCGTCGAGGCTTACGGCGCAGTAGCGTTTGTGCGTGGGGCCCTCGGCTCGGGCGGCGTGTCTCGCAGACGGATGACGCTGGTCGCGGCGGGATCCGGCGCGCTCGCCTGCGCGGTCCTTGTGGCTGGTGTACCCGTAGCCGTCCCGGATCAGGCGACAAACGTCCAAATGACGATTGATGTCTTGGGGGCTGTGGCCGTCCTCTTCTACTATCTGGGTTTTGCCCCGCCGGCGGGCCTCCACCGATTTTGGCAACTGACAGAGCTCCACGATTTCCTCAAGGGGATGGCGGGGCGACCGTTCACTTCCCACGACACGGAGACACTGACTGCCCTCTGCACCACCGCCAGCCGGATCGCCGGAGGCTACATGACGGGAGCGGCCCAGTGGAACGAGGGGCAGGAGCGGTTTCAGATGCAGGCGTCCGATCACGCTCTGCTGCAGTCGGTCGCCTTCGCCCCCCGAGACGGTGCGCTCGCTCAGGCGTGGCAGGCCCACCGACCAGCGTCTCTCCGCATCGCTGACTCGGGGTCAGATGAGATCGAGCAAGTCGCCGCAAAGGTCGGTGCCAGCGCGCTGCTCGCGATCCCCGTCATGGCGCGAGGACAGGCGTGGGGACTCCTGGTGGTCCTCCTTCCGCGGGGTTCCTTGTTTGTCAATGATGACTTGGCGCTACTGACCATTCTCGCAGAGCAGAGTGCCGTGCGGTTGGATTATCACAAGGCATTGGCGGAGTTGGAGGCCGCCAACAAGGAATTGGAGGCATTCGCGTACTCTGTCTCCCACGACCTACGGGCGCCCCTGCGGGCGCTCGACGGTTTCTCTCGCATCGTCATCGAGGAACATGCTCCCCGCCTCTCGGAGGATGCCCGGCGTTATTTGCAGATGATCCGTGAGAACGCCGTGCAGATGGGGCGTTTGGTCGATGACCTCCTCGCGTTTTCGAGACTGAGTCGACAACCTCTGAAACGGCAGTGGGTGTCGCCCGTCGACATCGCCCGTCAGGCCTTGGCCGACCTGCGCCTGGAGCTCGACGGGCGGTCCGTGGCCGTCGACATCGGTGAGCTGCCGCAGTGTCAAGCTGATCCAGCGCTTCTCAAGCAGGTCTTTGTCAACCTGCTCTCCAACGCGCTGAAGTTCACCAGGCACCGGCCCCACACCACCGTGGAAGTTGGTTACCAACTGGCTCCCGTCCCAGGCGCCTCCCCCACGGCGCCGAGCGGGGAAGGGAGAACGCCTGAGTCTGTGGGGGGGCCACAGTCCGAGCGCGTGTACTACGTGCGCGACAACGGCGTGGGGTTCGACATGCAGTACGCGGGCAAGCTCTTTGGGGTCTTCCAGCGTTTGCACCGGTCCGAGGAGTATGACGGCACCGGCGTCGGACTAGCCATCGTCCACCGCGTCGTGAACCGACATGGGGGGCGGGTCTGGGCCGAGGCGGCCGTGGACCGGGGCGCCACATTCTACTTCACTCTAGGAGGAGCTCATGGCTAGCGTAGAACGCGCAGTCGAAATCCTGCTGGTGGAAGACAGCCCGCATGACATGGAACTGACGCTGCACGCTCTGAAGCGCAACAACATCACCAACAATATCAAGGTGGTCCGCGACGGCGCGGAAGCGCTGGACTTTATCTTCGGCGCCGGCGTGTACGCCGGGCGCCACGTCGACGATCCGCCCAGGGTGATTCTCCTCGATTTGAAACTGCCGAAAGTCGACGGGCTCCAGGTGTTGCAGAGGGTCAAGAGCGATCAGCGCACGCGATCCATCCCCGTGGTCGTACTCACCTCCTCGGGTGAGGAGCGGGACATTGTAGAGAGTTACCAGTTGGGTGTGAATAGTTACATTGTGAAGCCCGTGGATTTCGCCCAGTTCACCGAGGCCGTCCGGCAGTTAGGGTTGTACTGGATGTTGCTGAATCATCCGCCGGCCGCGTAGGGTCCCGATGGATCGACTGCAGGTACTGGTTCTCGAAGATCGGGCAGCGGATGCCGAACTGATGACCACCGAACTCCGGCGGGCCGGGTTCTCTTTTGATTGGCACCGGGTCGATAGTGAACGAGATTTTGCCGCCCACCTCAATCCGCCCCCCGACCTCATTCTCGCCGATTTCAACATGCCGCAGTTCACGGCCGTGCGGGCCCTGCAGATGCTCAGAGAGCTGGGTCTCGACATCCCGGCGATCATCGTCTCCGGCAGCATTGGAGAGGACGTGGCGGTCCGCGCTCTTCAAGAGGGAGCGGCCGACTACCTCCTTAAGGATCGCCTCACCCGCCTTGGAGCGGCCGCCAGCCATGCGCTGGAGGCGAAGCGGCTGCGCGACAAGAGGCGGCAGACTGAGGAGGAACTCACCCGGGAGCGTAGCCTGTTGCGCACGATGATCGACACGCTGCCCGATTTCATCAGCATCAAAGATCGGGACAGTCGCTTCTTACTCGTCAATCAAGCCTACGCCCAATTCCTGGGGCAAAACACCCCCGACGATCTAAGGGGCAAAACGGTCCGCGACGTCTACCCTCCGGATCTCGCCGCCCAATACTTGGCCGACGACCAAATGGTTTTGGACACGAAGAAAGCGCTCCTGAATCAAGAGTCCCGCACGGTCGACCAGTCGGGCAATGCGCTGTGGCATCTGGTGAACAAAGTACCATTGCGGAATGGCGCCGGGGAGATTGCGGGGATCGTCAGCATCGCGCGGGACATCACGGCCCATAAACATGCCGAGGAGCAGATAGCCCGTCAGCTCGATACACTGACGGCCCTTTACAGCACCGCCCAAAGGCTGGCCCATAACCTCAACCTGGACGAGTTGGCGCGCGACACCGTGGAGAGGTCGGTCAAAGACTTTGGGGCCCGGCTGGCCTGGGTCGGCCGCGCCGAGCCTGACGGCACCACGCGTCTGCTCGCAGGCTGGCCGCATGAGCACCCGTATCTCCAGACGCTCCACTCCCGCTGGGATGATCCGGTGGGAGCGCAGCGGCCGAGCGGGCGTGCCTTGCTCTCAGGCACCCCGGTCGTGGTCCAGGACATTCCCGCAGAAAGGAGCCTCCCGAACCGGGAGGCGCTCGTCAAATTGGGGATCACCTGTGCGGCCGCGTTTCCCTTAATTAGCCGAGACAAACCCTTCGGTGTGCTCGTCCTCTATGGAAGCACAGCGGACTTCTTCAGTCCCGCGCGCGTGGAGTTCTTCCAAACATTTGCCAACCAGGCGGCGAGCGCCCTCGAAAACGCCCGTCTGTTCGAAGAAACCGCCACACGCCTGGAGCAACTCCAGGCCTTGCGGAACATCGATGTGGCCATCACCACGAGCCTCGACCTCCGCGTGACGCTCAACGTCGTCCTCGATCACGCCACGACCCAGCTAAAAGCCGACGCCGCTAACGTGCTATTGTTCGACGCGCGGATGCAGACCCTCCGATCCGCCGTGGGACGTGGCTTCCGCAGCAAAACGCACCAAGCGGCGACGCCGCGGCTCGGCGAAGGGCCCGCGGGGCGCGCCGCCCTGGAGCGACAGATCGTCGTCGTTAAAGATCTCGCGGCCGAACCGACCGAGGTGTCGGGGTCTCTCAAACTCTCCGGGGAAGGATTTGTCGGCTACGTGGCAGCGCCCCTGATCGCGAAGGGCCAAGTCGGCGGTGTGCTGGAGGTCTTTTGGCGCAGCTCGCTCACTGCGACGCCCGAGCGGCTGGCATTCTTGGAAGCTCTGTCAGGACAGGCGGCCATTGCCATTGATAACGCGGACCTGTTCACCAATCTGCAGCGCGCCAATCTCGATCTGATGATGGCGTACGATGCGACGATCGAAGGCTGGTCCAAAGCGCTGGACCTTCGCGACAAAGAGACAGAAGGCCACACGCTCCGGGTCACCGAGCTGACCCTGCGCCTAGCGCGCGCCATGGGTGTCCCCGATGACCTCCTCATCCACCTCCGCCGGGGAGCGCTCCTGCACGATATCGGGAAGGTGGGAATTCCCGACTCCATTTTGCTGAAACCTGGACCCTTGTCCGCGGAGGAGTGGGAGATTATGCGACGACATCCGGTGCATGCCTTTGAACTCTTGGCGAGTATCCCTTACCTGCGCGAGGCGCTCGACATCCCTTACTGCCATCACGAGAAGTGGGATGGCACCGGCTACCCCCGGAAACTTCGCGGGCCGCAGATCCCCCTTCTGGCACGCATTTTCGCGATTGTCGATGTCTACGATGCGCTAACGTCCGATCGTCCGTACCGCCCCGCGTGGTCGAAAGAGAAGGCCCTGGCCCACATCCGTGAGCAATCCGGTACCCACTTCGACCCCGACGTGGTCGCCGCATTCCTCGGTCTCGAAGAGGTTGCCCCCCGACTCGCGTCCTGAACCGCTGAGTTGGTCGCCGCTTCGCTCCCTGTCACGTCTTGGCGCCATCGTCTTGAGGTATGAGACATAAAGCAGCGCCCCTCCCAAGGAGCTAGTGTTGCCCGAGTTGCGAACCCAACGAGCTAAGCGAAGAAACGACGCGGTGGCGCGGATCGTGGCGCTGCTGAAGACGATCCGTCTGCCAGACAACGCCGAGCGGAAGGTCTCCGTAATCCGCCTGATCATCCTCTTTTCCTTGCTCCCACTCCTCTGGTGGGACGTGGTCTCGCCCGATACCGCACAGATCCTGATCGGGTTGACGGCCCTGATTGCCGGCTATATTCTCGTGGCCTTGTTCGTCATCCCCCGGCTACGCCATAACATTCGCCATGATCTCCTGCTGACGATTGATATCCTTTCCATCACCGCCTTGGCATGGTATACAGGCGGCATCCAGAGCAGTCTTCTCTTCCTCTTCTATTTGCCGATCCTGTCTGCCGCGATCCGGCTGGACCTGCGGGATTCGGTGCTGTCGGCGGTCGCGGTGTCAGGGATCGTGGTGTGGCTGTGGGCGGTCGCCGAAGGCGGCGTTCCGTCGTTGAGCGGGAGCACCTTGCGTGTCGGCCTGTTGGTCGGAAGCAGCATGGTGGTGGCGGTCTTCTTCAGCATCTTAGCGGGAGAGTCGCGCCTGATGCAGGAACGCGGCAATCTCAACCGCCGCCTCAATGACAAGCTGGACGAAGCCACCGAACAGCTGCGGCGGCGGCTGGAGGAGTTAGAGTTCGCGTATGAGTTGTCGCGTCGGCTCGCCGGTGCCACAGGGACAGCCCCGGTCCTGTTATCAGTGGCCCACGCTGCCCAACAGTTGCTGCGGGCGCCCTACGCCGCCGTGTTCTTGGCTGAACATGCGGGAGGAGAGCTGGTGCTCGCGCATGCGGCGGGCGTAGCCGACCATGATGCCATGCCCGTCATGTACGCGTCCGCGGGCCGGGTCACCACCGACCCCTCCCACCCCGTCACTATCCATGTCGAGGGCGACGGGGCGTGGACCCGTGCGGT
Organism: bacterium; assembly: GCA_036393975.1. Classification (GTDB taxonomy): domain Bacteria; phylum Sysuimicrobiota; class Sysuimicrobiia; order Sysuimicrobiales; family Kaftiobacteriaceae; genus 13-1-40CM-64-14. Next base: position 606 of record DASWFZ010000219.1, on the reverse strand, counting down.
CTGCACGCCGATTGTCGTCGCCAACCGGTTGGTCGGCGTGTTGTGTGCCGGGGGCAATGCCGCGTGGCATCCTGCGCGCCACTCGGTCGCGGTGCTAGGGCATGTGGCCGGTCAGGCCGGAATCGCCCTCGACCGCGCGTCGATGCTGGAGGACTTGCAGCGGCTCGCCGTTGCCAAGCCCGAGGCTCGGCTGTTCACGCGCGACCAGTTCGACCGGATCCTCAAAGATGAGATCGGACGCGCCACGCAGTTGGGCGTCCCCTTCGCCTTACTGAAACTTGTGCTCACGGACCTCGAGGTCGGCGAGACCGCCCTCGACACGACCGCCGAGCTCGTTCAAAAGCGTTTTAGTGATCTGGTGCTCGGCACCGCTCGCCGGGTGGACATTGTAGCCCAGGGAACACGCGGGGAGTTCTTCGTCTTACTCTCCATGACGAACCTCGTCAGCGCGCAGCGCTACGCGGAGCGATTGCTGCGGGAGATCAAAGACGACGCTACGATCAGCCGGCTGGTGGGCTCGCCGTCGGGCCCCGAGGTGCGGGTCGGCATCGCGATGTTCCCCGACGATTCCGTGGGGGCTGCGCAACTCGCCTACGCCGCGCAGGA
>DASWFZ010000218.1:0-6586 GCA_036393975.1 bacterium | reverse complement strand
GATCGCCACGCGCTCGAGGAGTGGGGGGAACACATCATCGAGGCCATCGAACGCCTACTTCCTCCCGAGCAGCACCGCCCTCCCGTTCCGTGATCTCGCGGCGGCCATCGTGGTGGCAGGCAGGGGGTCCTCACGGCGCGGGACGATGACTTCGATTGCTTGAGGGATAATCCGAAATACTGCGGGCACCGTGCCAAGACTCTCGCCGTCCGCGTGGATCGCGAGAGGCGTCGCGCTGTCGACGCGCACCTCGTGCGCCAGGGTGTGGGACACCTTCGGGTGTTCGAGGTGCCGGCCGGAGAACACCCGCGGCAGCACAGCGAGCGTCTCGAGTTTGGTCAGGTCCGTCGCGTACACGACCGCCAGCAGTCCGTCGTCGATCTTGGCATGGGGGGCCATCAACATGCCCCCGCCGTAGCAGTTCGTATTCGCCGCAGCGAGCAAGAACATCTTCAGCGTCTGCTGGTGTCCGTCGATCGTGATCGTCGTGTCGGCGGCGTGGTACAGGAGCAGCTGCTGGAGAATTCCTGCCACGTAGACCGTGGTCCCGCGGATCCAGCGGGGCCATTGGTTCACCCGTTGGGCCACCTCGGCATCGAACCCCACCCCGGAAATCGTGGCATAGTACCGATCGTTCATTTGACCCACATCGACCCGACGGCGTACGCCGTTCGCCAATACCCGGGCGGCCACGATCGCCTTAAGGGGGATACCCAAGCAGCGGGCAAAATCGTTCGCCGTCCCCTCGGGAATTACGGCCAGTGCCGGAGCGGGCGTCGTCAGGCTCCGCATTAATCCATTGACAGCCCAGTGCGTTGTGCCATCCCCACCGACGGAGATGACGGTGGTATAACCGTCGGCGCCCGCATGTTGGGCCCGCGCCATCCCGTCCTCGCCGGACTGTGTGATGACCTCGTCACAGGGGAGACCGGATCGAAGCAACTCCGCTTTGATCTGCGGCCACGCGCGTCGGCCGCGGCCTCGTGCCGCGAGCGGGTTGATCAACGCGATCGCACGGACGGACGACGACATGGTCCAAACCCACTACGCCGACATCTGTCGGCAATCCTGTCGCGTCGGTGCATCCGCCCGTGCGACGCGGCTGGTGCACGAGCAACGCACATAGTATGCTAAGGGCGATGGAGATCGTCGTCGCGAAGCACATGGGATTCTGCGGAGGGGTGAAGCGCGCCGTCGAGATGGCGCGCAGTACCGCCGAGGGGACCGACGGACAGGTCTTCACCTGGGGCCCGCTCATCCACAACCCCCAAGTCGTCCAGAGGCTGGAGCACGCCGGCGTGGACGTCGCCGATACGCTGGACGATCTCCACGGTGACGCGTTCGTTGTGTCCGCCTACGGCGTGGAGCACGCCGTCTTGGACGCGGCGAAGGCGCGGGGGATGCGCGTCGTCGACGCCACCTGCCCAGTCGTGATCCGGGCCCACTCCCTGGCGTTTAAGCTCGTAGAGGAAGGCTACCAGCTCGTGGTCGTCGGCGACCACGGTCACCCTGAGATGGTCACCCTGAAAGAAGTCCTACATGATAAGGTAACCATCGTCCACGATCGGGCCGAGGCGGCGCAGGTTAAGCTACGGGGACGCGCAGCGGTGATGTCCCAGACGACGCAGTCGCAAGAGAACTTCCGCCAGATCGTCGGCGACCTCAGTCTCCGGACGAAAGAACTCAAGGTCGTCAACACGCTCTGCCCCGCGATTACCGTCCGCCAGGAAGAAGCAGAGAAGATGGTCGAGGAGGTGGACGCCCTCGTCGTGGTCGGCGGGCATCACAGCGCGAACACGACCCGGCTGTGGGAAATCGGCCGCGCGCACACGGTACCAACGTATCACATCGAAGTCGCGGACGAGCTCAAACCGGCGTGGTTCGCGGGCGTGCGGCAGGTCGGCGTGATGTCGGGAGCCAGCACGCCAGAGTGGATCATTGCGGAGGTCGTCCAGCGTCTGGAAGCCTTCGGTGCAGCAAAGCCGGTCCAGGTCGACGGCTGAGGCGCTCGGAGACGACCTCTCCAGGACACCCGTAAGTAGTGCGGGGTTAGGCGATGGCGGCCGCCGCCGCCATTTTTTATGCGATGAGCAAACCTGTCGTTGCGATCGTCGGTCGCCCCAACGTGGGGAAGTCAGCCCTCTTTAACCGCCTCGTCGGTCACCGGAAAGCCATTGTGGAACGCACGCCGGGAGTGACCCGCGACCGGTTGTACGGATCCACGGTCTGGCGCGGGCGCGAGTTTTCGGTCATCGACACCGGCGGCATGACGTGGCCCGCAAGAGCCCCTCTTCAAGAACAGGTACTCCAGCAAGCCGAGCGGGCTGTCCAAGACGCCGATCTGGTCTTGTTCGTGGTGGAGGCGCGTAGCGGTCTGCTGCCCGAGGATCGCGAAATTGGCGAGCGGCTGCGGGCACCCCGCCGGCCTGTCCTTCTTGTGGTCAACAAGGTCGACGAACCCGGCTCCTCCACGCCCACCGAGTTCTACGAGCTGGGGTGGGGGGATCCCGTTGTCATCTCCGCCCTTCATGGTCTTGGTATCAATGACCTTCTTGATCAGGTCGTGGCGCTGTTACCGGAGAGCGCTCCCGAGGCAGCCGGCACGCCTGCTATCCAAGTCGCCATCGTCGGACGCCCTAATGTCGGGAAGTCGTCGCTCGTCAACGCCATCCTGGGTGACGAACGCGTCATCGTGGATGAAGCACCTGGAACAACACGGGATGCGATCGACACCCCTTTCACCCGGGGGGAGGAGCATTTTCTCCTCGTGGACACCGCCGGCCTGAGGCGCAAGGCGCGGATCGACCAGGCCCTGGAGCGTTATGGGGCGATGCGATCGCTCCAGGCGGTTGACCGCGCGGACGTGGTCGTCCTCGTCTTGGATGCGTCTGTCCCGCCGGTGGAACAAGATCAGGAAATCGCACGGTATACGCAGGAGCAGGGGAGGGCACTCGTCCTCGCGGTCAACAAATGGGATCTGGTGAGCACGACCCCTCAACCGCGCGACCAGCTGCTCGCTCCCATCCGTGCGGCCATGCGGTTTGTGGATTACGCGACCGTCGTGTATGCGTCGGCGACCCGCGGGTGGGGCATCCAGATTCTAATGGACCGGGTCGTCGAAGCCGCGGCAGCCCATGAGCGGCGGATCGCAACCGGCCCTCTCAACCGGGCCATCGAGGTCGCGGAGACGACCAACCAACCGTCTGCCAACCGAGCGGGCCGCCAGTTGAAGATCTTCTACGCGACGCAACCAGCCACCAAGCCCCCCATGATCGTCGTGTTCGTCAACGATCCAGAGCTGGTCACGGTGAACTATCGGCGGTATTTGGAAGGGCGCCTGCGCGAAACGTTCGACTTCCACGGGACGCCGATCCGATTGACGTTCCGGCCCCGAGAACGGAGTCCCGCCCGGCGATGACAGACTTCCTGGCAGCCCTCCTGGGCGGCTACGTGTTGGGCTCGCTACCGACTGGCCTCATTGTGGTCCGATTGTTGTCTGGAACAGATATCCGCAAAGCCGGCAGCGGAAATATCGGCACGGTAAACGTGTATCGCGTCGCCGGGCTAGCGCCGTCGATCCTCGTCCTGGCAGTCGACGTCCTCAAAGGCGCCGTCCCGGTGCTGCTGGCTCGGGCCTGGGGCTACACGGAGGCGGTCCAGGTGGCTGCGGGATTGGCCACGATCGTCGGCCACAACTGGTCTGTGTTTCTTCGATTTCGAGGCGGCAAGGGTATCGCGACCTCGTTCGGGGCGCTGCTCGCGATTTCACCGGTGGTCGGCATCGTCGCCGCCATCGTCTGGGGCCTGGCCGTGGGGATCACCCGGTACGCGTCCTTGGGTTCGCTATTGGCTGTCGCGACGGTCCCTCTGACCATGGGGTGGCGCAGGGAACCAACGCCCCATCTCGTATTTGGACTCGTGACCCTGATCTTTGCCGTATACCGCCATCGGGCGAATATCGCGCGCTTGTTCGGTGGGACAGAACTCAAGATCACCGACCGACCCCGGGGACAATGACTGTGCGGCGCAGCCTGTGGGCATAGGTAGGGTGTGATTACGATGATCGGTCAGGAGTTCCGCGTCCAGCTGTTCATGGTCGCCATCGTGCTCCTTCTGGTGGTCGTGTTTGCGCTCCGGCGTGTGATCCAGCGCCGCATGGCCGACCGCGCGATCCGGGATGCCCCGACGGGTACGTATACGGCGGACTTTATCCAAGAGGTCTACCAAGCTGAACTGCGCCGCGCGGAGCGCACAGGCGTCCCGTTCACCGTCGCCCTAGTGGCCTTGCGCGATGATGGCGGGACCCGCAAACCCTTGCCCTCGGATGCTCCGGCCGCCGCTGCGCAGTGGTTGCGCAGTAACCTTCGCAGCAGTGACTACATCGGCAGGATGGACGAGGCCCGCTTCGCCCTGGTGCTTCCGGAGACGTGGGAGGAGGACGCGCGGCTCGTGATGTCGCGTATCGATGGATCCTTCCATTACAAACCCCGGGGGAACGGCAAGGAACAGGGGCTGACCTGCAGCGTCGGGATCGCCACCTGGACACCGGAAACCCCAGACGCGTGGAGCGGGGCCACAAAGGAACTCGAGACCGCACTACATACCCCCCGCGAGCACACCCCTAGCGAACTGTCCCGCATCGCGAACAACTAGCACCACTAACGCACCGCAGGCGAAGGGGACGCGGGCCGGGCTTAATTGCTCCCGCCCGTGTCGTGCTATTCCTGAGACATCGAGCCCCAACGACCTCAATCGCTTCGTCACCGGCGCGATTCCCCGCAGGCGAGCTGAGTGGACCCCGCTCGATGGGACCGACTCCTCGTAGCGAAGGCCTTCGTTCCTTGGACACCCACAAGCCTTGTGCTATGGTATCCCTAGGCGAGACGGGAATTCCGAGTGGAGCAATAGAACGGGCACCCTACTTTTTCTAGTTCCGTGTCGCGTCGGGCCGTAGCGCAGGTGGTAGCGCGCTTCCTTGGGGTGGAAGAGGTCGCCGGTTCAAGTCCGGCCGGCCCGACCAGCAAACCTCGCACCAGGTTGCACTTTCAGGCCGTCTCCTGAGCTGGGGGACTCTCTCTTGGCTGTTACTCTACCCAACTTGTAGCCAAACTCGGAGGGACGGCCCTGGAGTGCAAGGCGAGCCGATCTCAAACTGAAGTGGACGCGGCCGGTCTCGTTCGCTCCCCCCACCGCCGGTGATCAACGAAGAGAACTACAATCGCATCGCGCGCGCCCTGCCGATTCTACGGCGGGCTGATCCGCAGCTAGCGCGCGAGTTCCGGCAGGCCGCCTCCATCGTTCGTCTTCCTGCGGGCAGCGATGTCTTCGCCGAAGGCGACCAGGTGGACAGCATTGCTCTGCTGCTTGCAGGGGTAGTGCGCGTCTACAAGATCGGTGAGACCGGCCGCGAGATCACGCTCTACCGTTTCGGCCTTGGCGAGTCCTGCGTCCTAACTGCCAGCGCCATCCTGAATCAGAAGACGTTTCCCGCGATCGCGACGGTCGAGCAGGATGGCGAGGCGGTGATGATCCCCGCGGAGACCTTCCGCAGCTGGGTGCACCGCGACGACCTCTGGCGTGAGTTCGTCTTCGATATGCTCGCGCAACGCCTTGCCAGCGTGATGGAAATCCTGGATCAAGTGGCCTTCCACCGCATGGATGCTCGTGTCGCATCCCTTCTGCTGACCCGGTCGCGGGTCCAGAATCCGATCCGGATTACCCATCAGGAAATCGCGGCAGAACTGGGGAGCTCACGCGAGGTGATCAGTCGCTTACTCGAAGATTTCGCCAGCCGCAGGTTGGTGCGTGTCGGGCGTGGCGAAGTTGAGGTCGTAGACGCGGCCGGGCTGGAGGCACGCACGGCTGTGTGACCTTGTCACCGACAGGATTCCATCCCCCGTCCACAATGGAAGCGTGATACAAATCCGCGACAGAGGGAGATGGAAAAGATGAACCCGTTCGTTTCCTTCCTGGCTTCTTCAGCTGGACGCATCACACGTATCGCCGCAAGCGTGGCTCTGATCGCCTGGGGTCTCCTGGGAGTCGGAGGCACCACTGGCATTATCGTGGCCGTGGTCGGCACAGTGCCTCTGCTCGCCGGCCTGATTGATGTATGTCTACTCGCGCCACTGTTCAGCTGCCCGCTCAGCGGTACAAAGATTCGTGCCCCACGAGGGTAAACAGCCGGCGATCATATGGGCGGGATGGCGCGGACCAAACTGGCAAGCTTTCCACACATGGGCTTTGGGATTTCTAATACAGTTGACCCCGCCAAATCCTGAGGACTCCGAGCTTCCAAGAGACAGCCAGGACCAACGCGTTGACCCCGACGAGCGCGACGGCGGCCACGATGTCGATCGCCCGTACCGGGACAAGACGATAATAGGTGCGCTGCATCCCTGACCCCAGTGCACGCGTTTCCATCGCAATCGCGACGCGCTCCGCGCGCCGGAGGGCCGCTGCGAGCAGGGGAATCGTGTAACGGACCAGTTGCTGAGCCCAGCCGGCGATGCCTCGTCGCTCGGGCGCTCCCCGGATTCGTTGCGCACCCCGGATGAGCAGATACTCAGTGCCGAGCATGGGCAGG
>DASWFZ010000217.1:0-3077 GCA_036393975.1 bacterium | reverse complement strand
CGCCGATGACCGGGAATCGATGTGGGTCGACAACAACGCGGGCAGCCCCTTCTACGGACGGATGTACATCTCCTGGAATGACTTCGGGGCCGGCCAAAACATTTTCGTGGTGCGCTCCGATGATGGAGTCACCTGGTCCGCACCGGTTCGAGTCCAGAGCGGGGGCTTCGTCCGCAACATTCAGCTCACCGGGAGCCCGGACGACGGCGGAACGGTGTTCATCACCGGGATGGACGAGGGCGGAGGCGGCGTCAACAATCGAATCAACTACATCTATCGGTCTTTAGACGGCGGCGTCACTTGGACGCAGATTCAGCAGGGGCCTCCGTTTGCTCCGCCGGGCCAGGCGCTGTGCGGCTACTTCGCGGCGGTTACTCCGATTTGGCGGCACATGGGCTGGGGCCAACCAGCGGTAGGTCCAGGCGGAGTGGTTCACTATGTCTACGCCGCACGCGGGGCCAACGCGGGTGATTTGGGCGACATCCTCTACATTCGCTCCGATGACAACGGCACCACCTGGACGGCTCCAATTGTGCTCAACAGTGACGCGGCGACCGGTGGCAACCGTACGCAGTGGATGCCTTCCTTGTCCGCCACTCCAGAGGGTCTCCTGGTCGCCTCGTGGTACGACCGGCGCAACACCACTGACAACAGCTACGAGTTTTGGCTGATCCGATCCTCGGACAACGGACTGAGCTGGGGTGCTGATCAGCCCGTCAGCGACGTCATCAGCCCGCAGCCCGAGCAGCCGGATCCGACCGTTCAGAGCTGCTACGTTGGCGACTACAACTACCACAGCGCGATCAGCAGCAACTCCTGGGTCACCTGGACCGATGGTCGCGTGCAGGTAAGTGGCCACAACCAGCAAGATGTCTTTTTCGCGGCCGTGCCCCAGATTCAGACCGGAGGAACGCTGACGGGAACCGTCACGGACGCTGGAACCGGCACTCCCATTGCGGGCGCCCGAGTCCGAGCGGTGGGTGCGGTGGATCGCTCTTCGTCGACGAATCGCGACGGGGTTTATCGCCTAACGGGACTTCCCGAGGGCTCCTACGACGTGACGGTGACCGCGTTTGGTTATGTCCAAGGTTCAGCAACGGGCGTACCGGTAGTCGACGGGCAGACGACAACCCAAGACTTCGCGCTCACCCCCGGCCCAGCGCATGCGGTGTCCGGAACAGTTGTCTCCAGCCTCACCGGTCTGCCGGTTGCGGGAGCCGTGTTGAGAATCCTGGGGACGCCGATTCCGCCGGCGATCGCCGACGATAACGGTATGTATTCGTTCCCCTCCGTTCCCGATGGAACCTACACGCTCCAGGCCTCCCCGCCCGCGACCGCTCGCTGCCTAGGTCCCAAGAGCACCACCATCATCGTGGACCAGGACCTAACCGTGGACTTTGCTCTTGATCCGAGAGTCGATGGCGCTGGAATGTCCTGCGATGACACCATCGCTTTCAACTGGATGCCGGGCACAACCCAGAACCCACTCGAAGGCGACGACGTCAGTGCTCCGTTCCCGCTGCCGTTCCCGTTCACCTTCTACGGGCAGACCTACACGACACTCAACGTTTGCACCAACGGGTTTGGAACGTTCCTCGCGCCTAATTGCAACTTCGTCAACGAGTGCATCCCGAGCCCGAACTTGCCCAACGGCTTCATTGCTCCGTTCTGGGCCGACCTGTACGTGAACCAACCCGGGGCGCCCGCGGATTCACATATCTATACTGGCCTGGTCGGCGATCCAGGCACGCGGCAGTACATCATCGAGTACCGCAACACGACGTTCTTCGCGCGGGACCCGATGGCAAACGTCGTGACGTTCGAGATGATTTTGAACGAGGCCGACAATTCGATCCTCTATCAATACAATCGCGCCGACGGCGATGGTAACGGGGGTGGGACACCCAATGCAGGCGCGGCAATCGGTACGGAAAACCAGAGCGGTGCAATCGGCCTTGGCTATTCCTGCCGAGAGCCGGTGGTGTTCGTCGGCAAGGCGATCAGGTTCTTCCAGACGCCGTAGCGGCAGTTAAGAAATAAAAATCGTCCTAGCAGGGCGGGCGCGGCGCCAACGCCGTCGCGTCCGCCTTTCTTTTTTCGGCTTTTCAGGGAATCGCTCGTCAAACCACGCGTTCGCTGGACGTACGCGCGCTAATTGTGTTGAATGCGCGCCCGAAACCGCTCGAAGAAGAGTTTGCAGTTCACCATCGCGTGAGGGGTCATCGAGGGAGATCGGTTTCTCTCCACTCAAATTAACAACTCGATTGCTGCTCGGAGGGGGCATCAATGAAAAATCTGGTGTGCGTCGGTATCTTGGTCGCTTTGCCCGGCCTTGCTCAGGCTGCCGGCAAGGATCAGTCTTCCCCAACTGCGTTGGGCGTGCCCTGCTCGGAAATTTACCAGCGCGGAATCGACATGCAGGAAAATCTGCGAGCCACCGCGATTCGGGTCGCCTGCGGATTGGACGTTCCGGGCTCCGCCGGTGCGGAAGGTGTTGAGAGCGATGCGCTGGATGAGGGCGGCCCCTTTGCCAACATCAACGTCATCACCGGCGGCGAGACGTTTCCTCACGTCACCCAGAGCGAGAGCATGGTGTGGAGTACGCCGGATGGGCAAACCATCGTCGTCAATTACAACGACTCCAACACCGCCTCCAGTAACTATTCCGGCGTCTCGGTTTCCGTCGACGGCGGCCAGACTTTTACCCGCTTGCTTCCGGCGCCGTTCGCCACCGGCCACGGGACGAACTTTGGAGACCCCATCGTCGTCTACAACAATGCGCTGGGTAAGTGGTTTGCGGGCGACCTGGCCACCGGGTGCGGAGGTCAGGGCATTGGCCTCTGGACTTCGCTCAACGGGATGACCTGGACTGTCGGCGCCTGCGCCCACAACGGCGGCGCCGATGACCGGGAATCGATGTGGGTCGACAACAACGGGGGCAGCCCCTTCTACGGACGGATGTACATCTCCTGGAATGACTTCGGGGCCGGCCAAAACATTTTCGTGGTGCGCTCCGATGATGGAGTCACCTGGTCCGCTCCGGTTCGAGTCCAGAGCGGCGGCTTCGTCCGCAACAT
>DASWFZ010000216.1:0-25002 GCA_036393975.1 bacterium | reverse complement strand
CGGCGACGGCGCGCGCCACCCAGGGTGACGCTCGGGGCGGGAGGACTGTGCCCTCCGTTCTGCGCTTCCAGCGCGCCAGCGTCTGGTCGCTCCAGATCACCTCCCAGCGGTTGCTCGCCGATTACGGATACGCCATCGAGTATGCGTTCCAATTCCTTGACGAAGAGGAACTGCGACTGACCGCCGTCACGGAACAGGAAATCATAAGCGGACGGGTCCTCACCATCCTGGACGGCGAACCCGTCGAGGCGGAGATCCATTTGCGAGGGGAGCCCCTGCCGCTGGTGATGAACTCGGACGGCGTTCGGGTGGTGGCCGCGTGGCGGCGTCCGGACCGTCTCATTCCCTGCGGACTTGCCTGCGGGGGAGATCGAGCGGCGGTTTCATGTCCTGACCGATTTGCGCGCGCAAACCAGACGCCGGCTTGGGTTGGCCGAGTTCCGACCCTCTCAGGATGCGCGGGTCCGCGTCCGCCTCGCTGCGGTGGACAGCATCGCCCTTGTCCCCGCGGGTGATCCGCGGGGACTCTATGAGGTCCATCAGCCGATGATGGAGACGGCAACGGAGGTCCTAACGACGGAGGTCGCCGGACGCCACTGGATGATTACCTGGGGCCAGGGAATGTTGCAGGTGCAGCTTTCTCCGGTCCTCACCACATTGACGACCACCGTGTTCTACCGGGAGGGGTACGCGACGGGGCGGGTCGGCAACCAGCGGCCTCTCTCGTCGACCGATGCCGCCCAGATCGCGGATACAGCGTTTGCCTACCTGCGCGCCGCGCGGATGGATTTTGGCACCGGTCTGATTACCGCGCCGTTGCCCCGTACGCGCTAGGTGGTGCGTACCGCGGTCGTCGGGGCCTCGAGGTTTAGAGTACGTTCCGCTCCGGACTGGCGCTGCTATAGGTAGTCATCCCCCGTAACACCACGCGGTCGTTTCATTGTGTCTCCTTGGTGCCTTCACAGTGCGTTCACCTTTTACGTTGATAATAGGATCGATTGAAGAGTCAAAAGGAGGATTGACCATGGGTCCACGAGGTCTTGTAGGGATTCTACTGTTGGTGCTGCTGGTGGCGGGGGCGGCGGGTCTCGCCTACAACGCCGGCATTGCACAAGGAGTGGCGCAGAGCGGACAGACGGTCGCACCGCCGGGTAGCGGCCCGTACCCGTACGGTCCGTACTACGGTCCATACTGGCACCACCCATTTGGGTTCGGGTTCCTGTTCCCGCTGCTGTTCATTTTCCTGTTCTTCGGTCTGTTGCGCGGCCTGTTCTGGCACTCCTGGGGCGGCTACCGCCACTGCGGGAGAGGGGCGCCTGCGGATCTTGAAGAATGGCATCGCCGGGCACACGAGGGAAAGCAGCAAACCGGGACCGTTTGAGTTCGCGGGGGAGGGTGGCTGGACGATGCAGTTTCGATCCATGCCGCCCTCCCCGTCTACCAGATAGGGGCGCGCACAGCGGACCATGCCAACTATCCTCGTCGTCGATGATGAACCGAAGATCGTCAAGATCGCGCGCGACTATCTAGAGCGAGCGGGCTTTACCGTGGTCAGTGCCGCCGATGGAGAGGCCGCGCTGACCGCCGCGCGAACGGCCAAGCCGCAACTCATCGTCTTGGACCTGAAGCTGCCGAAGGTGGATGGGCTGGACGTGGCGCGGACGTTGCGGAAAACCTCCCAGGTCCCCATTATCATGCTCACCGCACGCACGGACGAGACGGACAAGTTGATCGGTCTGGAACTGGGGGCGGACGATTACATCAGCAAGCCGTTCAGCCCCAAGGAGCTTGTCGCCCGAGTGCGCGCGGTCCTGCGTCGGTCAGACCCTGCGCGTGGGGGGGCGGAGACGATCCGCGTGAAAGATCTCACGCTGGACATGCCGCGGATGCGCGTGACCATGGGGCCTAGGGTTGTGCCCTTAACCCCCACAGAGTTCCAGATCCTGGCCGCACTGGCGCAGCAGCCCGGTCGGATTTTGACGCGAGGGCAGTTGCTGGATCGTCTGCACGGTGTCGCGTTCGAATCCTACGAGCGGGCGATCGACGCGCACATCAAGAACATCCGCCGCAAACTCGAGCCGAACCCCCACAAGCCCCAGTATGTCCAGACCGTCTATGGGGTCGGGTACCGCATCGCGGACGAATGACGTGGATGAGACGCATGCACGGGTCCCATCGGCCGCCGTGGTGGCCGGAGGGCGAGCCCTGGCCCCCATCGGGGCCTCCCTATTGGCGCGCCGCCTGGGGGAGAGGCGGCATGCGCGGCCGCTTCCTCTGGCGCATCGGGGCGTTTTTGGGATCTCTGATTGTCGTGATGGTTGGCGTTTTCACAGTCGCGTTTTGGGTCGCGTCGCGCCTTACCGGTGGGCCTCCCCATGGGGAATTCTTCCGCGTTGGCGCAATTGTCTGGCTCATCGTCCTGGCTGTGGGGATCGCCGCCGGACGGACGTTCCGGCGCGCAGTGCTGCCGATCGGCGATGTGATGGATGCCGCCCAACGCGTCGCGGACGGGGACTATTCGGTGCGCGTCGCCGCGCGCGGGCCTGCGGAGGTGCGCGCCCTTAGCGACGCCTTCAACACGATGACGGACCGGCTCCAGGCGACGGATGAACGACGGCGGAGTCTGCTGGCAGAGATCTCCCACGATCTGCGCACGCCCTTGGCGGTGATTCAGGGGAACCTCGAAGGATTACTGGACGGCGTTTACCCCCGTGACGATGCTCACCTCACCGTGATCTTGGAGGAGACGCGTTTGCTGGTCCGCCTGGTAGATGACTTGCGCACGTTGGCTTTGGCAGAATCGGGTGCCCTCAAACTGCAGCGCGAACAGACCGATCTCGGTGCGCTGGCGACAGAGACCGTGGCCTCTTTCCAGGGACAGGCTGCGAGCGCCGGCCTGACGCTTGTCGCAGACATTCCTTCCGACTTGCCGACCGTTCACGTAGACCCTGTGCGCATCCGTCAGGTCTTGGAGAACGTCATCGTCAACGCGCTGGGCTTCACGCCCACAGACGGGGAAGTCAGCGTACGGTGTTACATGGAGGCCTCCGCGGGGAAGCGGAGATTAGCGGTCGACGTCCACGATACCGGGACCGGGATTGCGCCCGGGGATCTGCCGCACATCTTCGAGCGTTTTTATAAGAGCAAGGACTCGCACGGTAGCGGGTTGGGCCTCACGATTGCGCGAAATCTCGTTCTCGCCCATGGCGGGGAGATTCTCGCCCAAAGCGAGGTCGGACGGGGCACCACGATTCGGATCCGCCTGCCCCTCGCCTCCTAAAGTCTGGGCTAAAGTTTGTAGCCGATCTTGCGGAGCAGTCCTTTGCGCCAGGCGATGTCTTCGTCCTGTTCAGTTCCCACCGGCGTGCCGCCGTCGATCACCCCCAGGATTCCGCGGCCCCGCTCGGTATCGGCGACGACCACTTGCAGCGGATTCGCGGTCGCGCAGTAGAAGCCGACAATCTCCGGGACGGCGCGCAGCACCGGCAAGACGTTGATCGGGAAGTAGCCCGCAGCCAATGCCAGCGCAAAACAATGCCCCGCCCCGATCGTGAGCGCATGACTTCGGGCGAGAGCGATCATGGCCGGGTCAGTACCCGTCCAGCGGACGAGCCGCTTGCCGGACGCCTCGCAGAAGGCGAAGCCGAACTTGATCCCCGGAACCGCGCTCACGAGCGCTTCGTGGACGTCTTCCACTGTTTTGATGAAGTGGCTCTGCCCTAAGACCACATTGACGTCATCGGGTTTGATGATGTCGATGACCTTTAATTCCATCGCTCTTCCCTCCATGTGCGGGCGTTTTATTTGAGCGGAGCCCCCGCGTCAAGCCAGCGGCGCAGCAGCGCTCGCTCGTCGTCGTGCATGCCGGTCACGTTGCCGGGGGGCATCGTCCGCTGTTCGATCGCCCGGGCCCGGATCCGGGGAGCTAGTAACCGGATCTGCTGCGGCGTATCCATCCTCACGTTAGCCGGCGGGGCCATGAAACCCGGCTGGACCGGCTGCTCCGAATGGCAGACCCCGCATCGTTGGACGATGACGCCGCGGACGTCAGTAAAGGCAGGCACCGCGGCGGACGCCGGAGACGATCCGACGCGAGAGGAGAGGACGGGTTGGGCCGTGAGGTAGACAAGAGCCAGCAATGCGGCGGAAGCGGCGACCGTGGTGGCTTTTGCGCGTTGCCACCCGACCAGCATGAGATGGCGGGAGCCGGCCCCGAGCACCCCAACGAGACCCACGGTGATCCAGGCGGGCTGTGCTGCATAGATGATCGGGATGTGCGGGCTCAGCATCAGAAGAATCACGGGGAAGGTGAAATAGGTGTTGTGTGTTGATCGGATCTTGGCATCCATTCCCAGCGCGTAGTCGACCTCGCGGCCCTGGCGTGCGGCTTGGAGCATCCGGTACTGCGGGGGCAAGATGCGTACCCAGACATTGGCGGCCATGATCGTGCCGAGCATCGCACCGATGTGCAGAAAGGCGGCACGGGCGCTGAACAGGTGGGTGGCAAAGTAGGCGACCGCCCCCAGGAAGATCAGTGTGACCGCGCTGCCGATAGCCGGTCGGTGCCGGAGATTCGACTGCCACAGTCCGTCGTAGACTAGCCAGCCACCCACGATCATGCTCACCCCGAGAGCAATAGCCTGAGATGGCGTCAAGCTGCTGACTGCGCGGTCGATCATGAGCGCATCCGCGCTCATGTAATAGATGAGCACCAGGAGAAGGATCCCCGACACCCATGTGCTGGTCGCTTCCAGCCAGAACCAGCGCAGCCGCGGCGGCAGGCGGCCCGGGACAAGGAAGCGCTTTTCGAGATGGTAGTAACCACCGCCATGAAGGAGCCAGGTCACCCCCGCCACGTCCGTTCTTCCTTGGGGATCCGGTGCGAGGTGGCTGTCGATCCACATGAAGAGGAGCGAGTCGCCGATCCACATGATGCCGGCAATCACGTGGGCCCAGCGGAGCAGCAGTCCGAGCCACTCGAGGAGGACCGAGGTCATGACCACAAAACCTTCGGCCGCCGCCTGTCCCTGGCCTTCAGTCAGCGCAACGGAGGGGAAGCGATCTCAGCACGAGGGGCGGAGGGGGAGCCTCGTGTCAGCGAAGCAGGTGAGCGGGTCTAGATCGTCCGATCGTGAGCTTTGAGGCTCCGTGCAGACGCGCAAAGCCCTCCAACGCGTCGCGCAGGGCCGCCCGCAGCCGGGGTGTCGGCGTCACGCCGCGTTCCAGATGGAGTAGGTTGACGATCAAGCGACCGGCGTCGCGGTCAAGGAGGGGATTCATCCGGCCGATCAGACGATCGCCGGCCAGAATGGGCATGGTGTAATATCCGTACGTGCGTTTAGCGGCTGGAACGTAGACCTCCCACCTGTAGGTAAAGCCGAACACGTCCGCAAGACGCTCGCGCCGCCACAGCAAGTTATCGAGCGGTGGTAAGAAACGTACCGGGCCATCATCGTTGGCTTCTTCACGCGCGACGTCGCCTTGACGGCGCAGCCGGTCGACATCCTCGGCGAGCAGGAAGTACGGTCGGCGCGTGCGGTCGATCTGGAGCGGGACCACGATGCCCGCGCGGATGAGCCGCGCTACGATCGCCCGACGCTGCTTCGCCGGAATGCGCCGCCAGCCGAATGTGCCATCGCTCAAATCAATGACGCGGAGGGCGCGCATGTACTTTGCGAGGAGGGCGTCGTTCGCGTCTTGGGGGGCAATACCCGCAGCGTTGCGGAGCACCTCAGGCGGAACCACCCGCTGTGGCAGATCAAAGTACCGCTCGACGCCGTCCCGGCGGGCGACCATGACCTGCCCGGTCCCCAAGAGCAGAGTGAGCGCATGGGACGAGGCTTTTGTCTTGGGACCCGCGGTGTCCCACCACCCCCGAATGCGGGGCGCGCCTGTGAACGCGCGCGCCGGCAACGGCCCTTCGCGTTCCAATCGGGCCAGGACTGCCTTGGCCACCGAGCGCAGCGGGGCGAGTTGCGGGGCCAGGCGTTTGCGCAGGGCGCAGCGCTTGCCTTCGAAGATGGGGTAGTCTTCGATGGGGAATACGCAGGCCGCATGCCCCCAGTACTCGAAGATCTGGCCTCCTACGAGCAAGCCTTCGAGCAGGGCGGGAGTGTACCCCGGGATGCGTGCGGCGAGCACCAGGTGTTGATTGCGTTCGACGGCCGCTACGGGGTCCAGTTGCACGGCCTCCAGGCGGCGGATCTCCTGCCGGACCTGATCTGGTGTTGCTTTCCCCTCCGCCTCATAGCGGTGTGCGGAGGCCAGGTCTCCCGCCTCCAGCAGGAAGCGGCGAACCCCACGGGCGCTAGCCTGAAGAGATGTGTCTAGAGGCATCAGAGGCCCCGGGACGGGGACATCACCGAGGCACGTGAGGACCGCGCACATCTGTTGAGACCGTCATGGAACGCTGTGAGCGCGCCAGGTCAGCTAGCCGACCGGCGCAGGTCCACCACCCGCCGAGCTTTGAAGACCGTGCGCTCTAAGGTGCCGACGCTAACCAACCGCAGCTCGGGGGTGACACCCAAACTCTGGGCCAGTGCCCTGCGGAGGCGCTCCTGCACCCCCGCACTCTCTCCGGAGGCCGTTTCCGCGACAACCGTGACGAGGTCTGTCCCCTTGCGTTCATCGGTGCTGATTTCGATTCGGAACTCGTCGGCGAGTTCGGGAAACGCCCGGACGACCCCTTCCACCTGCACGGGGTAAAACTTCGCGCCCTTATAGATGATCAGGTCGTCGGCCCGGCCTGAGATCCCCCCGGCCAGACGGCCATGCGTGCGACCGCATCGACACGGTTCCCGGTCCAGCCGTGTAAAGTCGTTGGTCCAGTACCGGATCATGGGCATGGCTTCCCGCGTCAGGTGCGTGAGCACCAGCACCCCGGTCCGGCCTGGTCCCAGCGGCTCCCGCGTGTCAGGATCCAGAACCTCGGCCAGGTAGTGATCCTCCGCCAGATGCAGTCCGGCCTTCGCCGTACACTCGGACGCAAATGTCGGGGCGATCTCGCCTAGCCCATAGTAGTCGTAGCAGTCGATCCCGAGGCCGCGCTCGATACGAGTGCGGGTCGCCGGTACCTCTGCGCCGGGCTCCCCGCCGAAACAGCCCACGCGCAACGGAATGTCCTCAGGTTTGATCCCGCGTTCGCGTAGGTGCTCGGCGATGTGGATGGCAAAAGACGGCGTGGCCAGCAGCACTGTGGACCCGGGGGTCAGGAAATAGTCGACCTGGCGAGAGGTTGCCCCCGCGCCGATCGGAATGACGAAACACCCCAGCCGGGCACAGGCGTAGTGAACCGCGAGACCCGCCACCCACAGGCCGTAGGCAAACGCATTCTGCACCGTGTCCTCTGGACGCGTGCCGAAACTCCACATAGTCCGGGCCGTGTGGTCCGTGATCACGTCCACATCTTTGGCCGACCAGAGGGTGTTGACCGGAACACCTGTGGTCCCGGTAGACGGATGGATCTCGCGCCACGACGACCGGGACGCCAGGACGTAGCGGCCGAAGGGGGGATGGGTCGCCTGTTCGTCACGAAGGTCTTGTTTGGTCACAATGGGGAAGTGCTGGAGGTCTGTTAATCCACGCAGGTGAGAGGGCCGGACCCCCGCCCGATCGAACCGCTCGCGATAGAACGGGCTCTCCGTAAAGCAGCGTTCCAGCTGCCACCGCAGGCGTTCGACCTGGATGGCCTCGATGCGGGACCGGGGCAGTTTCTCCACCTCAGGATCCCAAAACTGGTCCCTCGTCACCCGGTGGTCCTCCTGGTGCCTTAGACCGTCATGCCCCCGTCAACCACCAGCACTTGCCCGGTTATGTAATCGGAGGCGGGCGCAGCCAGAAACAGGGCTGCGCCCTTGAGGTCTTCTGGCTGGCCGACGCGGCCCAACGGCGTGCGCTTGACGATCTCGGCCTCGGAGCGCGCGATGATGGCCTGGGACATTCGGGTTGAGAAATAACCAGGCGCGAGCGCATTCACACGAATGCCCCACGGTCCCCACTTCACCGCGAGATCGCGGACCAGGCTCACGACAGCGCCCTTGCTGGCGGCATACCCCACCGCGTCCAGCACCTCAGCGGGCTGCCCCTGGAAGGCGATCGCCGACGTCAAGAAAACCATCTTTCCGTAGCCGACCGGTCGCATCACGCGCGCCGCCGCCTGGGCGACCAGGAAGGTACCGGTCACGTTTACATCTAGAACCTCTCGGAATTTCTCCGGCGGCATTTCCAGCGAGGGTGCGCCCCAGGAGATGCCGGCACTCGTCACGAGAATATCCACGCGGCCTCCCCACCCCAGCGCAGCCTGAGTCAGCGCGTCCACCTCAGCGGGATCAACAACGTTGCAGGGTCTGGCCAGCACCTCGATCCCCGCAGAGCGCAGCGTCTGTTCGGCCGTCTGAAGCCACTGCGCGCGTCGGGCTGCGATCACTACTTTGGCTCCGACCTCGCCCAGGCTCCTCGCGATCTCCAATCCCAGGCCTCGCGACCCGCCGGTGACAATCGCCACCCGGCCCTTGAGGTCGAACTGTGCCTGAACAGACGGCGTCTCAGGCATCGAATCCCTCAGCCACGGGCCACGGCGCTCTTGCCCGCCGGTGCGGGCAGGCCCGCGGCCTTTGCCGCGTACGCTGCGACCTGACCCACGTCATAGTCCATCAGCACCGTCAACTTCTGGGTCTCCAATGACCCCTCAGCGTGAATCGCGAGGACCTCCAGATAACCGCCCAGGTCGGATGCGCATAAGTCCCGTATCAAGTTCATCAGACGCAGACGCTGCTCGCCGTCCCATCCCGCGCGGCCCTGCAGGTAGGGCTCCATGAGGTGCCGGACACTCGGGACCCGCCAGTCCTCCTCCGAGGGCCCGGTTACGACAAGGCCGCCCGCGATGTCCTGAACGTCGCGCACCGCGTCGTGATAGCCGCGGGCGAACTGGAACTTCGCCACGTTCGTGAGCACGACATCTGGTACCGCGATGCCCTCTCGCAGCCGGGGGCTCGCGGCGGCGGCAGATGTCAGCCCGGTCACCGTGTGCAGATACATGACCAGCCGGGCGAGCTTGTCCTTGACATGCGCCGCGCCGGCGATCCCGTTGGCGTCGGCCGCGAGTGCTGCCGCCCCGAGCAGCAGCTCTAGTAGCGGCGGTTTGTACGATGCGGCTGTGAACCGGTGAAACTCGACAAACGTCCTGGCCACTGCCCCCGCAAACTGCCATTGACCATCCATAAAGACACGCTCGGCAGGGACGAAGACATTGTCGAAGATGGTCAGCGACTCGGTCAGCGAGTACCGGCTGCTCAACGGGTTGTCAAACTCACTGGTGGCGCTGAACCCTCGGGGGCTCCCGACCATGGTGAGGCCGGGGGTATTAGCCGGCACGGCAAAGGCGACCGCATAATCCCCATCCGCCTCAGTCATCGCTCGCGTCGGGATCACCACAATTTCATTGCCAAAAATCGCGTTCGTGGTGTGGGCCTTCGCTCCCCGCACGACGATGCCGTCTCGGCGGCGCTCCACCACTCGGAGGTAGAGATCCGGATGAGGCTGTTCGCTGGGCCGCTTGCTCCGGTCCCCCTTGGCATCGGTCTGGGCCACGGCCATCGCGAGGTCGCCGTCGCGGCACCGCCGGTAGAAGGCCTGGACTCGCGAGAGGAACGCCGTCTTGATCTGCCGATCCATCTCCGCGGTGACGATCAGCAGGGCGAACAACGCGTCCGTGCCGATCTCCTTGATCAGCGGCACAAACGACCACGCCGCCCGAGTGGTCTCTGTGATCAGACGGCTGCGATCGCGCAGATCCTCAGGCGTGCGCGGGATGTGGAAGTACCGGCTGACCGGCAAGCGGCTGTCGGGATCATCGACGATCGCCAGGGGGCGGTACGCGGGGTCCTCCGCCAAGCGGAAGTCCACGGTGAGATGCCGGGCGCTGCGGCCGAAATGAGGGTGGGTTGTCACGTCGGGTACGACCTCCCCGCGGTAGATCACGCGCCGTCCGTCGCGGAGGCTGGCCAGATACTGCTCAGGCGTTCGCATTCCCATCACCTCACCCCGTCATGCAGCATACTGCGCAGATCTACACGGCCAGATATCGCCTGACGACATCGTCATTCTTCCAGACGGCGTCCATGGTGCCGGCAAATTGCAGCAGCCCCTTCTCCATGATGTACGCTCGGTCGGCCACCTTCCGGCAGAAGTGCAGATTCTGATCGGCGAGCAGAATGGTCACGCCGGCCTGTCGGATCTCTCGAAGCACTTCCACGAGCCGGTGTACCACGAGAGGCGCCAGTCCCTCGGCGGGTTCGTCCAGCAAGAGCAGAGCCGGATTTTTCATCAGGGCTCGGCCGATAGCCAGCATCTTTTGCTGGCCGCCGCTGAGCTGACTCCCGCGCAGCCGACGGAGGGGCTGCAGGACGGGAAACAGGAGATAAATCCGCTCCGCGGTCCACGGCCCCATCCGCGTCCCCGCGGTGCGCTGCGCGAGTGTGAGATTTTCCTCCACTGTGAGATCGGGGAAAATCCTGTGTGTGTCTGGAACGTAACCGATCCCGATCCGAGCGATCTCAAAGGGCTGCCGTCCGCTAAGCTCACGATCCCCGAAGCGGATGCTGCCGGCGCGAGGGGGAGTCAGGCCGATGATGCTGCGTAGTGTGGTGGTCTTACCGGCGCCGTTTCGGCCGAGGAGGGAGACCACTTCTCCGTCGGCCACCTCTATCGAAAGACCGTGCACGACGACACTCCCCCCGTAGCCGGCGACGAGGTTGTGGACCTGGAGGATCATCCCGCCCACTCCTCGCCCAGGTAGGTCTCCCGGACTTCACGGTTCTCCCGGATCTCCGTGGGAGTCCCATCGGCAAGGATCCGGCCGCGGTTCATCACTACGATCCGCTCGGCGAGCGAGAACACGACATCCATGTCGTGTTCCACAATCACGAAGGTCGTCCGGCGGTCGTGGGCCAGCTTCCTCACTAACTCCAGCACGATCGCCCTCTCGACGGGGTTCATGCCTGCCGACGGCTCGTCCAGTAAGCACAGCACAGGCTGGACGGCCACGGCGATGCCTAGTTCCAGGCGCCGCTGGTCGCCATGTGGGAGCTCACCCGCCGCCTGGTCGCGCTGGTCTGCCAGGCCGACTTCCTGCAGCAGATGGTCCGCTTCCTCCACCGCCGCTGCGTAGGTATGTGTCGGAGAGAAGAAGCGAAACAGCCTGCGCTGTCGCGCGAGCACTGGCAAGAGCACATTCTCGTGGACGGTGAGGCGGGGGAAGATGTTCATGACCTGATACGTTCTGGTCACGCCCCGGCGGACGCGCAGGTGGCTGGGGAGGCGGGTGATGTCCTCGCCGCGGAAGATGACCCGACCGGCATCAGGCGCCACCGCCCCACTAAGCAGGTTGATGAGCGTGGTTTTCCCGGCCCCGTTGGGCCCGATAAGGGCGACGAGTACGCCATCCGCCAACTGCAGATCGATAGCGTCCACCGCGGCCAGATCCCGGAAGGACTTCCGCAACTTCTCCACCCGCAGGAGCTCAACCACAGGAGGTCACTTGCTGGCGACCGCCGGGGCAGGTGCCGTTCGAGGGCGGGCGACCATCCCGGCCACGATGCCCGCGACGCCGCCGCGGAAACCCATGACCAGGATGATGACGACGGTCCCCAAGACGATCGACCAGTTCACCGTCACCCGGACAATGAGGTCCTTGACGACGATGAACAGCGCGCTGCCCACGATGGGACCAGAGAAGACATAGATGCCGCCCAACAACGTGGCCAAGATGGGATCGGCCGAGGAGGACCAGTGAGCGATCACTGGGGTGACCGTGTTTTCAAGCGGCGGCAACAACGCGCCCGCCAACCCCGCGTAGAGCCCCGCGATAGTGAAGGCCAGCAGTCGGTGGGCTATGACCGACATGCCCACAAACGGTGCCCGGGTCTCTCCATCGCGGATGGCCTGCAGGCTCAGCCCAAAGGGAGAGTGCGCAAGGCGGTACATGAAAAAAGTCCCCAGCACTGCCACCGCCAGCACAAAGTAGTAGTAGTGCTCGATGGTGGAAAGGCTGATGGAGACGGTGCCGAGCATCTTCAGCGGTGCCCGCGGGATGCCCACCAGTCCGTCGTCGCCTCCCGTGACGTCGCGCCACTTCCAGGCCACGGAATAGATCATCATTCCAAAGGCCAAAGTCAGCATCGAGAAGTAGATGCGGGTGTGCCGCACAGAGAGCACACCCAAGAGGACCGCCACCACCGCTGCGGCCACGGTGCCGCCGCCGACGCCCAGCAGGAGGGAGGGGTGTACCAGCAGGATTTTGGCGCACACGTACGCGCCCACGGCATAGAATCCGGCCTGCCCAAACGAAAGCAGGCCCGTGTAGCCGAAGAGCAGATTGAAGCCCAAAGCGAACAGAGACAGGATCAAGATCTGGATGGTCAGATACGTGAGATAGTTGCCCGCCACAAGCGGCAGCGCGATGAGGGCAGCGACCAACGCGGCGGTCAGCGGCCCCGACATGAGGTGGGCGTGACGCGCGTGCGTCATAGTCGCGTCGGGTTAGTTCGAATGGACAAACAGGCCCTGGGGTCGCACAAGTAGGACCACCGTCATGATCACAAAACTGAAAAACAGCTCGAAGACGGGAAAGAACAGCGTGCCATAGGCCGAGAGAATGCCGACGACCAGTGACCCCGTGAACGCTCCCTTCAAGCTGCCCAAGCCGCCGATGACCGTGATGATGAACGCTTGAATGATCATGGCCGCCCCGATCCCCGGGGCTGCCACCCGAATCGGGGTCCCCAGCGCGCCGCCCAGCGCCGCCAGCATCGCGCCCACAGCAAACACGGTCGAGAACACCCAGGGTACATTGACGCCGATGGCATTCGCCATCTCGCGATCGGATGCCGTCGCCCGCACCACCCGGCCCCACCAGGTTTTCTCGAATAGCGCCCAGAGCCCGATGCCGACCAGGATGCCGACGGCGATCAGGAACGTGTTATAGACCGGAAATGGTCGTCCAAAGACCGGCCACGCGCCGTCGAGGAAGCGCGGAATGGGGGGGATCTTAAAGACACCACCCCAGATGATCTTGACCGCATCATCCAAGACCAACACGAAGCCAAAGGTGAGCAGAAGCTGGTAGGCGTGATCCAAATGATAGAGGTGCCTGAGGAATCCCCGCTCCATGATCAGACCCAACACCGCCGCAACCGCCAGGCTAAGCAGCACGGACAATCCGAACGGGAGTCCTAGGAGCCCATAGAAGGTGTACGCCATATAGGCTCCCACCATAAACAGGCTCCCGTGCGCAAAGTTGATGACCCCGAGAACCCCGAAGATGATGGTCAGGCCCGCAGAGATGAGCCACAGGTACATGGCCAGAGAGACGCCGATGAGGCCCTGATACCCGATGGTGTCCATGGAAGGACGGCGATGTCTGTGTGGTCGTCCTCTCGACCGCCGAGGGTGCCGACCCGACTCTGGTTACTTTCCGACAGGCACGGCCGTGAAGGGCGGCGAGCGCCAGTACTCGTTCGCCGGGATTACGACTAGATCGCCGAGTACAGGAATCGGGTACTTGGCATCCCACACGACTCTTCCGGCCGGGACGTTGTAGACGAACTGGTGATCCTCGGACCGGTACACGCGCAGACCGGCAGGCGTGGGGATGCGCATCCCGTTCAACGCGGCCAAGACGCTGTCGGTCTCCAAGCTCTTCGCCTTCTCGAGGGCCAGCTTGGTGATGTAGATGGCTGAGTAGGTCGTTTCCGCCGAGTAGTTGGGAAGCCGCGACCACCGCTTCTGGAATCGCTCCACAAAAGATCGGTTTATCTGGGTGTTGGGCCAGTTGTGGATATACCGGGCCGTCGCCCAGAGCTTGCCCTTGAATCGGTTGTCCTGCACCTCACGGGAAATCCCCTCCAGAACGTCCACCGACCCGCCCATCGCCTGGAACCATGCCTGGACTTTGTCGAAGACGCCCATGAGCAGGGCCTGACGAAGGAGCGTCACAGCTTCACCGGCCCACGGGGTGGCGATGATGGCATCCGGGTTCGTCGCCATCACGGCGGCGATCTGGCTGGAGAAGTCGAGGGTCAAGAACGGTGCCCAGGCCGCTCCCACGAACTCGGCGTCGGGCCGGGATTTCTTCATGACGTCCTTGAAGATGGCCCAGGTGGCGTAGCCGTACTCGTAATCCGCCCCGATGGTCGCCCAGCGTTTGATCTCCGGGTTATCTTTGAAGACCCACGCGGCGATGGCATCCTGGTAGACGGGCGCGCTGACGCGGACGATCTCCTTGATCTTCTTGTCATAGACCAGCTCCTCGGTGAGCCGGTGCGTGGCCGCATGGGTGAAGAACTGGATGCGCTTCAATTCTTGGAGCACCGGCCCCAAGGCCATGGCGATGCCGCTGCTGTCCGTCCCGTATAGGAAGTGGGCGCCCCACTCGTTCACGAGGAATCGAGCGTTCTTCACTCCGGTGGCGGGTTTGTTCTCATCATCCATGAAGCGCATCTCCAGTTTGCAGCCGAGAATGCCACCCGCGGCATTGATCTCCTCGATCGCCAGAGTCGCCCCCATGTTGATTTGGCGCCCGTAGTCGGCATGCGCCCCTGACGCAATTCCCTGCACACCTAATTTGAGCGTGGGGACATTCAATTGACATGCGGTTTGCCCGACGCTTGCAGGAGGAACAATAAGGGCCAGCAAGATCAGCATCACGGTTGCACTAGAAATCCATGTCCTCATCTTGACGCCCCCTCAATGTCGCCCAGTGTGGATGGCTTTTTCCCCGCGTCTTCTACGCACCCTACAACCCGGATGTCCGCCCCACTTGAGTATCCGTAGCAGATCTGGTTCAGCGCGCGATCTCCGTGTGCGCGAATACAGGCGCGACTTCGTGCCAGGTGGCGATGACCGTTTTGATGATTTCGTCCACGTCCGCTGCGGAGTGCGCGGCAGTGACCGTGACACGCAAGCGGCTGGTGTGCGGGGGGACGGCCGGAGACACGATCGGCGGGATGAAGACGCCGCGGTCAAACAGCCGGCGAGCCATGGTGAGAGCGGCGTCATCGTTGCCGGTGATCACGGGCACAATGGCCGTGGGATCATCGCGCACCTCGAGGCCTCCGGCACGCAAGCCGCTACGCAATGACAGATAGTTCTGCCGGAGACGCTCCACACGCTGAGGCTCGCGCTCGAGCAGGTCGAAGGCGGCGAGGCAGGCCGCCGCGCTCCCAGGCGGCAGGGCGGCAGAAAAAACAAAGGCCCGGGAGGTGTGCTTGAGCAACGCACTGAGCTCGGCCCTGCCGGCAATATATCCCCCCACGGAGGGGATGCTTTTGGACAGGGAGCTCATCTTGATGTCGATCGTCCCCCGGAGCCCAAAGTGGCTCTCGATCCCCCGCCCGTCACTGCCTAACACCCCCAAGGAGTGGGATTCATCCACCATCAACCAGGCTTGGCGGCGCCGGCAGACATCGACCAGAGCGGGTAGGTCGATGACGTCCCCATCCATACTGAAGACAGCATCGGCGACCACGAGCGTGCCCGCCCCAGCCGGGGCCTCGGCCAGCGCGTGGTCTACCGCCGCGATGTTGTTGTGCGGGACGCGCACGAGTCGTGCGCCGGACAGCAGGCACCCATCGATGATACTCGCGTGGTCCAGTTTGTCGCAGACGACCACGTCGCCGCGGCCCACGAGCGTGGTGATGGCGGCCACGTTGGCCACGTACCCGCTGCTGTATACGACCGCCGTGTCTGCGCCGACGAATGTCGCGATCCGCCGTTCCAGCCGGTCATGCAGGTCGGTGTTGCCCGCGAGCAAGCGGACGCCATGAGTCCCGGTTCCGTACTGCGCCACCGCTGCATTCGCGGCGGCTTCGATCTCGGGATGACCGAGCAATCCCAGGTACGAGTACGAGGCTCCCAACAACACGGACCGTCCCTCGATCGTGACGCGCGGGCCCCGCAGCGCTTCGACCGGCTCCAAGTACAGGTACAACTGGCGCTCCTGCACCCGGTGCACGCGAGTCGCGAACTCATTCACGCGGCGCGTGATCGGATTTGTCGCTAGATGATCCGTGGTCATGGGGTTACGCATGGCCGTTCGCCGGAGTGAGGGGAGAAGCCTTCCCCAGTGCGTATGCATGCGCTGGTGACCCGTGGGCCGGAGCGGCGGAATAAGCCCACGGTACAGGTGAGGTCGCAGATGGGTGTCTTAGGAGGTTAGCGCGGCTTGATCCGCCGTCGGGCGGAGCTGGCGTGCGAGGGCAGGCCCTCCAACTCGGCGAGGCGCGTCGCAAATGGCGCGAGAGATGCCGCGCCCTCTGCGCTTAATCGCGTGGAGGAAACGACCCGTAAGAATGTCCCCACCCAGAGGCCTCCGGTAAACCGGGCGGTGCCGCCGGTGGGCAGGACGTGGTTGGGGCCTGCCGCGTAGTCCCCGAACACGACGCTGGACGCGGCGCCGATAAACAGTGCGCCATACGCCGTTAAACGCGAGGCCACCGCGTCCGGGTCGGCAACCATCAGTTCCACGTGTTCGGGGGCGAGGGCGTTGACCTTTGCACACGCCTCCTCCACTCCACTGGCGATGACCACCTCGCCATTCTCGTCCCAGGATGTCCGCGCTGCGCTCGGGTTGGTCTCGCGGGCCAATGCCGATTCGACATGCTCGAGGGCTACGCGCGCGACGCGTGCGTCTGTGGAGACCAAAATCGCGCGAGCCCGCGCGTCATGCTCCAACTGCGCCAACAGATCAGCGGCGGCCAGTTCAGGGTCGGCTGACCCGTCGGCGACGATGCACAGTTCGGTGGGGCCGGCCAGCAGGTCGATCCCGACCTGTCCATAGACCTGTCGTTTAGCCTCCGCCACGTAGGCATTCCCGGGGCCGACGATCAGGTCGACCGGACGCACCGAGGTGGTCCCAAATGCCAGCGCCGCGATCGCCTGGGCCCCGCCCATGCAGTAGATCTCATCGGCGCCGGCCAGCGCGATCGCCGCCAGTGTGACCGCGTGAATGGAGCCGTCGGGACCAGGGGGGGCGCACGCGGCCACGCGCGGGACCCCGGCTTCTTTGGCGGGCAGGATCGTCATTAGGGCAGTAGACGGCAGCGGGTGCCGTCCGCCTGGAATGTAGCATCCCGCCGCCTGCACCGGCAGAAGGCGGTGACCCACATGCACTCCAGGGGTCAACTCGATCCCCATCTCGGCAATGGTCTGGCGCTGCGCCCGCGCGAATGCACCGATGCGGTCTTTCGCCCACTGCAGTGCTTCGCGTGTGGGACCAGGAAGAGAGGCCAGGGCCTGGTCGGCATCCGCTCGACGGATCGTAAGCGTCTGCCGTCTCACCCCATCAAAGCGTTGTGTGTAGTCCAGGACGGCGGCCTCGCCGCGAGTTCGCACGTCGTCGAGGATGTGGGCGACGGTATCGCGCACCTCCGTCTGGGGACGAGGGGCCGGCCGCGCGGGCTTCAGCGTTTGCACGAGGAACCTGCAGTCATTGCGGCAACCGTTATACGCGAACGACTGACGACTCCCCTCTCTGGGACGCCCGCCCCTTGAGCCCACCCGCTGGGCGGTGCCTGTCGGGCCTGCCGGTGGGGTATGGTAGAGGAGATGGACACTTTTCAAGCGCTGTGCGCCCGTATCCGGATTCTTCTGGCTGTTGCGCTGGTCACGTTGCTGCTCAGCGGAGCCGCGTTTGCCGCCGGGCCGATTCTCTTGGTGCCCGATCGGCGCGCCATTCCGCAGTTGGTGACGCGGGAACAGACGGAGATTCGCTACGGCACGGGCGTCGTCGTCGGTGCCGAAACGATTCTCACCGCGCGGCACGCCGTGGCGGGCACCGTGGAGGTTGTGTTGCCCAACGCGAAAGTGATCGGCGGTGTGCGGTGCCGCGCACCTGACCGCGACACCGCCGTCATCACGGCGAGGCTGCCTCCCGGGACGCCGCGTTATCGCATTTCCTTCCGCACGTTGAAGGTCGGCGAAACTGTCCGCGTGGGCGGGTATCCGGACCGGCGGTGGACTGTGGTCAGTGGACGAGTGACGAACATGATCAAGAGCGCCATCCTCAGTGAGCGCCGCGTCACCACGCCCATGGTCGTCTTCAAGCCGGCGCTCCACCAGGGGGCGAGCGGGTCGCCCGTCCTCGATGCCAGGGGGTATGTAGTAGGCATCTTCATCGCGTCGAACGCGCACGAAGATTACAGCATAGCCCTGCCGATTGCCACCGGGTTGGGACCGTGCCGGTCCATCGTCCAAGAAGGCGCCGCACCCGTTGTCCCGGTGAGTAGTTTTCTCCCGCTGCCCTCCGACGTCCGCGTCGCCCCGTCGTGATCTAGACCCAGGCAACCGCGTCTCGCATCCTGTGCGCAGGGCTTTCTCCCCGGCGCGTGTAAAGGGTGTTCGGCACATTCGACCTTCTCCAAGGAGTTGGCTTATGGAATCCCGCACCCTTATCGCGACGGACCTGTTCGCGCTCGTCCATCCGCTGCAACATCCCGCAGACCACCAGGCGCCGGTGGTCTTCGTCGAAGGACGCGGAGCCGTGCTGCGGGACGCCGACGGCCGCGAGTACCTCGATGGACTGGCCTCTCTGTGGAACGTGAACGTGGGCCACGGCCGGACCGAACTGGCAGACGCCGCTGCCGCGCAGATGCGCAAGCTGGCGTATGCTTCCGCGTACGTCGGATACACTAACGAACCGGCCGTGCGCTTGGCGGAGCGATTGCTCACGCGGGCCTACCCCAACCTCTCCGGCGTGTACTTCACCACCAGCGGCGCGGAGTCGAACGAAACGGCCTTCAAACTCGCCCGGTACTTCTGGCGGCGACAGGGCCACCCAACGAAAACCAAGATTATTTCGCGCATCCATGGGTACCACGGCTTGACCTTGGCGGCGATGAGCGCGACCGGGATGCCGGCCTTCCACGCGATGTTCCAACCCACGGTGCCTGGATTCGTGCACGTGCTGCCGTCGTATCCTTACCGGTATCCGGGGTCAATGGCCGATGCGGTCGAGGCGGCCATTAAGAAGGAAGGGCCGGAGACCGTCGCGGGCGTTCTCGCCGAACCGGTCATCGGGGCGGGAGGCGTCATTGTGCCGACCGCCGACTACTTCCCCGCCGTGCGCGAGATCTGCGACCGCTACCACGTCCTGCTCATTGCCGATGAGGTCATCACCGGGTTTGGCCGCACCGGCCGGTGGTTTGCGCTCGAACATTGGGGCGTGCAGCCCGATCTCGTCAGTTTCGCCAAGGGAGTGACCAGCGCGTACCTGCCGCTCGGCGGGGTGATGGTGTCCCGCCAGATCCACGAGGCCATCGAACGCGCTCCCCTGACCGAACGGTTCATGCACGCGGCGACGTACTCCGGGCATCCGACCTGTTGCGCGGTGGGCCTCGCGAACCTGGACGTTTTTGACCGCGAACGGCTCGTCGAGCGGGCTGCGATCCTCGGGGCGCGTCTCCAGGAAAAAGCTCAGATGCTCCGCAGCCTGCCGTCTGTGGGCGACGTCCGCGGATTGGGACTGATGTGCGGGGTGGAACTCGTGGCCGACAAGACGACCAAAGCCCCGGCCCTGGGTGTGGGGGCCAAGGTCCTCCGCGAGGCACGCCGGCGCGGCTTGATTACGCGGATGCGCACCGGGCAGGCGGGTGAGCACCCCATTGGCGACACCATTTGCATCGCGCCTCCCCTGGTCGTCACAGAACAGCAAGTCGACCGCATTATCGAGATTCTCCGGGAGTCGATCGCCGCCGTGACCGCCGCGTCGTGACCGGCAGGGTGGTCATCATCACCGGGGCCAGCAGCGGGATCGGCGAGGCCGCCGCCCGGGCGTTTGGCGTGCGCGGGGACTCGGTGGTGCTGGTCGCGCGGCGCCGGGAGCGTCTGCAAGCCGTCGCCGCGTCGGTGCCAGACAGCCTTCCGATCACCGCCGACGTCACCCGCCCCGACGATCGTCAGCGCCTCCTCGAGCAGACCCTCGCACGTTACGGCCGTATCGACGTCTTGGTCAACAACGCGGGGGTGGGCATCTACGATTGGCTCGACCAGCAATCCGAGGAGGCCATTTATCAGGAGGTGGCGACCAATCTCTTGGCTCCCCTTCTGCTTACGCGGGCGGTGATTCGGGTGATGCTGCAGGCGGGACGGGGAGTCATCATCAACGTAGGCTCGATCGCCAGCCGCGTGGGGGCTCCGACGACGACGATCTATAACGCCACGAAGTTTGGCCTGCACGGGTTTACCGAGGCGTTGCGCCGGGAAGTGGGCCCTCAGGGCATTGCCGTGTGCGGGATCTACCCTGGCGGGGTGGCGGGCACCGAATTCTCTCGTCATCGCCGTGTGCATCCAAAGGTGACCACCCCGTCGTGGTTGCGGCTCCGCGTCGACCGGGTGGCACGGGAGATCGTCGCACTCGCCGACCGGCCGCGCGCGGAGCGGATTATGCCCAGCATCTTCCGACCTGTGGTCGCAGTCAACGCCCTGTGGCCTGCCGTCGTCGACGCCGCTATGATGCGCCGAGTCCACCGTCTGCAGGGCAGGGAGGAGGCCGGAAAGTGAGGGAGCCCAAAGGGAGACGTATGTGGGGAAAACTCGGTGCGACAGGGGTGTGGATCCTGCTGCTGGTGGCGTTGTGGGGATGGCTGCACCCCCCGATCACTGCCGGTGGTGTCGCGGCATGCGTCCCCACCCGGCCTGATATCCAAGGCCCGTTTTACAAACCTAACGCACCAGTGCACACTGCCGTCGGCACGGGGCACGTGCTGACCGGCACGGTGCGATCCGCCGCGCACTGTGACCCTATTGCTCAGGCTCGCATCGAGTTCTGGTTGGCGGGGCCTGCCGGGCGCTACGATGATGCGTATCGCGCCACGGTCGTGGCTGATGCGGCGGGACGGTATCAATTCACAAGCATCTTCCCGCCGCCATACAGCGGACGGTCACACATTCACATCCGTGTGAGTGCTCCCCACCATCAGGTGCTGGTGACTCAGTACTATCTCAAGCCCAGAGAGACAACCGGCGTCTTCGACCTCGTCCTGCGGCTACAACCCTAACCTTCCACAGAGACCACGGCGGGCCACGGTAAGCGCGGAGTGATGACGCGCGCGGTTGAGCCACCCTCGATTCTGAATCGGGCCATACCCGAGTCCTGCATGTTCGGTCACGTGTACCTCTCAGACAGCCAATCTTCCCGCGATCTTCCCGCAAGGCATTGTCTGAAACCCGCTGGTCGTCGGGCATAACGGAGTCAGAGTACTCCTCGTCTGGAATCGCTCCGCTAGCGACGAGGTGAAGGAGCCTCTCACCCCATCAGGGGCTCCATTCCGGGATCGAGGGCAGCCGATTTTTCGCAAGCTGATCCAGGCCCAAGTCGCCGCCAATGCCGCTGACCTCAATGGGAAGATTGAGGGGCGACTCGGTATCGCCACGGATGATGGGAAGCTCGTTCCCTGCACCGGCGCCAGCGTCCACCTGCTCCTGAAGCCGATTGATTTCGATACCATCAAGAAGAAGGCCGCAGAGAAGGACGGAACCTATAATCCGCTGCTGGCACATATGTATGTCGAATACGTGATCGCCAGTCCCGAGATGCAGACCAAACTTTCCTACGCGAAGACAAAGACCAACGCGAAGGGCCAATTTGTCTTCCCCAATTTGCCGGGGGGACGTTGGTACTACGTGACTGCGCAAGCTCTGACCGGGCCAGTGTTGGTGTCTTGGCAGGTCGCAGTGTACCTAAACCCCAAGGACCGAATCCAGGTTTTCCTGCACAACGCCAACGCCGCCCTGCCCATGTACGTGAAGCAAGATAACGCCGTCAGCACCAGCGCCACATAAGGGGCAGCACACTCCCGGCCCGTCCTGCCTTCGCCACCCGGATCATCCTTCCATCAAGACAACTGGGCTCTCCGCGAATCGCAGAGCTTTCGACAGCCTCGGGCCCCGTGCGCTTCCTGAACAGGGACCCTTCTCTAGTGGCAGAAACATCCGTTACGCCATCCTTGGCTCACACGTGAGCAACCATATCCGCTTAGAGGTGAGAGACCCGTGGATGCCATCGCTACTCTCAAGACGCTGTCCGACGCATTCGGTGCGACCGGATTCGAGGATGAGGCGCGGGAGGCCATCCAGGTACTCGTGACCCCCTACGCTGACGATATCCGCACCGACGTGCTCGGGAATCTTTTAGTGACACGACACGGGAAGACGGATTTCACCGTGATGCTCGACGCCCACATGGATGAGATCGGCCTGCTCATTAACCACATCGATGAGCACGGCTTCTTGCACTTCACTCCCCTGGGTGGGTGGGATCTGCGAATCCTGCCCGCGCACACTGTGACCGTACGCACCCGCACCGGAGCGAAGATCCGTGGGGTCATCGGTAGCCTCCCCCCGCATGTCCTGAAAAGCGAGGAACGCGAAAAGCCCATTCCTTTGGAGTCGCTGTGTATCGATGTGGGCCTGCGCTCATCTGAAGAGGCGAAGGCGGCGGGTCTACGGGTGGGGGATCCGGTCGTGGTCAGCCAGCCGTTTGAGGTCCTGCGCGACGGATGGCTGCTGGGCAAAGCGTTTGATGACCGGGCCGGCTGCGCGGTGCTGGTGGAGGTCTTGCAGCGACTGGCCGGGGCTCCTCCAGAGGCCACGGTTGTATGCAACTTCGCCGTCAGCGAGGAAACCGGGCTGCGCGGCGCGCGGACAGCCGCGTTTCAGATTGCCCCCCAGGTGGCCTTAGCGGTCGAGGGGACCGTGGCCGCGGATCTGCCTGGTGTTTCGCCCGCCCGGCGCGCTACGGCGGTGGGGGCGGGGGCAGCCATCACGATCGCCGACCAGTCGGCCATCATTAGCCCCAAGATGGTACAGGCGCTGGAGGGTTTGGCCCAGCGCCACGAGATCCGCTATCAGCTGAAGCTCCCGTTGTTCGGAGGGACCGACGCGGGCGCGATCCAAACCAGCCGCGCGGGAGTATTAACGGGGGTGGTGTCTATTCCGGTGCGGTACATCCACTCCCCAGTCAGTCTCATGAAACTCTCCGACTACGAGCAGGTCGCGGGGTTGGTCACCGCCTTCGCGCAAGAGGCCTCTAGCCTCTTCGGTTAGCCGCCACTCGTGCGCTCTCGTTCCCGCGCATAGGCTGTAGTGATCGCCGCAGCGGATCGGGCGATATCTTCGCGTGTCGTCGACCATCCGGACACGGAAATGCGCATCGCGGCGAGTCCGTGCCACGTGGTCCCGCCGGTCCAGCACGTCCCCTCCTGTTGCACTCGAGAGATCACAGCACGGGTGAGCGCGTCCGCCTCGCCTGCGCCGCGAGGGTGGAATCGGACCAGGACTTGATTCAGGACGACTTCGTTCAGGATTTCGATGCCGGAGGTTTGCCGGAGAGTGTCGGCCATGTGGACAGCGAGACCACAGTCGCGTTCGACGAGGTCTGCTACACCACGGCGGCCCAGCGTGCGCAGGGCCGCATAGACGGTCACGCCGCGGGCGCGCCGTGAGGATTCTGGAACCCAGTCGCTCGGGTCGCGCGCATCTCCCGAACTTCGCATCAGATAGGCGGCCGTCATCGACATGGCGGCGCGGTGAGGTTGCGGGTGGGCGACCACCGCGATCCCGTTATCGTAAGGGACGTTCAGCCACTTGTGGGCGTCTAGTGCCCAGGAGTCGGCCCGGGTCGCCCCAGACACCAGCGGCCGCAGGGCGGGGCTGGCGGCGGCCCACAGCCCGAACGCACCGTCGATGTGCAGCCACGCGCCGTGCTCCCGCGCCGCGTCGGCGATCTCATCAAACGGGTCGAACGCGCCCGTATTGACGTTCCCCGCCTGGGCGCACACGATCGTCGGCCCTGCGTGCGAGGCGAGCGCCTCGCGCACAGGTCCGGCGCGCATGCGTCCCTGCTCGTCGGCGGGCACCCGCGTCACACGCGCGCGGCCCAATCCCAGCAAGCCCAGGGATCGGGCGACTGTGACGTGTGCCTCCTCGCCGATCACCACGCGAACCGGGGGCGCACCGATCAGCCCGCGTTCTTCGACATCCCACCCTACCCGCGCGAGCACCTCATGGCGCGCGGATGCGAGTGCGGTGAAGTTCGCCATCATCCCGCCGGTCACGAATCCCACGCTGCTCGTCGCGGGCAAGCCCAGAATATCCAGTACCCATGAGGCCGCGACGTCTTCGATCACGGCGGCCGCAGGCGAGATTACGTACAACCCCGCGTTCTGGTCCCATGCGGATGTCAGCCAGTCCGCGGCGAGGGCTGCGGGCAGGCTGCCGCCGATCACGAACCCGAAGTACCGGGGCCCTGCGCTCGCGACGAGGCCCGGCTCCGCTCCCCGGACGAGCCCATCGATCACCTCCGCAGGATCGGTCCCATTCTCCGGAAGCGGCCCGGTGAGAGATGTCAGCGCCTGTGCCGGCACTGGCGGGCCGACCGGTCGATCCGACAGGGTGTTGAGAAATGCTCGGGCGTGCTGATAGGCGCGTTGCAAGGCGCCGTCGTCCGTCATCGTGATCCTCCCTTTCTGGTTTGAGCGGAGTGCTTACCACCTGAGATCGGCACGCAAATGACAAAGGCGGGAGAGATGTCCTCCCGCCTTTGTCATGATCTGTAGCGCAGGCGGTTACTTGAGCGCGTTGAGTGCCTGCTGCAAGTTGTTTGCGACGACTTTCATCTGCGGTTGAGCGGCGTCGACCTCGGTGAACACGAGGACGTTGACAGCGAGTTTGTCCGCGACGTTCGCAAATCGGAGCGCGCGCACCGCCGCTGGGTCCCCGGCATTGGCCGTCGCTTGCAGGTCAGGAATTATACCGTTCCCTTGTCCCTGGCACGGATATCCCGCCGCTGGTTTGAAGTTCTTGCTGGCCGAGCCCTCCAGACAGTTGACCACGTGCTGGACGTGCTGCAGCACGCCTGCGATCGTAGGGGCCTTCTGCGCGAGCTCGTTCGCGTGGAAGAATGCGGTCTGCAACTGCTTCTTGGCGCCATCCGTGCCTTGCGCCACTGCT
>DASWFZ010000215.1:0-11071 GCA_036393975.1 bacterium | reverse complement strand
CGGGACATCGACGCCCTCATGACCCGCACGAGGCGGCGTCCGATTCCTTCGGGCCGAGTGGCTGCGCCTTTCGCATTTGCGTTTGCGGTATTGCTCGGGACGGTCGCCTTCGTGGAAATGGCCTCCTTAGTAAACTTGCTGGCCGCCATGCTGTCCCTTGCCGCGCTACTTTTCTACGTCTTCGTGTACACCGTGTGGCTCAAGCGCTCCACCCCGCAGAACATCGTCATCGGGGGCGCCGCCGGCGCCGTGCCTCCACTAGTAGGGTGGGCGGCGGCCACGGGGCGTTTGGACCCCACCGCGGCGGTCCTTTTTCTCATCGTCTTCCTGTGGACGCCCCCGCATTTTTGGGCGCTGGCGCTATTCCGTCACGACGACTATGCCCGTGCTCGGGTCCCGATGCTCCCGGTGGTCTCTGGCGAAAGTGAGACGAGACGGCAGATTCTGATCTACACGGTCGTCCTAGTGCTCTCCACGCTCTTGCTCGTTCCCATGGGAAGCATGGGCACCGTGTATGGGGTGTCGGCTGGTGTGCTCGGGGGACTGTTTGTGGCGCTGGCCATGGGCTTGTGGCGCCAGCGGACTCCGAGGGCTGCGATGCGCGTCTTCGGCTACTCGATCGTCTACTTGGCCTTGTTGTTCACGGTGATGGTAGTTGACCGTCTCCTCCGAGCGTAACGAAAGTGGGACGTTATGCCTGAGGGCGAGCAGGATCTGCGACAAGCAAGATTACCGCGAGTAGAGTGACTGCGGGGACCAGCGCAAACGCCCACTGCACCCCCGCTCCTGCCAGAACTCCGCCGAGGACTGGACCCACAAAGAAGCCCAAATCGGCCGCCGCGTTCAGTCCACCCATCGCTGCGACGAGATTCTCGCGCGGCGCGCCATCCGTGATGCGAGTGGAGAGCGCTGGCGGAACCGCGGCACCCAGGATGGAGGTAAAGAAGTTTACGGTAAACAGCTCCCAGAACGACCCCAGCCACGGTGTGATCCCCACGCCGACCCCACGCGCGAGGAAAGAGAGAACCAGCAACCGCTCGGGGGACACTCGCAGTGGAAGCCTGTGCAGTATTACCTGTGTGATGATGAAGGCGACGCCCCCTCCGGTGAACACAAGACCGACTTCTTCCGGACTGCGCCCTCGGCCGACGGCATACAGAGGAAGAAATGTCGTGTAAACGCCAAACACGACGGTATTGCAGACAATTAGCAGCCACGCTCGCCAGACAGTAGGCGACCGCCGGAGCAACGCAGCATAGGAGGGAAGCGGGTTAGGACTCACATCCCGCACTGGCCGAATAGCGCCTACAGCCGCAGCAGTGGCCAGCGACACAACGGCTGCGCCGAAGAATGGCGCTGTGAGAGAAATCTGCTGGCCTAACCACCCGCCGAGTGCTGGCCCGAGCAGCTGCCCGACTCCGAAGTACAACCAGAACAGGGCGAACAGCGCCGTGACCCGTGTCGATGAGCCGGCTTCGGCGACCTCGGCGAACAGAACCGGCCACAGGAGCCCGCGGGCGGCTCCCAGGATCAGCCGCGTGGCATAGAGGGCAGCCAGCGATCCCGCGAGAGGGAAGCAACTGAACATGATCGCACTGCCGCCGAGGCTTGCGAGCACGGCGAAGCGACGGCCTATCCAGGAACTCGCGCCCAGCGCGAAGACCTCCGACACGATCAGAGCTAACGACATCGCCCCGATGATGCCGCCGATGTGCACCGTCGACAGGCCGAGGCGGCCTAGGTAGAGCGAGATGACCGGTGTCGTGAGTGTGATCGAGAAGACTGCACCCAGGCCGATGAGGCCCAGGCCGTGGATGCGCGGGGGCGTGGGGGGAGGAGCAGAGGACGGCTGGACGGGAGAGGGCATGAGTAGTGGAATCGAACGGACCGGCGGCCGGGTCGGAACCGCCCCGCCGCCATGTCTTTGTTCATGATATTCAGGGAAGGAGACTAGTGCAACCCCAGCTATTATCCCTAGGTAGGAGTTAGAATATCCAATATGCCGGACCTCAGTCAGTTCGACTGGGCTAAGTTGATTACGATTTCCTTCACGGTCGTCCCGGTAGTCTACAAGTACCGCGCGGCGCTCCGCAAGGTAACCGACGTGCTGGCTGAAGCGATCGGTTTCACCGCGCTCGTGGGCGGACTCTACATCTACACTCGCGTGTTTCCCGAGGTGCACCAGGCGACGGCGCAGCTGAGGGCGGATCCCTCTTTCAGCCTCGCCGATTACGTCCGGACGTTAGACCTCCTCTACTTTGGCTCGATTGGCCTCATGGTACTGGGCGGGCTGGTATCGGTTTTTGGCTTGATCGGAAGGCTCGAAGGCGCCGTGCGCGACCGGCTCAAGCCCCCACCGCCACCCCCGTCCCCTAAGCGAAGGTAGCAATCTGCGAAGGTCACGCTAGAGGTCCGGTACCATCCCGAATCTCATGGGCGTGGAAGTCTTGGACCGCCCAAGCGCGGGAGCTTGCAGGGGGTTGCCCTTGAATCCCGCTGCGGCCACTGGTAAGATGAGGTGTTGTCCTCAACAATCCCACCGAAGTCCCATCTGGGGTGACGACAAGTGATTAAGCCGCCTCTCGAGGCGTTGTTGGGCCGAGTCGAGAACAAATACGCGCTCGTGATCGTGGCGGCCAAGCGCGCCCGGCAGCTGAAAGAAGGCGCGCTGCCGATGGTGGAAGTGGATTCCGCCAACCCTGTCACGGTCGCCCTCGAGGAGATCGCAGCGGGGAAGATCCGCTTTGAGATGCCGAAGCTCGGCATCAAGTAATGTACCCCTCCCACCGAATCCCCCGCGCGCGTGGCATGTATTGCCCAGAACGCGCACGGCGCCTCCTGCGTATTCTCCGGTAGGACCAAGTCGGAGGAGTGATGGCCGTGCTGACGCGATGGGTGATCACATTTGGGGCGGTGATTCTCACAGCAGCTGCGGGTCCGGTGAGCGTGGAGCATGTGGAAGGACACCTCCGCATCGACGCCTCGCTTCCCCATGCGATGTACGGGCCGGGACAGCCTGTCGAGGTGGCGCTGCGCGTGCGCAATGCCGCCAGTGCTCCGGTGTCTATCACCTTCAGCAGTGGGCAGCATTTTGACCTGGTGGTCCGGCGTCCGCGCGGGGACGAGGTGTGGCGGTGGTCACATGATAAGGCCTTCATTCAGGTCTTCGAGACTGCCACGTTGAGGCCCGGCGACGTCTTGGCGTATCAGGTGACGTGGGACCAGCAAGACTACCAGGGGCGCCGGGTCGATTCCGGTACCTACCAGGCTATCGCGATCTTCACCGGACAGGTGGGGACCCGACGTGATATCAGACTGCCGCCCCTGGAGGTCACCATCGGAGCACAGTAGTATAATGACTAGGATGGTTACGTCGTGGCGGCGTAGCTCAGTTGGTTAGAGCACGCGGCTCATACCCGCGGTGTCGGGAGTTCGACTCTCCCCGCCGCCACCACTTCGAGGGAACACCTACCTGCGGACTCACGTACGGTCGGTAGGTGAGGATCGGGAGGAAGCACACACCGGAGGGCGACACAGCGTCGCCCCTTTTTGTTGGCGGCCTGGGGCCGGGGATGCGGCCGCCGAGAGAATAACGATGAACGATCTGCAGGAGAAGGTACGGCGCACAATTGAGACCCACGGGCTGCTACGGGCCAGGGATACCGTGGTGATCGCTGTCTCGGGGGGACCGGACTCGGTTGCCCTGCTGCACCTCCTGACGGCGATGCGCACCGAGTACGATCTGACCCTACACGTCGCCCATCTGAACCACCAATTGCGCCCGGGCGCAACTGAGGATGCCGAATTCGTGCGGAGGTTGGTGTCCCAGTTGGACCTGCCCGTACACATCGCATCCGTCGATATCCGCAAGCTGGCGACGGACAAGAAGCTTTCGCTGGAGGATGCGGGCCGGCAGGCCCGATACGCACTGTATGCGCGCGTGGCTGCGGCCACGGGTGCATCCCGGGTGGCCACAGGGCACACCCGCGACGATCAGGTCGAAACGGTGGCGATGCGCCTACTGCAAAACGCCCCCTGGGGTGTGCTTGCCGGCATCCCCGTCGCACGCCCCTTGGGAGCGGTGATGGTCGTCCGCCCGCTGCTTGAGGTCCTCCGCGCACAAATCATCGAATACCTTCATGCCCGACGCTTCATCTGGCGAGTTGATCCTAGCAACCGTGACCAGCGATTTGTACGCAACTGGGTGCGCGAAGCCTGGTTACCCTCCCTTGACACCCGGGTCCCCCAAGGCCGGCGGCTGCTGTGGGAGATCGGCGCGACAGCGCAAGATGCAGACCGGCTGCTCTGGGCGGCGGCTGCCCGAGTGGTCGCGGGAGCGAAGCAGACGCGATCCACGATCACATTTGCCCTCAAGGCCGTGCAAAGTTTGCCGCCAGAGGTCGTCCGGCGGGCCCTGCGGCTAGCGATCCGCCAAATTGGTGGAACAGAACTTCTTCCCCGCGACGTTAGTGCAGTAGGACGATTTGACATCGCCTCCCGCCGGGTGGGCCAGGAAATCAGAGTGGGGCGGTGTACGGTGCGGCGGGGGTACGAAACGGTGGAAGTAACTGTAGCGGGGCCAGATATTATGAATACGTACGAACTGCAAGTTCCTGGGCGGGTTCATGCGCGCGACTTCGGCGTCGTCGTGACGGCTGAGGTGCTTGATCGGACTCTACTACCGCAAGAGGTCTCCGGCGGGTCCGATGCCGTGTACCTGGACGCGTACGCTGTCGGCGCCGCCGTCGGGGTGCGATCCTGGCGCCCCGGAGACAGGGTGGCGCCCTTGGGTCTGCGGGGCAGCAAGAAAGTGCATGACATCTTTGTAGATGGCAAAGTTCCGCGATGGCAGCGGTCGCGCGTTCCGCTCGTGACCGATGCCCGCGGGCAGATTCTGTGGATCGTGGGCCATGCGATCGCCGACTCGGCCAAGATCACCTCGGCCAGCACAAAGGTCGTCCAGCTCCGGGTTGGTCCCTAGGGTCACCACTGACTTGATTGCCGGGGCCAGCGGGTGTATGGTGGCGCAAACGCCCATCAGGGCGAGGGGCGATCGCTCCGAAGCGCAGGGTAGTGCAACGCTTCCGACGAGGTGTTACGGTGGGCAGGAGGTTTGACGCGTGATTAACCGGTACGTGCGGAACCTAGTGTTGTGGGCGATCCTGTTAGCGGTCGTCCTCTACTTTTTCTTGCCGCAGCTGCGCACCCCCAAAGCGCGCGAGGAAATCACGTACAGCCAGTTCCTGACCTCCGCGCAGGCCGGCCGCATCGCCGATGTCACGATCGGCGATGAGGCGATTACCGGTCATTTCAAGGACGGGCAGACGTTTCGCACGTTTGCGCCGCCGAACGACACCTCATATATCGAAACGCTACGCTCCCACAATACCCAGATCACCGTAGAGCCGAAGTCCAAGAACGCCTTGTGGCCCGGCTTGCTGTCCACGATGCTCCCGTTCTTTCTGTTGATCGGTCTGTGGCTGTTGATGCTCCGCCAGGCCCAGAGTGGTAGCAATCAGGCCTTATCCTTTGGCAAGAGTCGCGCCCGCTTGCACACGGAGAACCGGCCCAAGATCACGTTCGATGATGTCGCCGGCGTGGACGAAGCCAAAGAAGAATTGCAGGAGGTCATCGAGTTCCTCAAGCACCCCAAGAAGTTCCAGGCATTGGGCGCGAAAATCCCGCGGGGAGTCCTGCTGGTCGGCCCGCCGGGCAGCGGCAAGACCTTGCTGGCCAAGGCTGTGGCCGGGGAAGCTGCTGTTCCGTTCTTCTCCATCTCGGGATCGGAGTTTGTGGAGATGTTCGTAGGGGTCGGGGCCAGTCGCGTAAGGGATCTCTTTGAACAGGCGAAGAAGAGCGCCCCGTGCTTGGTCTTTATCGATGAGATCGACGCCGTCGGCCGCCAACGCGGCGCGGGACTGGGCGGCGGGCACGATGAGCGGGAGCAGACCCTCAACCAATTGCTGGTCGAGATGGACGGATTTGATCCCAATGCCGGGATCATCGTCATCGCCGCCACGAACCGGCCGGATATCCTTGACCCGGCGCTCCTGCGGCCAGGCCGTTTCGACCGACGCATCGTTGTCGACAACCCCGACAGCAAAGGGCGACGGGAGATCCTGAATGTCCACGTGCGCGGCAAGCCGCTCGGGGAGGGAGTCAACATCGACCTGCTCGCCAAGCACACAGTGGGCTTCTCCGGAGCGGACTTAGCCAACCTCGTCAATGAGGCGGCGCTGTTAGCGGCACGGCGGAACAAGAAGAAAATCACGATGGCCGAAATGGACGAGGCCATTGAGCGCGTCATTGCCGGGCCGCAGCGGCGCAGCCGCATCCTCGGCCCGAAGGAGCGCGAGATCGCGGCCTTCCACGAGGGAGGCCACGCCCTGCTGGGGAAGTTGCTGCCCAACGCCGATCCCCCGCACAAAGTGACCATCCTGCCTCGCGGCATGGCGCTGGGCTACGTCATCTCCGCTCCACCGGAGGACAAGTACACCTACACCAGGACGGAGTTGCTGGATCGGATCACCGCGATGCTAGGCGGCCGGGTGGCCGAAGAACTCGTCTTCAACGAGGTGACCACCGGAGCGCAAAATGATTTCGAGCAGGCCACGGATCTGACCCGCCGGATGGTGACCGAATTTGGCATGAGCGAGAAGCTCGGCCCCCTGTCGCTGGGCAAGCGCCACGGCCCGGTGTTTCTCGGGCGGGACCTGATCGAGACCCGTAACTACAGCGAGGAGATTGCCTACGAGATTGACAAAGAGGTCCGCCGCATTACCGACGAGTGCTACATCCGCGCGCGGGAAATCCTGATGGCAAATCGCGAGAAACTGGAGCGGGTGGCCAGGGCCTTACTGGAACGGGAAAGCCTGGAAGGTGAAGAGATCAGCAAGGCGATGGCCGGGGAACCGCTGCCCGAACTTCAGGGGGCGCCCGCCCCAGAGGCTAAGGCTGAGCCGGCGCGTCCGGAACCGCAGATGCCTGCGTTGAAGCCTAAACCAGAAGCGTCGTAGTCCGGGATTTGAGAGAACACGGGGGCTGCCTGATACAGGCAGCCCCTTGCATTTCGGAAAGGAGTGCTCTTCCCCCCCGCGAACACAGGGAGAGCGATCACGAGAGACGAGGCCGACCTGAGCATGCTTCTCCCACTCGCCTCCGCGTGGTCCGTTCGTCGTTTTGGGAACATTACCAACCCTGGTTAGCGCGACGCACAACAGCGCTCCACACGCTTTGTAGGGCGAATCCGACTCGGGTCGGTCTAGCCGACGCGACTTGATCTCCCGCGCTCGGTGTCGCGGTGAGGGACAAGCAATTGTAGATCTGGAGGTGGAAGGGTGGCACGTGCAGACCGATTGGCAAAAAAGACCGGCCTCAGCTGGCTCGCGGTGACCATCTATGTCGCGGTGGTGGTCGTCGCGGGTGCGGGGTTGTTCACCTGGGACTACCTATACCGCCGGAGGCAGGAAGACGCAATGCGGCCGCCTGCACCCGATGTCCTGGCCAAAAACTTGGTGGAGAACATCATCGGCCGGGGGGCCGTGAAAGAAATCAAGGTCGACGAGGCCGCAGGGATCGTGGACGTAAAATGGGAGTCGGCGACGTATCCCCCCGCAGCGCGGTCCACCATCATTGGCGAGGTCGTCTCGAAAAATTTGGATCAGGTCATGGCCGGCTTGCGCGTGGTCAAGGGCGACCCGCTGGTCTACGTCCGAACGACCACTGGGGAAGTCAAGTTAGCGGCCTCGGCTGACCGCACAGGCCGCGTCGTCCAAGTCCTCGTGAAGCCGGGAGACAAGGTGGTGGACAATCAGGCCGTGGTGCTCATCGAGCCGGAGAACAAGGTCGACGCGCGCAAGGATTTAGAGACCGAGGGACTGTTGGCCTCTCAGATGATCATGTCCCAAATGAGTGCTATCAAGACAGTGAATGCGAAGATTACGTACAAGGACATTACCCTTGCGACCGTGATCGGCAAGCGCGGTGACAAGAACGTGACCGCGACGTATCACCCGAGCCTGGAGTAACGCCAGGAGCGTAGAGAAACTGACGCGGTGAGGAACAGACCGCGTGAGTGAGGGGGCCACTGTGTTTGCACTCAACTTCTATTCCGCGCTGTTCGCCGAGCAGTTGCGAGATGGTCGCAAGACAGCCACTATCCGGCTGGGCGACAAGACGGACAAGTACCAGTCTGGCCAGATCGTCTGGCTCACGGTCGGCCGGCGTTTTGGCACCCGCAAGAAAGTGGGAGCCGCCATCATTGACGCGGTGGACGTGAAATCGCTGCGCGACGTTACCCCGCGTGAAATCCAGCGCGATAATCCAGAATTGCGTCGGCATGAAGAACTCATCGAATTCCTTAGCAACATCTATGGCCGGGAGCGGGAAATCTCTCCCGAAGACACTGTGACCGTGATCCAGTTCTCACGCGTCGATGAGTAAGCGAGCACGCGGCCGAGGACGCGCAAAACGCCGCGCCGCCTCCAGCCCGGCGCTCTCGGGAAAAAGCGATGCAAACTGCGGTCCATCGGCTCGTCAACCTGTTGACCGAGGTGTTCGAGGAAGAGACCTGGCAAGCGCCGCTGACCGCCTCCCTTGAGAGGCTCACGGCAAGCCAGGCGGTGTGGAAACCTGAGCGCGCCACGAACTCAATCTGGATGGTTGTGAACCACTTGTCGCTGTGGAAGGAATACCATGTGGCGCGGTTAACCGGCGAGCCTCCGCGGCCATCCGGGTGGGCCGAGAAACTCGACTGGCACGAGATTCGTGACATGAGCGAGCGAGCCTGGCAGGCCGCGATGGAGCGCCTGAGGATGGCGCAGAAACGCCTGGTAGCGGAACTCGCGACACGGACTGACGAGGACTTGGCACGGCCCTTGCCAGGTGGCACATCCCCGCTGTACAAGATCCAGAGTATGGTGCCACATGACGCCTATCACTGCGGGCAGATCCGCCTGCTGCGCGCATTGCAAGGCGTCCCTGCGAAGCCCTTCTGATAGCCCACCCTGGCTAAGGCGGACGTCGTCGCTACGGGTTTCCCTTTAGCGGGCGCGGCCGAGAAAGAAACTTCGCCCGACCCCAGTTTGCATCCCCAGGTCTCGTTCAGCGTCAAAAGCGGCGAGTTCGGTGAACCCCGCCGCGCTTAAGGCGCCGGTGATTTCCTCCTCCACATAGCAGCGCTGGTGCAGCGTCAGATCAGTCCGCCGCCACGCACTGTGTTCTAGCCGGAACATCGTGATAGCGGCGC
This sequence comes from bacterium, assembly GCA_036393975.1. Classification (GTDB taxonomy): domain Bacteria; phylum Sysuimicrobiota; class Sysuimicrobiia; order Sysuimicrobiales; family Kaftiobacteriaceae; genus 13-1-40CM-64-14. The sequence goes on along the minus strand of DASWFZ010000215.1, from coordinate 1,824 downwards.
GTCCGATTCGGCTGACCGCATCGAAGGAAGATCGGTAGACAAGCGCGTGGTCGTCGCCAGCAAGACCGAACGACCCTCGCCAGCGTGCCTCGAACCCGGCCTGCATATTGAAGTCGCAGAGGAACGGTCCGCCCCGTTTGAGAGCGGCTCGAACGTTGACGAACGCCGCGCCAAGGTCGGCGGCCTGCATCAAGTGGTTAAGACTGTCGTACAGAGACACGGCGGCATCGAACCCAGAGGGCAGAGAGAACGATCGCGCGTCTGCATGGATAAATTCGACACCCGGTGCATGGACGCGGGCATATTTGAGGATTTCTGCCGACCCGTCGACCCCCGTGACGGTGTAGCCCCGCGCGGTCAGGTCCTGCGCCAGTTGCCCGGTTCCGCAGCAGAGGTCGAGAATGCGGCCCCCCTGCCGCACGTGCGGCAGGATCAGCCGTTCGAGGACCGGGAACACGTGCGTGGAAAACGACGTCGGCCCACCTCCCCAATATTTGTGGTAGAACCAGGCAAAATCATCGTATTGGGACGGGACGGTCTCCATGCCCATTCTCTCCCTCGCCTCAGGTGCCAGGCCCGTGTTTCCCTATGGGACGCGCAAGAACGCCGGTGGCACGTCCCCGCTGTACACGATCCGGAGCATGACGCCACTCGACGCCTATCACTGTGGGCAGATCCGTCTGCTGCACGCATTGCAAGGCGTCCCTGCGAAGCCCTTCTGATAGGCCACCCTGGCTAAGGCGGACGTCGTCGCTGCTGGTTCCCCTCTTAGCTGAGGAGACGCTTAACACCACGGAATAGCCCTGAAGGCCGTGATAGCCTCAGGATCCCTCTGGAATCGCGACAGTCCTCGCTTGAGCGCAGCGGCGGGATTGCGTGAGCGACGACAGCCCGATTCAACGGGCTTTGTCATCTTGGATCTTACTCGGCGAGACGCCTACTTCGCCCGAAGTTGGGTGAGCGCTGCGAACCAGTTCTCCATATGATACGTCTTCCGGATCTTGCCGCTCTCGATCGTCTGAATGTCGATGGCCATGATCCTGAAGCTCTTGCCGCTGTGGGGGATCAAGCCGCCGAACAGGGCTCCAGCGGGCGTGCCGCTTACCTCGCCACGCACAATCACACGGTTTCCCGCGACGAGCACTTCCTTGATCTCGAACTTCATGTCCGGAATTGAGGTCGCGAAGCTGCTGATCACTTTGATCGACACATCGCGGCCCCAAGACTCGCCAGCGCCATCTCCCGTGAAGGACTGGTAGTCAGGCGTGACGGCTTTGTCGTGAAGGGCTGCGATGTTTCCCCGAACTGGCTGATTGAACATCGAGTACCACGGTTCGATAATCGCGCGCGCTTGCGGTTCAGTTAGGTCGTCTCGTGGGGAACTCATGATCCCTCTCGTGACATGTCTTAACTGGGATTTCCATTTTAGGTTCCTGCCCTCCTTTCATCTACGAGACGCGCAAGAACGTGGGCGGCACTTCCCGCACGAGGTAGACCGTCGGCGAGGCTTGGTAGAACAGAATCCCGGTGTCGTGCGCCCCCCGGGCCTGGACGGTCACAACCACAGCATCGGGGCTGTGGCGCTAGCCGATCGTCAACGCATCTTGACGAGTCACGGAGAGGTGGACGAACTGCCGTCCCTGAGGCTGCAGTCCCTGCTGGCGGAGCGCATCCAGAGCACCAGGCGCCGTGCTGTGGTACAGCCACTCCGGGGGGACGACCGCTTTCCCCGGTGTGGCGATGGGGACGCTGTGGCCATATCGCGCGCACACGGTCGCCGGAAAGTTCGAATCGTTTGGCATCTTTCTGGGTGGCCGCCCGGAT
>DASWFZ010000214.1:0-5115 GCA_036393975.1 bacterium | reverse complement strand
GGGCCATCATCGCACAGCCGAGGGCAAGCATCTGCTGCTCGCCGCCGGACAGATACCCCGCGCGCGTCTTCCGGCGGGTGGCCAACGGCGGAAAGTACTGATAGACGAGCCCGAGACGTTCGCGCCGATCCTTTCCGCCATTCCGGTGCAGCGCTGCTCCAACCAGCAAATTCTCCTCGGCGGTCAACTCTTCAAAGAGCCGGCGCCCCTCACGCACCATGACGATTCCGGCTCTCGCAGTTTCCTCCGGCAACTTATTCTCGATCCGCCGACCGGCAAACTCGATGCTGCCCCGAGTGACCTCGCCGCGCTCGAGACGGATCAATCCCGTAATGGCCTTCAGTGTCGTCGTCTTCCCCGCCCCGTTGGCCCCAATCAGGGCCGTGATCTTCCCCTCAGGCACCTCCAACGAGACGCCCTTGAGGACCAGAATCGACCCCCAGTACATGACTTCGACGTTGTTGACGGTCAGCATGAAGCTTTGCTCGCGGGGGAGGAGACGATGAAAATAGTGTGCAAGCCCATCAGCACGATGGCGGTTCTTGTGTCGCGGTAAGAGTTGTGCAGGGGGAGGATGGTACCCTCCCCCTGCACAGGATCTAGAACCCCAGCCAGTCCTTCCGCCTCTCGACGGTTACAGACTTCAACACGACGATCCGGGCATTGCGGACAGTCACTATCCGGGTCGTGGTGGAGGGGCGGTGATCATCGCGTGTCAAGGTGATCGGGGCCGCCGCCAACCCATCTGGATCCCAATTCTTCAGGGTCTCTAGCGCTGAGCGGACGGAAGGACCGCTGAACCCCCCCAGCCGCGAGTACGTCTCCCAGTTGTCGACAATAATCTCCAGACCTTTCTTCAAAAGGTACACGTTCAACCAGCCGCGCACGTAGGACGCGATATAGGGTGTTGAAGTGGTTCCCCATGTGAAGCTGGGTTGCTTGTTGTAAAAGCGCGCGAGAGCGTCAAACATCTTGGCGGTGCCCGCCGCCGGCTCGCCGTACAAGACGTGGGGGGTGGTGGCAAAGACTCCCTCCGCGTCCTTGCCGATCAGCTTGATCATATTCTCATCAAAGCCCCAGACGTTGATGGCAAACCGCGTCGTCAGCCCGGCCGCTCGACCATCGCGCACGATGACAGAGGCCGAGTTCGTTGTCCCCCCGGCCCACGCGAAATCAGCGCCGAAGGCTTTCACAGCTGCCACCTGCGAGCGCGCTTCCAGCGCGTTGAGGGCAACGATCTGATCCGGCCCGACGTCAAAGTTCAGCTCCTGTGCGTACGCCTTGCCCGCCGGGATGGGCGCGCGGCCGTACGGGTGATCGGGATACATGAAGACGATCTTCGGACGGCTGATCTTTTCCTGATCGGCAACGTCCCGGAGGTACCGCAAGACTGCGCGTAGCTGGTCGGAGTAGCTGGACACGGGGTAGAAATTGTACGGCGTCTTCGCGGGATTATCGAGATGCGAAGAGTAGCTCGCCGAGATATAGGGAATCTGGTCTTCGCTCACGGTGTCCTTGAGGGCCTCGGTATCCCCCGTGCCCCACCCGACGATGGCGTCGACGCGATCGATGTCGCGATACTTGCGATACAGCGAGAGGGCATCGGGGATTCGGTAGCCATAATCGGACCAGATGAAATCGATCTTAACCTTCCCCCGGATCCCGCCTTCGACCTCGTTGATGTACCGCATGTGGTCCAGCACACCTTTAGAGTAGTCCACGCCCACGTCAGACGTGGGACCGGTAGTGTCAAAAAGTCCGCCGACCTTGATGGACGCGGGAATCGGTTGCTGTGCGACCGCTCGTGCGGATCGGGCGAACAGCCCCCCCGCAACAACCGCGAGGACTAGCACCAACGCGGCGAGCCTGCGTGTACCCGTGCGCATGGCTATCCCTCCTATGTCCTGTGGGTTGGCCCGGGTGGGAATGTTCGGGAGGCAGGGCGGCGACTTCCTCCCCCGGGCGAGCATCTCGCCGCCCAGGTCACCTACCCTCGTGGCGCGAGATTGGGATGCGGTCAGGCGAGGTCGAAGTTAGGGTGCGACCTTCTTGACGGTGACGCTATGGACGATAAGATTTTCGCTCCGGTTTCCCACTGCATTGATCGCAAAGTCCCAACCCCAGGTATCGGCAAAAGCGGCATCAGGGAGGCGGAATGTGTAGCTTACCCATCCCGGGGTCGCCTCCACCCACTGCCAGGGGGTGAACCGGTACCCGCTGATCGAGTCGTACCAGAGATTGAAGCCGAGCTGCTGCGCCGCGGAAGCCCCGCGGACTTCCACAGTGATCTCAACACCCACTCGGCCATCCACAAAGAACAGAAACGTATCATCCACATCAAACCGCAGATACACGCGTTCCTTGGAGTTGTCGCTGCGCACGGCTTCGACGCCGTCGACCTCGATGACCTCCGTGGCCTCGTTCAGCGCCGTGCGAAAGCGCTGATTGTATAAGCCGCGTTCGGCATTCGCGCGGCCCAACGTGGCAGACACCTGCGCCGCTCCGCTGAAATCGACCGCGGGTAGAAGGACGGGCAGCGAGCCTGCTTGGCGTGCTTTTTGCGCTTCCTCAACCCACGCCTGCGGGGCGCCGGTGAAAACGACGGGCTCGTTGCTCACCGCCACGCGGCGCGCGTCACCCTCGGTGACTACCGGACGCGCATCCCCGGTAGCGGTGTATGCCTGGGCACTAGGACCCTCGACGGGCACGATTTCTTCGCCTGCTCCGGTCCACGCAACGGCCGCGGGGTCCCGGTCGCCGAACACCAGAACCAGCGCCCGCTGCCTCATCAGGTAGCCGACATACGGTCTGCGCCCGACCCTCAACGCAAGACCGCCCAGGACCACCTGAGTAATGGCGCTCGCGTCGCCTCTCCAAATAAGCTGCTCAATGCCAAATGCCTTGGCTAGCGCCTGCAGCTTGACCAGTTGCCCCGGCCAACTGGACCGGAGACCGTAGGAGTACGGATCCCACTCAAGCCACACTGCCTTGGACGATCCTCCCAAGACGCGTTCCCGGAGCGTGCCCAACGGGCGAAGCAGCGCGTCCGGGGAGACCCCGCGTGGGGCTAACAATATTACGTCGAAATCATCGGGTGCATCAGTCAGGAGGTTCCGCAGATCTACGAGATCCATCCCAAATGGGGTGGAGAGAATCACCCGCGCCCCCGGGTCAGCCGCCCTGATGAAGACCCGCGCCGCCCGAAGCAGCGCGATGTACTCCCGCGTCGTGCCCCGGAATAGGGAAAGGCCACGTCCCGGCCAGATCTGCCAGTCCCGGACGCGATCCTTGTACCGCTCGGCCGCCGCCATCACGAAAGCTTCCCAATCCTCTAGCCTCCGTGGTGGTTGGCGCGCATAGATAGATGGGTCATTCAGTTCCTCGCCGGTCGCCGGGGATGCCCACCGCGGGGTACCAAACAGGACCAGGACGACACGCAGCCCCACGGCGCGTGCTGCGTTAACCGCATCGTCCAGTCCACCCCACGTTCGAGTTCCCTGGCGAGATTCGATCTCCGACCAGTCTGCGGTCAGCTTGACCACGGAGGCCCCGACGTCCCGGAGCATGGGAAAATCGGCGCCTTCGCCCGCCGAAAAGCCGATGGGAACCGGAAGGATCGCAGGAGCGGCCACAAGTGCCGGTTGCGCCGTGACCACCACGATGAGTACAAGTACCACTACTGAAGAGCGCCTCACGCACATCACCTGCGCTACGATGACCTCTTTCTCCTCGCTCCCACTATCTACCCACAGGCCCGCTCATGTAGTACGGCGGGTGCGGGAGGAGCGCTTGGCACTGGATGGAATAGCCTTTGACGTCCACGCGCGACCTCGTGCCGGCGGCACCACCCAGGAACCAGATGCGGGCGAGTGTCGGTATCAAGCCCGGCGCGGGACGCGGTTGCGAGAACCGGAGGTGTTTCCTGGATGTGGGATCGGCCCCGGGCCGTCTCTGTGGTCAGCGGGAGCAGTGAGGGCCTAACCGAGCTGACGGCTTTCGATCGAGCGCTCATGGACGCGGGAATTGCGAATCTGAATTTCCTCCGAGTGAGCAGCATCTTGCCTGCGGACGTGACGGTCGTCCCTGTGCGGACGTTTATCCCGGGGACATTGGTGCCAGCCGTATACGCCCGCATCGCCAGCAAGACACCTGGCGAGAGGATCGTCGCGGCCCTGGGGCTGGGTTTTTCCCGCGGGCAGTACGGCGTCATCATGGAGTACGAGCATGCGGGGACGGCTGCGCACGCGGAGGCCGCAGTGCGCCGGATGGTGGAAGAAGCCATGGCGATCCGCGAACTCCCGATCAAAGAAGTGCAGGTAGCCCTCAAAGAACACGTCGTCCAGCGCATCGGCTGCGCCATCGCCGCGGTTGTCTTCTGGCCCTGACGCTCCCGTGGTTGATTCCCCTTCCAGGCCCGCGCTTCAGTACCGCTGACGGCGGGGTAAGTAGGCTCTAGACCGGTGCTGTCTTCTGCGTAAGGCACGGAGGATCCCATGGAGTGGATCGTTGATATCGTAGGCCCAGGGTTTGCCCAGGCGACGCAGGTTCAGGATGTCCTCTTCGATGGGCGCTCCGCCTTCCAGCACATTCAGGTCGCCTCAAGTCCCCTATTCGGGCGAATGTTGATCCTCGACGACGCTGTCCAGACCACCGAATGCGATGAGTACATCTACCACGAAATGTTAGCGCACCTGCCCCTGTTGACTCACCCGGCGCCGAGCCGCGTGCTGATTATTGGCGGCGGGGACGGCGGCACGCTCGAAGAGACCCTCAAGCATCCGATCGAGCGCGCCACGCTGGTCGAGATTGACCAGGACGTGGTGACGGTGTGCCGACGTTTCCTGCCGTTCATCAGCGGGGGGGCTTTCGACGATGTGCGCACACGCCTGGTAATTGATGATGGCATCAAGTTTGTTCGGACAGCCGCTGAGCGCTTTGACGTCATTCTAGTGGACTCGACCGATCCCAAAGGCCCCGGCCTCGCCCTCTTCTCGCCTGAGTTTTATGCCGCCTGCACGCGTGTACTCGCCCCCGATGGCCTGCTGGTTGCACAGAGCGGTTCGTTGCTGTATCAACGGGACCTCACCGAGATGGTCCGCCGCCACCTGCGGACGG
>DASWFZ010000213.1:0-8499 GCA_036393975.1 bacterium | reverse complement strand
CCCGTGAACAGCGCGAAAGCCTTGACCGAGAAGATGAACTGCGGCGGGGTCCACTGCACCCAGTTCGCCGCGCGATCTGGGGGTTGCAGGGCGTGGAACGTCGCGTCGACTTCGACGGTGGGGAACACGGTCGAGTAGAATTGCAGGCGCTTACGCGGGTCCGTCCCCACCCCGCGCGGGTAGAACTGCCCCTCTTTGACGAAGTTGGCGTCTGCCCACGAGCACGTGCCGATGTACACGTGACAGGCCCCGAGGGTCAGCGGCTGCGCACCCTCGGAGGTGCCCAGTGTGAGTTGTTTCATTCCCGTTTCCCTCGGATCCACCCGACGGATGCCTCTGAATTGACACCATTTAGGCCTGTTTCTATAATGAATCGGGCTTGCCCAATACGCAATCGTCTTGTGTTCGCCCTGCACCCTTTCACAGTCCCATCATCAGCGTACCATGATGGCAAAGGAGTGAGTGTGTGAAGTCTCGTCCGTGGCTTCGTCTGCTCATCGTTTTCATCACCGCGCTCGCCTCTTTCCTGATTGCCTTCCAGCCCATCAAGGTTACGGACTGGCAACCGGAGTTCCAGGCACCGCGCCTGCGCCTCAACCTGGGTTTGGACCTGCAAGGGGGCAGCCACCTGGTTCTGGAAGCGCAGGACACTCCGGCGGGTCCCGTGACCTCGGAAGCGGTCGCGGCGGCGCTGCGAGTCATCGGCAACCGCATCGACCAGTTGGGCGTGGTCGAGCCCACCCTGCAGCGACAAGGCAGCCGCCGCATCATCGTGGAGCTCCCAGGGATTCAGGATCCCCAGCGTGCTATCGACCTGATTGGCAAGACGGCGCTATTGGAATTTGTGGACACGGGCACTACCCCGTTGCCTGAAGGGGCGCGGTGGTCTGCCGATGGCAAGACCGTGCAACTTCCATCCGGTGCGCAACCTGTGCAACTCGAGAAGAAGGTGATCCTGACTGGTGCGGATCTCGCCGATGCGCAAGCGGCCTATGACCAGAATACCGGACAGCCCATCGTCAATTTCCAGTTCAAGGGCAAAGGCGCCAAAGTATTTGAGGAGTTTACCGGGTCACATGTCGGGAAGTATTTGACGATCCTTTTGGACAACGAAGTCATCTCCTCGCCGATCATTCGGGACCGCATTACCGCGGGCCGCGGTCAGATCAGCGGAGGCTTCCGGGACTTGACTCGGGCGCGCGATCTGGCGGTGCTCCTGCGGGGCGGGGCGCTGCCCGTCCCGGTTGAGGTTGTGGAGAATCGCACTATCGGGCCGCTGTTGGGCCGAGATTCGATCGACCGGAGCTTGCATGCAGGATTTGTGGCGATGGTCGCGGTGGTGCTCTTCATGGGATTGTTCTACGGACTGCTGGGGGTGCTTGCCGATTTGGCCTTGGGCGTGTACATGTTGATGCTGCTCGCCATCCTTGCTCTGCTCCACGCCACGCTCACGCTCCCCGGAATTGCTGGACTGATCCTCTCCGTCGGGATCGCCGTCGATGCCAACGTCATCATCTACGAAAAGGTGAAAGAGGAACTCCGGGCGGGCAAGAGTGTGCGTCAATCGATCCAGACCGGCTGGAACCGCGCCGTCGTCACCATCATCGACTCCAACGTGACGACGATTATCGGGGCGGTCGTGCTCTTCTTGCTGGGGACCGGGCCGATTCGAGGCTTCGCCGTCACCCTGATCGTTGGCGTGCTCGCCAGTATCGTCACTGGCATTACTGTCACGCGCGTCTTCGTCGATCTCGCCTCGCTGTTGGGCCTGGATGCGGCGATCACGCGCGTGGCCGTAGGAGGGAGGCCTGCCAGTGAACGGGCGTAGCTGGGACATCATCGGGCGGCGGCGCTACGGCTACGCGCTCTCCCTGCTTATCATCCTCCCCGGACTGATCGCCCTCATTCTGCACGGGGTGCAGGGCCGGGGCGCTTTGAACTGGGGGATCGATTTCACCGGGGGCAACTTCTTACAGCTGCGTATTGCACAGCCCTTCACGGAGGGGGACGTCCGCCCCGTGGTGGATCAGTTCGCCGTGGGGGAAAGCATCATCCAAAAGTCCGGACAGGAAGTATTGATCCGCACGCGTCCGATGGACGCGCCCCAGAAAACAGCCCTGATCGCCGCGTTGCGGACGAAGCTCGGCACGGTCGATGTCCTCCGTGATGATCAAGTGGGCCCGAAGATCGGGGGAGAGCTTCGCAACGTCGCGATCTTCGGCGTGATCATCGGGCTGGCCTTGCAGGTGGTTTACATCGCGTGGCGGTTTAAGTCGTTCCGCTTTGCCGTGGCCGCGGACATTGCCCTGTTGCACGATCTGCTCGTCGTCATCGGCGCGTTCGCGATGACCCGCAAGGAGGTCAACAGCTCCTTCGTCGGCGTGCTGCTGACGGTCGTGGGGTATTCCATCAACGATACGATCGTCGTCTTTGACCGCATCCGCGAGAATCTTGCCCTACGCACCCGGGAAGCATTTGATCGGTTGGTGAACCGCAGCATCCTTGAGGCTCTCGTGCGGTCAATCAATACCGCGATGACAACGATCCTGGCTATTGGGGCAGTGTTTCTGTTTGGCGGTTCCACGATTCACGACTTCGCCTTTGGTCTGATGATCGGCATCCTCACCGGTGGCTACTCCTCAGTCCTGAACGCCAGCCCGATCCTCGTCGACTGGCACCTGTGGCGTGAGCGCCGCAGCCGCCGCGCATCGCCCGCCGTCGTCTCACCGTCTCCACCTGCCCCGCTGGGCGCGACCGGACGGAACAAAAGGGGATAATCTGCCCGTCGGCAAAAGGTATGGCAATGATCGTTGTCTTTGTCCTCTTGGCCGTCGTCTTTGCGCTCTTTGCCTGGCAGAATCAGGCGCCTGCGTCGATCTCCTTTCTGTCGTGGCGGCATGATACTAACGTCGGGTGGGCCGTGCTCATCCCCTTGATCGCGGGGCTCGTTGTCGGCTATGGCTTCTCTTGGGGGAGGGCCCAACAGTACCGCCTTCTGCTGCGCAATGCGGAAGCCCGGACGAAAGCCGCCGAGGCGAAACTCCGCGAGGAGGAGCGTCAGCGGGAGATCGCCAGCCAGGAAGAGGCGTAGGCGATGGCTCCGAGGTCCCGCATCGATAACACGGGGAGGCTCGCTCCCGCCCGCCGCTAATGCCGAATTCTCTTCGCCCCGTCGCGGGGGACGCGGGGGTGCGTTGGGAAACAGTCCCGGCTCACCCCGCCGTCGCCACGCTTGCCCGGACTCTCGGCGTTGACCCGTTGGTCGCCCAGGTTCTGATCACCCGAGGGTATGCCACTCCCGATCGTGCCCGATCGTTTCTCGATGCGCCGCTAGAGGCCCTAAGTGACCCTGGGCAGATCATTGACCTGGGTATCGCCGCCGAACGCGTCAGAGACGCCATTGTGTCAGGCGAGCCGATTACCATATACGGCGACTACGATGCAGACGGGATCACCGCGACCAGCATCCTGCTACGAGGTCTGAAGGCTCTGGGCGGCACCGCGTTATTCTACATTCCCTCGCGCTTCACGGAAGGATACGGCCTCCACGACGCGGCACTCCAGCGATTGTCTGCCGCGGGTCAGCGCCTCATCGTCACCGTGGACTGCGGCGTGACGGCGACTGCGGAAATCTCGCACGCGGTGGAACGCGGCCAGGAGGTCGTAGTCGTCGACCATCACGAGCCGCCTTTGGTGCTTCCCCCGGCGCTGGCTGTGGTCGATCCGAAGCGTAAAGACGCCTCCGGGCTGTTTGCCGAGTATTCGGCTGCGGGGTTAGCCTTCCAATTGGTGCGGGCCGTGCGCCGTCTGCTTCATCAACCGGAGTTCCCCGAAGACTTATTGGATCTGGCGGCGCTGGGCACGATCGCCGATGTCGTTCCGCTTGTCGCAGACAACCGCATCCTGGCCCGCTGGGGTCTGCAACGTATGCAGACGTCCCCGACTCCTGGAGTCGCCGCGCTGCGCCAAGTGGGAGGGTTCAGTGGGGAGGCGACAGCGCGGCAGGTCGCCTTCACCCTGGCACCGCGCATCAACGCCGCGGGGCGGCTCGGAGATGCCACGGTCGGGGTGCGGCTGCTGACTACCAATGACCTGGAGGAAGCCCAAGGCATTGCCGCCCAACTTGACGCGATGAACCAGCAGCGGCGCGAGCTCACCGACCAGATCCTTGCGCAAGCTGTCGAGCGCATGGAGTCTGCCGGCCGGCCGCAGGCTCCGGCGATTGTCCTTGCCGACGAAAGGTGGCACCCGGGCGTGATCGGCATTGTGGCCTCACAGCTGGTCGAGCGGTACTACCGGCCTACCATCGTCCTCGCGGTCGAGCAGGGGGTAGGGAAGGGGTCGGCGCGCAGCATCGCCCGCTTTCACCTTGTCGACGCTCTGACCGAATGCGCTGACTTGCTGGAGCGGTACGGTGGGCATGCGATGGCTGCGGGCTTGACCATTCGAGCCGAGCGGATTCCCGAGTTCACGCGGCGCTTCGAAGAGGTCGCCTCCGCGCGCCTCACCCCAGACGATCTCGTGCCCACGTTGCCCATCGATTCCGAGATCGCGCTGTCAGCTGTCACCCTCCCCGTGGCCGAGCAGCTGCAGCGTCTCGCGCCATTTGGTGCCGGTAATCCCGAACCGGTCTTTGCTACCCGGGGTCTCGTGGCCGTGACGACGCGCGTCATGTCAGACGGGGCACATCTGCGGCTGGGAGTCACCGACGGAGAGGCGTTTGCGGAGGCTGTGGGTTTTCGGCTGGGCGATGCCTCTGAGTTGTTGGCGTTCACCCGTGCTCGCGTTGATCTGGCGTTCACGGTCGTGGTGGATCGGTGGGAGGATCGGCCTCGCGTTCAGTTGATTGTCCAAGATCTCAAAACCCCTGGAGTGGAGTTGGCAGACGTCCTGACCGACGGCCGTATATTAGTGGATCGTTTGTTTGCGCGATCTGCCGACTATCTTGACGAAGAGCCGCTTGGGCTTGAGGACGCCGGCGCCTTTTACACCAAGGTGGCCGGTGTGACCTTCGAGGGACGCCAAGACATCGTGAAGGCGCTGCGGGCGGGAGACAGCCTTGCGCTGCGACGCGAGCCGGATAACCCTCATGATCCCCATGCCGTGAAGGTGTTGACGGAGTCTGGCGCACAGATCGGCTACCTCAGCGGGCGTGTGGCATCCCGGCTCGCCCCTTCGATGGACACCGGCGCACGGTACACGGCGAACGTCTCGCAGGTCACTGGCGGCGGGGAACGCGCCTGGGGAGTCAATCTCTACGTCCGGCGCGAGACTGGGTTGTCTCGAGAGGACGTAGATCTGTCCCGAACTCTGCGGGTGGGGTGGACGGCGCTGTCCCTGGACGAGATCACAGAGCGTGTGCGCGTTCACCTCAGCCGGGGACGAATGCTCCGCGACATTCAAACCACCGCTATCCGCGCCCTCCTCGGAGGGCGTTCGGTCAGGGGAGTCTTCGGGCCGGGCCGTGGTCGCCGGACCGTAATGGAGGTAGCAGCTGCGGTGTGGGTGGTTGCCGGACGGGGCCCGGTCGTGCTCTGCGCACCGCTGCAATCGCAAGTGGATCGGTGGTACGAGCGGCTGGCGGGCCGGTTTCAGGACATCGGGCTCCGCTGTGCCCGCGCACACGGGGGATTGCGGTTCCGCCAGCGTCAGATTTTGGTGGAGGGGATGCAGAGCGGTGCCATCGAGGTGCTCGTGGCCAGTGTGGAATATCTGCGCCAATGGCGCCCTTCGGGCCGGTGGCGCCCGTCTTTGATTCTGCTAGACAGCGAGCCTACAATAGATGGAAATACATTTGCCGCGGTGGTACGGACGTTGGGCGACCCCCTCTGGGGGTGGTTTTCATCTCGCCCCCCCGAAACCGCCGTGGCGTTGCCACATCTGGAGGCGACGGAGGGAGTCAGCGATCCCTTCCTCCGGACGAATTTACGGCTGGTGGACCGGCGGGAGGTAGGGGATCGCGACGCGCTGATTTCGTCGGTGTGCGCACGCGGGGACAAGACCCTGCTGTTTACCGGCTCACGCACAGGGGCTGTGGCACTGGCCTCGCGGCTGCGTGAGGCCGGAAACGAGCGCGCTGCGTATTACCACGGTGGCCTGCCCCTCCGGGTGCGGGAGGTGCTCGAGCAGTTGTTCGCTGACGGCAAGATTCCCATTTTGGTCGCCGCGGACGATTTTGCGGCCGATGCGGCACCCGCAGACGTGCGACAGGTGGTCGTCGCCGGGCTACCCACTACCCGTGCGGATCTGGCGGAGATCATTGGGTCGGCCGGGCTAGACGGACGGCAGGCCACCGTCACGTTAGCGTACCGGAGAGACGATTTGCACGTTGCGGAAGGCGCCCTCGTCGAGCGACATCCGACGCGCGAGATGCTGGCGTCCCTCTATCGTGTGTTGCGGTCCGAGGCGGAGCGGGGCGGCGCTGTCACGTGGCCGGACGAGACGCTGGGAGCTGCGCTGCGGTCTGCAGGCCTTCCGCCGAAGTCGGTGGGACTGGGTCTCGACATCTTGGCGGAGGCGGGTGTGATTCAGCGGGAATACGACGGGGACCACTGGCGGATTACGTTAGCGGGACCGGATCGCAAGGACTTGACGACATCGCTACGCTTTGCCGAAGGGCGGCGCGAAGCCCAGGCGCTCGCAGCATTAGAGGCGTTTGCCTTTGGTCCTCTGACCGAGATCTTGCAGGCGGTCGCCGGCCCGGGAGCGGTGAACTGATGTTGCAGCCGGATGGCCCGAGGGTACGCGGACGACGATGAAGTGGCTCCAGGCGAAACAACCGAGCGCGTTTGCGGATCTGCCCGCAGCCGTCCAGGAGTTGCTTGCCCGGATGCGCGAGCAGTTCCCCAAGGCCGACCTCGACGTCGTGCGGGAGGCGTACCTATTCGCTGAGGAAGCCCACCGTGGTCAGACCCGGGCTTCGGGCGAACCCTACATCAACCACTCGATCGCGGTCGCGACCACGCTCACCGACCTGCGCCTGGATCCTGTCACGATCGCCTCTGCGCTGCTGCACGACGTAGCCGAAGATACCGGGGCCACGCTGGCGACGGTGCAGGAGCACTTCGGAGCCGAGATCGCCTCTCTGGTAGACGGGATCACCAAGCTCGGCAAGATCGAGTGGATGAGCCGAGAGGAACGGCAGGCCGAGAGTTTGCGCAAGATGTTCTTGGCCATGGCCAACGACATCCGGATCGTGCTCATCAAGCTCGCGGATCGGCTTCACAACATGCGCACGATCCAGTACCTGCCCGAGTGGAAGCAACGCCGCGCCAGCCAGGAAACCCTCGACATCTATGCGCCGCTCGCGGAGCGCCTGGGGATTGGGCGCATCCAGCGGGACCTCGAGGACTACGCGTTTGCGGTGCTGCAGCCTGATGCCTACAAGGAAATTCAAAGCCAACTGGCGCAGGCTGAGACCACACGGTCCCAGTTTCTCGATCAGCTAGCCGACACGCTGCATCGAGAGCTCACGCACGCTGGCGTGAAGGTCGCGCGCGCACGCGTCACGGCGCGCCCCAAGCACGTCTACAGCATCTGGCGTAAGATGCAGCGACCCAAGTACGAGGGGCAGCCGGTGGCCCGAATCTACGACCGACTGGGTGTGCGGGCCATCCTGGATGACGTCAAAGACTGCTACGCGGCGCTGGGGGTCGTGCACTCACTGTGGAAACCCATCCCCGGCGAGTTCGACGACTACGTCGCCAACCCTAAGACGAGCGGCTACCAGTCGCTGCACACGACCGTCTTCTACGAAGGGGAGCCCCTCGAAATCCAGATCCGGACCCTGCATATGCACCAGGAAGCCGAGCACGGCATTGCGGCTCACTGGAAGTACAAGGAAGGCAAGCCCGCCGAGAAAGAGTTCGAGCAAAAGCTGTCCTGGCTGCGGCACTTGCTCGACTGGCAGTCCGAGCTGCAAGACGCGCGGTCCTTTGTGCAGTCGGTCAAGCTCGACCTTTTCCAAAACGAGGTTTTTGTCTTTACACCGAAGGGCGACGTCGTCGACCTCCCCGCCGGGGCCACCCCGGTCGATTTCGCCTACCACATCCACACTGATGTCGGCCACCGCTGCGTCGGTGCCAAGGTCAATGGCCGCCTGGTCCCGCTGTCGAACCATCTGCGGACCGGAGACATCGTGGAGGTGGTGACGAGCAAAACCACAACCGGCCCTAGCCGCGACTGGCTGGCGTTTGTCGCCACGAACAACGCGCGTACCAAGATCCGGCAGTGGTTCAAGAAGGTGGCGCGCGAAGAGAACGTCATCCGCGGTCGGGAGGTCCTGGAAAAGGAACTGCGCCATCTGGGACTGCTGACCGCACTCATGAAGGCTGAAAAGCTCCGCGAGATTGCGCCGGAGTTCAACCTCGTGGGGGAGGAAGATCTCCTCGCGGCCCTGGGCAATGGCGACGTGGGGCTCCTCCCGGTGATCACCGCGTTGCGCGGGGAGGTGCCTGGTGCTGAACCAGCCCCGGCGGTCTCCGTCCCCACTCCTCTTCC
>DASWFZ010000212.1:0-9942 GCA_036393975.1 bacterium | reverse complement strand
TGATTCGAGCGCGGGCAGCTTTCGCATCTGCTGCGGTCATCTTTCCGCGTTCAACGGCGCGGGCCATTGAGGCTTCGATGCGCGCGAGCCCCTTTTTCAGCAGTTCCTCAGTCACTTCGCGGACGATGACTGTATAGCTAGTGCGAGCACAAACTTCCGCGATCCCCGCTCCCATCAGCCCGCACCCCACGACCCCGACGCGCTTGATCTCCACGCCTGCGCCCTCCCCCATGGCCTAGTGACTCCTCACACTCTTGCCGCTGATTCCCCGGCGACCCGATGCTTCTAGGATCTCCACATGTGCCCGGCGGAGGTCGTCTTCTCCGAGCATGACGACCTCGCCAAATCCCTCAGTGGGTACGCGGCGCACGGACTGTTGGAACGCTTCCCACTGGCGGTGGATCACCGCCCGGCCGACACGCCGAGAGCGCCCTTCATCCCTGTGTAAGCACGTCGCCTCCGCGATGTCGAACATGATGACCACGGTTGGCACTTCGCACTTTTGGGCGATGTGCAGCAAGGTCGTGCGCGCCTCGGGGCGCACGGCAGTGCTGTCGGCCACAGTGAGGTGGCGGTGCCGTAGCCGCAGCTCGATGATCTGGTGAAAGAGCTCGAACGCCGCGCGCGACACCCGTATGTTTGCCTCGTCGTCGGCGATCATCGCCCGGCAGCGGTCCGAGGACACGATTGACGTGTCAGGAAAATGCCGATGGGCAAACGTCGACTTGCCGCTCCCCGCCGGACCGCACAGAACCACGAGTGCGGGAGTCGGGATCCGGACGATCACCTATGCGATCACCTCAAGGATGAGCGGCCGTCGCAGCGGTTCCCACGATGCTACGTGGTACGCGGCCTTCACACGTCCGACCGCCTCGTTCGCTTTCCCGGGATCGGACGCATGGACGACTGCCAAGGGCTCGCCTTGCTTGACGGGATCGCCTACCTTACGGACGAGGACCACACCGACCGCCGGATCGATTACGTCATCTTTCGTGGCCCGGCCTGCTCCGAGGGTCATCGCCGCGATCCCAATGGCCTGGGCGTCGATGGATCCGACGACCCCCGTGACGGGGGATTCCACGGGCACCCGCAGCTTTGCGGAGGGGAGCAACGCGGGGTCGTCTACAACGCGGCGGTCCCCTCCCTGCGCGGCCACCATTTCAGCAAATTTGGCCCGCGCCGCCCCTGTATCGAGCAGCTTCTCCAGCATCGCCCGGCCATTGGCAGGCGATTGCGCCCGACCCGCCAAGACGACCATGTGTGCCCCGAGCGCCAGGCATAGCTCGCGCAGATCTGCTGGGCCGGATCCTCGAAGAGTCTGGATGGCCTCCGCGACCTCCAACGCATTGCCGACGGCGCTCCCGAGGGGCTGATTCATATCGCTGATCACAGCAACAGTCTTCCTTCGTACCTGTGTACCGATTTGGACCATCGCCTGGGCCAGGCCTCGAGCGGCGTCCATGGTCTTCATGAACGCGCCGCTGCCGGTCTTCACGTCCAAGACGATAGCATCGCTGCCGCCTGCGATCTTCTTGCTCATCACACTCGCGGCGATCAGCGGGGTACTGTCAACGGTTGCGGTGACGTCGCGCAAGGCGTAGAGTTTCTTGTCCGCTGGGACAAGCTCCGTCGTTGCGCCGGCGATCGCGCAGCCGATCCGATTGACCTGATCGATGAACGCCTGGGGACTCAGCTCTGTGCGGAACCCGGGGATGGCTTCCAGCTTGTCGATCGTGCCCCCCGTGTGTCCCAATCCCCGCCCTGACAATTTGGCAACCGGCGCCCCTGAGGCGGCCACGAGCGGAATGAGCACCAGCGAGGTCTTATCCCCCACGCCCCCGGTGCTATGTTTGTCGACCTTTACGCCGCGAATCCCCCCGAGGTCCAGTGTTTTTCCTGATTGGACCAGGGCCATCGTGAAGGCGGCGGTTTCAGCGGGGGTCATGCCGCGGAAGTACACGGCCATGAGAAACGCGGCGATCTGGTAGTCGGGAACGCTGCCGGCCCCGTAGCCCGTAACCAGTTCCGCAAGCTCCCCCGCGGTTAACTCGCCCCCGTCGCGCTTTTTCTGGATGATTTCAGTGACTCGCATCCGTCCTCAACTTACTGCGCCATCAGACCGGCAGCTCCTTGACGATGTGTTTCACGAGGCGGACGAACATCGGTTCAATCTTTTTGGCCACCGCCATCACCTCTTCATGAGTGACGGTGGCGATCTTCTCGCCCGTGGCCATGTCCGTGATCGCGGTAATCCCGAGCACCCGCATTCCCATGTGGCGGGCGGCGATCACCTCCGGCACGGTGGACATCCCCACGGCATCGGCGCCCCACCCACGCAGCATGCGCAGTTCCGCGGGGGTCTCGTAGCTGGGACCGTGCACGCCGACATACACCCCCGTGCGGATGAGGATGCCCTCTGCCACTGCGGCCTGTTCTGTCAGCGCGATCAGCGCCGGATCATACGCCTTGGACATGTCCGGAAAGCGCGGTCCAAGGGCGGGATCGTTCGGTCCCATCAGGGGGTTCGCGCCCATGAAGTTAATGTGATCGGTGATGATCATGAGGTCTCCCGCTTTCCACTGGCGGTTGAGCCCCCCCGCTGCGTTACTGACCAGCAGCACGCGGGCTCCCAGTTTCCGCGTGACCCGGACGGGGAACGCGGTATCCGCCAGCGAGTGACCTTCGTAGTAGTGGACCCGGCCCTGCATCGCCACAACCGCTTTGCCCTGCAGATGGCCGAGGATGAAGTTTCCCGCATGCCCCTCGACGGTCGTCGGCGCAAACCCCGGGATCTGCGCATACGGGATCACGGCTTCGGCGCGGATCGCATCGGCGAGTGCCCCGAGGCCCGATCCCAAAATGATGCCGAGATCTGGCGTGACTTTCGATCGGGTCCGGACGAACGCGGCGGCGGTTTCAATGCGCTCCATCATGCTACTCTCCATATCCTTTCTCCCTAGTGCTCCGGCTTAGTTGGGTTGCATGCCAGTGGATGTGACACAGCGAGACCTTCAGGTAGGGTCGTCACCGCGTCAACAAGGCACACATGCTGGTCCCGGGGCCGTCCCAGCGCACCCCAAGTCCATCCGCGACTGTGGCCCCCACGTCTGCGAATGTAGGGCGCACACCGAGATCGACGCCGCCCCGCACCTGGGGCCCGCTGATGAGGACCGGGACGTACTCCCGCGAGTGATCGGTGCTCGGTGTGGTCGGGTCGTTGCCGTGGTCAGCTGTAATGATGAACAGGTCGCCCGGCTGCAGTGCGTTGATCACCTGAGGGAGCGCTCGATCAATCTCCTCCAGGTCGTGCGCGTACCCTGCTGGATCGTTGCGGTGCCCGTACTTCGAATCGAGGTCCACCAAGTTCGTGAAGATGATTCCCTGCTCGTGGATGCGCATCGCCTCTGCGGTTTGCCAGACGCCATCCAGGTCGTCGTGCGTATGTACGGACTGGGTCACGCCGCGTCCTGCGAACAAATCGGAAATTTTCCCAATGGCCACAATACCCAGCTCCTGGGCGGCAACGGCATCCAGGACGGTCGTGCGCGGAGACGGGAGGGCGAAATCGCGGCGGCGGTCTGTCCGCGTGTACGCGCCGGGGGATCCCACAAAAGGACGGGCAATGACGCGGCTGACCGCATGGTCGCCGACGAGCAGACGCCGGGCGGCCAAGCAGATCTCATACAGGCGAGCCACGGGGATTACCTGCTCGTGGGCCGCGACCTGGAACACACTGTCCGCCGACGTGTAGACAATCGGGTATCCCGTGTGCTGGTGTTCAGGCCCCAGGCGGGCGATGATCTCCGTGCCAGAAGCGACTTCGTTGCCGAGGGTTTTCGTGCCGATGGCGCG
Organism: bacterium; assembly: GCA_036393975.1. Classification (GTDB taxonomy): domain Bacteria; phylum Sysuimicrobiota; class Sysuimicrobiia; order Sysuimicrobiales; family Kaftiobacteriaceae; genus 13-1-40CM-64-14. Next base: position 6,090 of record DASWFZ010000212.1, on the reverse strand, counting down.
CTCGAAGGCGGCGATGAGGTCTGCGGGAAACGCATGTGGATACGTGGGAAACGGATGGTCCAAAATGACGCCCATCAGCTCCCAGTGCCCTGTCGTCGAGTCTTTCCCAGCGGACCGCTCGGTGAGTTTGCCAAACGCCCCCGCAGGCGATGCCAGGGGGACGACACCTTTTAGGGGCACGATCCGGCCGAGCCCGAGGGACTCCAAATGAGGGACGTGCAGTCCGCCCACGGCCTGGGCCGTGTGGGGGAGGGTGCTGCTGCCCACATCACCATACTGCTCCGCATCGGGTAGCTCCCCAACGCCTGCGCTATCGAAGACGACGATGATCGCTCGCGCAAACGCTGTCACACTTGTGCACGTCGTCGGATGTGCGGCCGGCCTCTTGTGCTCACGCGCGGGCTTGCCTTACACGAGGACGGCGCCTGGTGGGACCGCGCACTATGGACCGCACGTGCATCGCATCCCGGGGGTGACTCTGCCTGTACACCTCGCGCAGCCGGTCTCGTGTGAGGTGCGTGTACACCTGTGTCATGGAAATGGTGGCATGCCCGAGCATCTCTTGCACGGCTCGGAGATCCGCTCCGCGTTCCAGAAGGTGAGTGGCAAATGAATGGCGCAGCATGTGGGGCGTCACTGGCGTTGTAATCTCCGACCGTCGGGCATAGCGGCGGATCAGCTTCCAGCACCCCTGCCGGCTGAATCGGCCTCCTAGCCGGCTGACAAACAGGGCCTGCGTGCTGTGCCGACGCGCCAGCCGCGGCCGGGCTTTGCCCAGGTACTCGCGCAGCGCGCGGACGGCCTGGCTACCGAGGGGTACGAGGCGCTCTTTGTTGCCTTTGCCGATGCAACGCACGACCTCGTGGGCCAAGTCCAGGTCAGACAAATCCAAGCCGACGGTTTCAGAGACGCGCAGGCCCGTGGCATACATAAGCTCCAGCAGGGCCCGGTCTCGCACACCTTCTTGCACGCCCGGATTAGGGGCGGCCAACAGCCTCTCTACTTCATTCACTGTGAGGATGCGGGGCAGCCGACGGGGGAGCCGCGGGGAAGCGAGGTCCAAAGTGGGATCGTGCGCCAGCACGCCCTCCCGCTGCAGGTATTTGTAGAAGGACCTGATCGCAGCGATCCGCCTCTTCACGGTGGACGCCGCCCGTCCCTGCCGTCGGAGGCTGATCAGATAAACCGTGATCGCAGCATGTTGCACGCGCGCGGGGGACACCGCTCCGCGTGCGACCACAAATCGTGTGAAGTCGGACAAGTCCTGTCGGTAGGCGTCGATCGACCGATTCGCCAACCCCTGCTCGGCCAGCGCGGAAGCTAGGAAGGCATCGATGGCATGCGTGAAGGCGGCGGGTGCATCTGGCCGGGTCATGGCGCGCCCTCCGCATCTGAAGCCATCAAGAGGCCGATGATCGATTTGGCATCGACAATCTCCTGGCCCACAAGCGCGCGTGCACGGCCCAGGGGCATTCGCACCACCTCGAGATCTTCTTCTTCGGCGTCGAGTCGGTGGGGGCTCAACTTGTGGGCGACGTAGACGTGCACGACTTCTGTTAGGAATCCCGGAGAGGGATAGAACGACACCATGTGGGCGACACGCTCAGCCCTCATGCCGATCTCTTCAGCGAGTTCGCGTTGCAGGCACGCTTCAGGCTCCTCGCCCGCTTCCATGGAGCCCGCAGGAATCTCCAACAGCGCATGGCCGGCCGCGCGACGGAACTGCCGCACGAGGAATACATCGCCCTCAATCAGAGGGACGACCGCTACCGCCCCCCGGTGCTCCACGATCTCTCGCGTCTGCCGGTCGCCGCTAGGCAGTTCGACGTCATCGACGCGCAGGCTCACGACGTGGCCCTCGTACACGCGGCGACTGCCCAACAGCCGTTCTGGGTGCACGGAAGTTAGCGTCGGCGCTCGGCGGTGGCGGGGGTGTAGATCGGGGTCCCCTGCACCGCCACGAGTTCGCGAAACGCCCGGAGCAGGCGCTGGCTGATCTCCCCGGGGACGCCCTCGGCAATCCGCCGACCGTCAACCTCCACGACCGCGGCGACCTCCGCCCCGGTCCCGGTGAGAAAGCATTCGTCTGCCGTGTAGACATCGTGCAGTGTGAAAACTTCCTCCCGCATCCGTATCCCCAGGGACCGCACCAAATCCATCACAGTCTCTCGCGTGATTCCCTTGAGAATGCCCAGATGAGCTGGCGGTGTCCACACCTCGTTGCGGCGGACCAGGAAGATATTGTCCGCGCTGCACTCACACACATACCCTTCACTGCTCAACATGAGCGCTTCATCCACACCGGCGCGGTTCGCCTCGAGGCGCGCCAAAATGTTACCCAGATAGTTCAAGGTCTTGGCTTGCGGCGCGAGGGCGTCCGGGCGGGTCTTTCGTGTCGTCGCGGTCACCATCCTTAGCCCGCGGGCGTACGCCTCGTTGGGATACAGCTGAATCGTGTCCACGATGATGACGACAGTAGGCGTTGTGCACTTGCGGGGATCCAGGCCGAGGTCGCCGACCCCGCGGGAGACCACCGGCCGGATGTAGGCGTCTTTCAGCCCCGTCCGGCGCACCGTCTCCAGGATTGCCTCCGCAAATGCCTTCTTACTCAGGGGAATTTCGAGCATGAGGTACTTCGCAGACTCGTACAGGCGGTCTACGTGAGCATCCAAACGGAAGATGCGGCCATCGTAGGCCCGAATCCCCTCGAACACGCCATCGCCGTAGAGGTACCCATGATCATAGACCGAGATCTTGGCCTCATCTTTGGGCACGAACGCGCCGTTAACGTAGGTTACCAATCCCATGGGATGTCCCTCCGGACCTTGCTCGCGTCGCACAGTGTTCGGGAAACGACCGACGATTCCCCTGATCCCTGCCCTGCGGCTGCTGCTACGATCCTGCCTCGGCCGCCTCACGTGCACGGATGGCGACTCGGGCGTGCTGGAGTGCTGCGCCGATGAACTCCCGGTACAGGGGATGGGGTCGATTGGGCCGTGACCGGTACTCCCCGTGGAACTGCGTCCCCACAAACCAGGGATGCGAGGGGAGTTCGATGATCTCCACCAGATTCTTGGCAGGGTACACGCCGGTCACGCGCAGACCGTGGCGGGTTAGCACATCCAGGTAGGCGTTGTTCACTTCATAACGATGGCGGTGTCGCTCCCCCACCTCCGCTTCGCCATAGGCGGATCCGGCGAGCGATCCTGGAGTGAGTCGGCACGGATACCGCCCCAGCCGCATCGTCCCTCCCTTCTCAGTGATGCCCTGCTGCTCCGGAAGCAGGTGAATCACCGGATGGGGTGTCGCGGGATCCACCTCGGTGGTATTGGCGCCTGGGAGCGCGCACACGTGGCGGGCGAACTCGATCACAGCCCATTGCATCCCGTAGCAGTCGCCCAGGAACGGGATGCGCTGTTCTCGCGCAAAGCGGATCGCTTTCACCTTTCCCTCGACCCCCCGCGCGCCGAACCCCGGGCACACCAGGATGCCATCAAACCCGGCCAACCGGGTGGCCACCTCCGCATCGCTGAGCGCCTCGAGTCCTTCGGAGTCGACCTTCGCAATCACGACTTCACACCGGTGCGCGATCCCGCCGTGGCGCAGGGCTTCCACGATGCTGACGTAGGAGTCTTCTACCCCCATGTACTTGCCGACTAGCGCCACCCGTACGCGCCCGGTGGCCCGCAGGATCCGGTCGACCATCTCCTGCCAGTCCGCGAGATCCGGCGGGCCGCACTCCAGCTTCAGCCGCTGGGTGACGATCTCGCCGAGGCCTTCGCGCTCCAGGATCAGCGGGACTTCGTATATCGAGGAGACGTCGATGGCTTGAATGACCGCGTCGGGGGCCACGTCGCAGTAGAGGGCGATCTTCTCCTTCACCGCACGCGACAGCGGTCGCTCCGTGCGGCAGACGATCATGTCGGGTTGGATCCCAATGCTGCGCAGTTCCTTCACGCTGTGCTGGGTCGGCTTGGTCTTCAATTCTCCTGCGGCTGGCAGGTAGGGGACCAGGGAGACATGGACGTACATCACGTTCTCGGGACCGGCGGTGCGGCGGAACTGCCGGATAGCCTCCAAGAACGGCAGCCCTTCGATGTCCCCGACCGTCCCGCCCACTTCGACGATGACCACATCAGCGTGGGCGGCGACCCCCACCTTGCGGATCTCATCGGCGATCTCATTCGTGACATGGGGGATGACCTGTACCGTTCCGCCCAGGTATTCTCCGCGGCGTTCGCGCGCAATGACCGCTCCGTAGATCTTCCCGGTCGTGGTGTTGTTGTCGCGGGTGAGGTTGGTGTCTATGAACCGTTCGTAATGGCCCAGGTCCATGTCCGTCTCGGCGCCGTCGTCGGTGACAAACACTTCCCCGTGTTGGTGCGGATTCATCGTGCCGGCATCGACGTTGACGTAGGGGTCAAACTTCAGGAGGGTCACCTTCACCCCCCGAGCCACCAACAGGCGCCCTAGTGATGCCGAGGTGATTCCTTTGCCCAACGCCGAGGCTACCCCGCCCGTGACGAAGATGTACTTGGTCATCGTTCCCCCCATGCGAGTTTCGTCCGCAGGATGCTATAAAAGCTCGAACTGCGTAGGCGAATGAAGCGTGTCGTCTGCCGGGCGCGCCGGACACGCACGCGCCAGGTCTCCCCCATCGCCAATCCCACGCGGCCGTCCACGGTCACGGTCGCGTCCTGCGAGGGCACGGTCAATTCGACGTCCACCGTGTCGTTGCGGTCAACCACGACCGACCGCGCATTGAATGTGTGCGGGCTGATTGGTGTAATCACGACCGCGTCTACCTTGGGGTGCAGGATCGGGCCCCCCGCGGATAGCGAGTACGCCGTCGATCCGGTGGGGGTCGCGACGATTACCCCGTCGGCAGGATAGCTGGCCAAGTGCTCCCCGTTCACCAGCACCCGCAGCCGCAGGACCCGCGCCACCCCCCGGGTGGTCACCACCACGTCGTTCAGAGCGAGCAAGTTGTCCGCGTCGATGTGGTCTGCCTCTGCCTGCAGCATCATGCGTTCGTCCAGCTCGTAGCGCCCGGCGACCAGATCCGGCAGAGCCGAGGGAAGATCTGCGGTGGACAGTTCGGCGAGGAACCCAAATCCGCCCAGGTTCACCCCGAGGATGGGCACTCCGGCACGCGCGGCCAAGCCGGCGGCCCGCAGGATCGTCCCGTCCCCCCCAAAGGCGATGACCATGTCGGCGCGGGTCGCGAGGTCCTCATCGGAGACCGCAAGATCTGAGAGCCCCAATACTTTGGCGCCCTCCGCGTCGAGTCGCACGGCCCCGGCCTGACGGCGCAAGGTCATGACAGCTTCCCGCACAGGGGCGACGAGATCCGGCATCTCCCGCAGCCGGGTGGTGTTGATGACCACGGCCGCGGTCTTCATCCCACGACCGTCTCAGCGGCAGAAGAATCCCCTGCCCCGCGGAGCCGGGTCCCGCGGCGGGGCACCTGCGAGTGGGCCTGGGCCACGACTGCATCGACGTCGATCGCGACGGGCTGTCCCTCCCGGCGCAGGTGCACAAAGAACTCAAGGTTTCCTTCTGGCCCCGCAATCGGCGAATAAGTTGCGGCGATGGGGACGAGCCCCATGGCAGATGCGTCCTCGAGCACCCGGCGCAGCACGGCGCTGTGCACTTTGGAATCTCGGACCACCCCGCGCCGCGCGAGCTTTGGGCCTACCTCGAATTGTGGTTTCACCAACGCGATGATGTCCCCATGGGAATGGACCATCTTCACTGCCGCGGGGAGGACTTTTGTCAAGGAGATGAAGGCGACGTCGATGGTGACAATGTCCACCGCGCCTCCACCGTCTTCAACTGTCGCCGTTCGAATATCGCGCTTCTCCAGCGACAGGACGCGCGGGTCTGCGCGCAGGCGCCAGTCGAGTTGCCCGGTGCCGACGTCGATCGCGACAACCCGGCTTGCCCCGTGCTGGAGCAGGCAGTCCGTGAACCCGCCGGTCGACGCGCCCACGTCCACCGCAGTCTTGCCTGCGACCTCGATCTGGAACAGACGTAGGGCGTGGTCGAGTTTCTCTCCGCCGCGTCCGACAAACCGACGGCGGCGGGAAC
>DASWFZ010000211.1:0-20181 GCA_036393975.1 bacterium | reverse complement strand
GTCTGCCATACGCCTGAGGAGTCCATATTCCTTCGCGGCGATCTCCGGCGGGAGTTCCTTGAGCGCGTACAGGACGCCTGCGTAACTGACGAAGAGGACGGGATGACGCGACGGGCCGCTGGGCAGATGTTCCAGCCGCGCGGTGTACCCTTCCCACTCCGCGAGCGGCAAGTCCCAGGGGAGGTCCAGAAAATCGGGGTGCCCCGGCCGGAGGGCAGAGCCGACGAGCCCATCGGCGGGATTGGCTGGACCGGCCACGGGCGTCGGGTCTACCGTCTAGATCCTCCCAAGCGCGCTGGGACGAGCCCTCGGCGTTTGATGGCCAGGAGGAGGGCGGCAGAAAGCGCGGTGTTAATGACGCTTGCCAGCGCATTGAAGGGAATGATGACAGGCCAGACCAAGGCCGCCACTTTCGCCGGCGGCATCCCAAACTGCCAGTTGAGGAGGAGGAAGTTCGTGGGAATCATCACCAGGATGCGAGCCACGGCCCCCAGCCCACAGGATGCGACAAACCACGCAACCGAGGGCTGCGGCCGACGACGGTAGACCCACCCGGTCACCCCAACGAAGGTCGCGACCGCGATGAGGTCCCCCAGTGGGCCAAAGAACGACCGCGCACGCAAGAACAAGTAGAGGACGTCTTTCAGCACGACGACCGCGACGCCCGGGAGAGGTCCAGCGACCGATGCCATCAGGAGCGCGACGACATCGCTGGGATTGTACCGGAGATACGGAGCCCCCGGCAGCACAGGCACCTGCACGGTGACCATCAGGATAAACGCCGCTGCCGCCATTACACCAATGAGTACCACCAACCGTGTATCTCGCATCTGCCTATGACCGCCCCACGCGGCCGCTCGCGGACGACCCCACTCGACTCAGCACATCCGTCATTCGAGCCACACGCGCCATGGCATGAACATCATGCACCCGAATCATATCGGCGCCCTGCATGATGGACACGACCACCGCGGCGGCCGTTCCTTCGACGCGGTCGTCCACCGGCAGCCCACCCAAGAGTCGACCGATCGTCCCCTTGCGGGAGGGACCGATGACGATGGGCTGGTCGAGCACTCGCAGGTTGCCTAAATGTCTGAGCACGTCCAGGTTCTGCTCCACGGTCTTGCCAAACCCAAAGCCAGGATCGACCAAAATGGACTCCCGGGGGATGCCGCCAGCAACGGCGAACTCGATGCGGTCGCGGAGAAACTCTACCACCTCGCCCATAACATCGCCAGTGCTCACAGAGGGGGCCATCGTCTCCCCATATCCGTGCATCAGCACCACCGGGACCCGGTGCGCGGCGACCACTGTGGCCATCGCGGGATCGGTCCGGAGCGCACTGACGTCATTGATCATCGCGGCCCCCGACTCTAATCCCCGACGCGCCACCTCGGCTTTCTGAGTATCGATCGACACCACTGCCCCGAGATTGCGCACAAGCGCCTGCACCACAGGGACAACCCGTCGCAGTTCCTCTTCCACCGGCACCGGGTCCGCCCCCGGCCGTGTGGACTCCCCGCCGACATCGATCACATCCGCCCCTTCGGCGAGCATCTGGCGGGCGTGGTCCACAGCCTCGGGCACGACCAGGATCCCGTCGCCGGAAAACGAATCCGGGGTGACGTTCAACACGCCCATGATGAATGTCCGCTGCCCCCATTCGAGGGTCAGCGCGCCAAGCCGCAGAGTTTGTCCGCGTGTCCTCACGAAACGGTCACCAGTAGATCCAGCTTGCCAAATTTTGGGGAATTTTCAACCTTGCTGATGCGACGTGAGCCTACGCCGACACGGGGGACTGGCGGTAGTGTTGCGGGGCTGGGGGAAAGATCTTGAAGATTTCCACCGGACCGCCCACGGCTTCGTACACGTGCCCCCGAGTCGCCACATCGGCAATCACAAGAAACTCCGCTCCGGCGCGGATGTGCGTTCCATTGATCCGCCCGCGACCCCGCCAGACCAGCGCCAGATATGGCCCGTCTTCGTGACTCTCCACTCTCGTGTGCACGACCAAGTGCTTTCCGCTGAACTTGCGGAACCGGGGAGGGAAGATCCATTCTTCTGCTCCGCCACGCGACGGCTTCTCGCGCACGGGCTCTGGGGTCAGCGCACAGCGCTTCACAAGCGTCGGGTCAGTAGCGGTCGCGTAATCAATGATCGCAAGCGCCTCGCGGAGGGACGCAAATCCCGGGTGCATCTCCCGCTCGGACAGGACGCGTCCTGCCGATACGCGCTCCAACATCGTTGAGACATCGGAGGGCTGCTGCACCTCGAGCGTCAGCGCGGTCCCCGGCCGGTGCGGAACCCCGGCCGGCACGAAGAACCCCGCACCGATCTTCTGGTGGATGACCGGAGACAATTCCAAGACACGTCCCTCACCCTCGGCGATCGCGTCTGCGAGGTCGTGCTGCCTGGTCCCCGGCAGTAAGCCGACGTGAGTATAAGGGATCGGGCCTTTGGGCGCGTCGAGGAAGTAATAGGCCTCGTCCTTGCCAAATCGCTGCCCCCCGAACCGACGGGGATGCTTCCATACATCAACATCCCGGGCGTGAAAGTGAAACCCGATCGTCTGGCCAGGATCTAAGATCTTGACGAGTACGGGAAAGTCCGGCCCGTAGGCGGCGTAGTGGCGCGATCCCAGGATCTCCCTTCCGCGCAGTTGCAGCGCGACCGGGAGGGGGAGGTCGAGTCCTGGTACATCGAGACGGCTGATGCCCTCGTCCGCGATGCGCTGGGGGTTTCTCGCAGGCACGGTAGATCCGATCCATCGCTCGGACCGCCACATCCTCCAGCGCGCCACGTAGGTGCCGCCCGGCCGGTGCGCAATCGGAAGCCGACCACCGTCTGGGTAGAGGCGGCGGACATAGGTTGGACGTAGCGGAAGGACCCCGCCTGCCAGCAGACGATCCAGCGCCTGTTCCAGTCGCATCACTCAGCTACCGTCTCACCAACGATTAGCCCACGCCGTGGCTCCCTGCACGTGCTCACCTGTGGACACCCGCACAAATTATTTAGACTCCCGAGAGACAGTGCCTGCGGGCAATCCTGCAGCGGTCACAAGCGCTCCCACAGCCAGCACCCCGGCCGCAAGCGGGACCCGCCAGAACACATCGTACAGCGCGTGTCCGCCCAGGACCAGCGAGGGACCGAGGAGTGCTCCCATCAGCCCGGCACCGATCGCGCCGCCGAAATTGCGCGCAAACTGGATCAGACCCGTCACGATCCCCAATACTCCTCGCGGCGATTCCTCCTGGGCGCTCACAATTAGGGCCAGCATTAACATCCCCATTCCGAACCCAGTCACAAAAAGCAGCGTCCCCAGTACCCATAGGGGTGCGCCGACGAAAACCATCCATAAACCAAAACCCGCGATCATCCCCACAGCCCCGGCTACGGAGAGCGACCGAGGTCCTCGATGCGGGAGCGCACGGGCCGAGAGGATACTCCCGATCGTCCATCCCACGCTCATGGGGGCGAGGAGAACGCCGGCCTCTGTCGCCGTCCCACCCCGGGCCGCCTGGCCAAACAGCGGAATAAAGGTCGCACACCCAAAGAAAGCCATGCCCGCCACCAGATTTCCGGCAAATGCTCTTCCGATCAGCGGGTGGCGCAGCGTGTCCAAGGGAATCAGCGGACTCCTCTGACGTCTCTCAAACGCACCAAACACCACGAGAAACACGACCCCGGCAGCGAGAAGCGCGAGGCCACGGATCTGCATCCCGTAGACGAAGAGCCCGGCCCCCACTGCGAACAGGACCGCACTGGAGGCCGGCAGAGATGGTGTCACCGTTCGCGGCAAGTCGGTATAGGTTCGCCCCACGAGGGCCATCGCCGCGAGCCCAAAGGGAACATTTAAGTAGAAGACCCACCGCCACGAGGTATGGTCCACGATCAGCCCTCCCACGATCGGGCCGACCAAGCCCGAGACCCCCCAGACCCCGGACAGAAATCCCTGGACCCGCGAACGCTCTTTCAGGGAATACAGTTCGCCGACGATCGTAAACGTGATCGACAACAGTCCTCCTGCCCCCAGCCCCTGCACCATTCGCGCCCCAATCAGAAACGCCATGGAATGGGACGCTCCGCTCAGTGCCGATCCGATCAAGAAGACGATCGAGGAGGCTAAGTAGAACCGACGACGACCGAACAGATCCGAGGCCCGGCCCCACACCGGGCCGCTCACGGTCGCCAGCAGCAGATAGAAGGCGAAGGGAAGACTGTAGAGGTACTCGCCGCCCAAATCCGCGATCACACGCGGCATCGCCGTGGCGACGACGGTCGTTTCGATCGCCGCGAGGAACAACCCGAGCACTAGACCAAGCAAGATCCAAGCGCGGGTCTCGCCCCGATTCACTCTCTCCATCACGCGCGCTGACGGGAGTCCCGGATGGCAGCCCGCTCCATGAAGCGAAGCGTCTCGTCCCGCGTGCCGACCCCAGTCGTTCCGCCGACGGCCGTCACGCACATCGCCCCGACCGCGTTGGCGAACGATGCCACGCGGTCCATGGTCCACCCGGCAAGAATGCCCGTTAAGAAGCCACCGCAGTACGCGTCACCGGCGCCGGTCGTGTCGACGACTTCCACCACGTACGCCGGTACACGCTGTCGCCATGCAGGGCTGTCCACATAGGCGCCGGCCTCGCCCATCTTGACTGCCACGGTCCCGACCCCGCGGCTGCGCAACGCAGAGGCGATTTGAACGGGGTCGCGCAGACCCGTCACCTGACCCAGCTCATCGTGATTCCCAAACAGAAAATCGGTGTGCGGCAGACAGGGGGCCAGTAACGCCATCCAGCGACCCTGCGCGTCCCACGACATATCCAGACTCGTCCGGCACCCCTGCTGCCTCGCGCGGCGAAGGAGCGCCGCCGCTGGTTCCCCGTCCACTCCGGGGAGGACGAAATATCCTCCTAAGTGGAAGATCCGGCTGTTGCGGAGAAGCTCGTCGGGAATGTCCTGCGCCTGCAGGCTACCGTTCGCCCCCGCGAAATGGAGAAAGGACCGTTCCCCAGACCCCGAGACCGCGACGACTGTCGCAGAGGTCGGTGTGTCAGCCTCGCGCAGCACGTGCGGCTGCACACCGTGGTCGACGAGCACCTGCACAAGATAGTCGCCGAAGACGTCAGTGCCCACGCGGCCTACGACAGCGGTTTGTACGCCGAGTTTGGCCAGTGTCACCGCGGTCGTGTGGGCCAGACCGCCTGAACGCAGCGCGATGGAGTGTACGAGGCTCAGCCGGCCGCGCTCCGGCCACCTATCCACCGGTCCGACAATCACATCGGCCACCAGCACTCCCGCACATGTCACGTCAGGCATCGTCTTGGGGGCCCTCAGTGCACCCGTTCCGCGACGGTGACTTCAACCTGGGCGCTCAACGCGCGGGTCTGGGCGGGATCAATCGTCCCCGGCAGCAGCGTTGTGACATCGCATGCGGCAGCACCCACGCCCGCCCGCGCCGCATCGAGCACGGACTGTCCGCGGAGCAGCCCCACAACTAAGCCCGCCGTGAGGCTATCCCCCGCCCCAATCGCGCTCACTCGCGTCACTGTGGGGGGACGCAGGTGCCACCGGCCGTCGGCTGTGATCAACGCGGCGCCCGCGTCTCCCAATGTGACAAGGACCTGACCGCCGGTCTGTGCCTGCAGCACCTTGGCCGCAGCGAACACTGCGTCATCAGAATCCAATCTCCCTCCGACGGCATCGGCGATTTCGGCTCGGTTCACCTTTACGAAATCCGGACGGGCCACCAGCGCTCGTCGCAGGGGTGCGCCCGCTGCATCCAGCACGGTGCGCACCCCGGCCGCGCGAGCGAGCCGGATCGCGCGGGCATAGAAGTCTTCGGGCAGCACCGCCGGAAGGCTCCCCGCCAGCACCAACACCTGGGCCCGGCGCAGACCTGATCGCAATACGCTCAGGAGTTTGGCCTCCACGCCAGCGCCCCGCGCAGGACCGGCCTCGTTGATGACCGTCTCCGTCTTCCCCGGATCGATGATTAACGTGCACACGCGTGAGGGCCCCCGCACGCGGACAGCACGCATGGGGATGCCATGGGCGCGCGCGCCGCGGAGGATGGCGCGCCCGTTCTCATCGGTCCCGATCACGCCGATTACCATCACGGGCGCCCCCAACACCCGCGCCACTCGGGCGACATTCAATCCTTTCCCGCTGGCCAGCACGGACCCCGCGTCCGCGCGGTGGATCCGCCCGGCGGCGAAATCCCGGACGACGACGATGCGATCGAGACAGAGATTGGGACAGAGAATCAGGATCACGATGCAGACGCGGCTCGAAAGTACTGATCCCCCGCCTGACGCAGCGCGGAGGCACCGGCGGCTGGGCCGAGGGGGTGATTGAAGATGGCCGAGCCGGCCATCGGCAGGATGTCTTTGCCCAGCACGTCGTAGTTCGGCGCCAGTGTCTGCGCCGTCAGGCCGCCCGAGCAGGTAGGCAGCATAGACCCAATGGACCCCCACGGTTCCCTCAGGACATCGGCGACCTGACGGACCTGGGTGGGCCCTCCGCTTCGGAGGTATCCCCCCAGCGCATAGAGATCAAGGTAGTCGCCGCCGAGCAAACGCACGAACCGGGCGAACACCCGGACATCGATCCCGTTCCCTTGGGGGTGCGCGAGAGCCGAGCGGCCGCCGGAGTGCACGTAGATCGGCACGGCGGTATCGCTCGCCTCGCTGAGCATCTGCAGTGACGCCAGTCCTGCGGCAAAGACGTTTACCATGAGCCCGGTCGCCCCCGCCTGGACCGCCGCGCGGGCAGCGGCCAGCATCTCATCTGGCCGTCCGGTCACATGGGGGCAGTAGATCACCCTGCGGCCGGTGCGCTCTTCCACACCGCGCAGGGCCGCCGTGACGGCGGCCGCCCGGGGCAGTAGCGGGCAGTACGCGGGATTGTTCATTTTCTCGTCATCTTTGATCAGGTCCACCCCACCCAGCGCGGCGGCCGTGCAGCGCGCGGCTATTTCAGCGGGGGTAAGCCCGGCGCCGGGCTTGACGATCGCGCCGAACAGCAACGCAGTCGCGGGCACCTGGAGGACCGTGCGCGTCCCCGCCACGCCAAACCGCGGACCCCGGAACGCGCGCAGCAGTTCGTCAGGCAGGAGCACGTCGGCGAGCCGAACGACGTCTGCAAACGGGCGCTCAAACAACGGACCGGCAGACAGGTACAGCCACACCGCCGGAAACGGTGAGCCCCGCTCAGGCAAATTTCCGGTGGGAAAGGCGATGGCCGCGTACCCTGCGCCCGGACGCAGTTCGCGTACGTCCACGACGCGGGCCACCGATCGCCGGTATCGCCCGGTCGCCTCCCCGCCTCCCGACCACGCGCCGGCGCTTTCTTCCAGCGCAATGAACTCCGCGGTCTGATGCAAATTCTCGCGTGTCTCGATATAGTACACGCCGAGAAAAGCGTCAGGCGGGGCAGTCCACTGCGGGAGATCTGCCGGGTCTGCTAGAGCAGAGGGGCGGGCGTCGCCGTGCATCCGTGTCGGCGTGGAATTCGTGACAGGAGTCGGGGATTTCCTCTCCGAAAGAGTCCATCCCCACACTTCCGGAGGCGCACATGGATAACACGCCTCACCGGCCGCACCGACCTCCAATGCTCCACACCATGCGAGCAGACGGAGATCTCCCATGGCCGGTGTGCGGCGCACATGTAAGACGGAGAGGAGGTGAAAGCAGAGCTGGGCCCTCCGCGTCGGGTGACGACGTGGAGCATCACGCGTGCAGAGCATCCTCGTAAGGAGGCGAGAAGCATGACCCGGCATCAGATAGTCATACGGTGGCTGGCAATCGCGTTAGCCACGACCCTGGGGGCGACGACCGCCCTCTACGCCGCTGAGCAACAGCAGCTGGTCGTCTACCATTGGTGGACGGCGGGCGGCGAGCGCCAAGCAATGCAAGTGATCTTCGACGCGTTCACGAAGAAAAATTCCACGACAAAGATCGTCGACAACCCCGTCGCGGGGGGCGGGGGGATCACGCTGAAGACGGTCCTGCTGGGGTTGCTCGCGGCCAAGATTCCCCCGGATACCTTCCAGTCGCTGAGCGGTGCCGAACTGAAGCAGTACGTCGACGGCAACTACGTCGCGCCGGTCGACGACGTGTGGACCGCGCAGAATCTCAACGCGAACTACCCGGCGGTCATCGGCAAGATGACCACGTTCTCAGGCAAGCACTACGGCATCCCGATGAACGCCCACCGCGCGAACTGGCTCTTCTATAACACGAAGCTGTTCAAAGACTTGAAGCTCGCCCCGCCGACGACCGCGGATGAACTGATCGCCGCCGCCAAACGGATCAAGGCTGAGAAACCCGGCGTGGCGCCGATCGCCATCGGGACGCGCGAGAAGTGGCCGGCGGTCTTCCTCTTTGACGTCGTGCTGCTCTCCACCGGCGGACCCGACGTGTATGAGAAGTTCTACACCGGTCAGCTGGACGTCGCGACGTCGCCCGAACTCCGGACGGCCTTGGAGAAGTACAAGGACCTCGTCCCCTACCTGTACGAGTTCCATGGAGCCAAGACCTGGAGTGACATTGCCGGCCCCATGGCGGAGGGGAAAATGGGCATGATGGTGATCGGCGATTTCGCCGCGGGGTTGCTCGTACAGGCTGGCTTCAAGGAGGGCGTGGACTGGGACGCGGTTGGCTTCCCCCAGAAGCCCCAGGAAGTCTTCCTCATGATTGTCGACACCTTCGTGCGACCGGTCGGCGCCAAGCATCCGGAGGCGACGACGGCGTGGCTGACCAACCTCACCGATCCGCAGGTCCAGGGCACGTTCAATATCGTGAAGGGGTCCATCGCCATCCACAAAGCCGTGCCGGACAGCACCTACCCGGACAAGCTGCACCGCACGGCGTCGGCCACCTTTAAGAGCAAGCGGATTGTGCCCAGCTCGATTCACGGGGTGCTGGCTCCCCCCGCGTTTTTGAGCGATTGGCAGGACATCCTGACGCGCTTCCTCTATAGTCCCGACGTCAAGCGGGCGCTGACGGAGATTAGCGACGCCATGACGTTGGACAAGGTGACCGAGTCCGGCAACTGGTACTGGGCGAAGTAACGGCCAGGGGCGCCCCCGTCTGGAAGCCCAGAGGGGGCGCCCGCCGTTCCCGCCGTTCTCATGACCTACACCCGCACCCACGTCATCCTGTTCCTGGGTCCCCTCCTGCTCATCGTGGTCCTCATGTACGGCATGATGGCCTGGACGGCGGCCGTCGCGATGGACGATTGGGTGGGAATGGCGCCGGTCTGGAAGTTTGCCGGGTGGAACAACTTTCACGCCCTGCTCACCGGCACGCTGCGACAGCGGTTCCTCACCAGCCTGCGCAACAACCTCACGTGGCTGGGGGTGTTTATCGTCCCGACCGCGTCGCTGGGATTGCTCCTGGCGTACGGCCTCGACCTCGTCGGCAGGGCCGAGCGGGTGCTGCGGCCCCTGTTTCTCTATCCGATGGCCCTCTCGTTCGTGGTAACCGGGACCGTGTGGGCCTGGATGTACGACCCGGACGCAGGGGTCTTTAACGATATCCTCCGTTCGATCGGGCTGGGACGATGGGCGCAGCCGTGGATCGCCGATCCCACCTTGGGAACGTTTTGTCTGATCGGCGCGGCGGTGTGGCAGTACACGGGGTTTGCGATGACCCTGTACCTCGCCGCCATTCGCGACATTCCACGGGAGATCTTCGAGGCCGCCCGCGTCGATGGGGCAACCGACGTGAATCTCTTCCGCTACGTCGTTGTGCCGAATGTGGGCCATGCCACGATGATCGTCGTCGCCATGCTCATTCTGGTCACCCTGAAAGTGTTCGACTTGGTGTGGGTGATGACGTTCGGAGGCCCGGGGAATTCGACGGAGGTCTTGTCTTTCTTCATGTTCGTGGCGACGTTCCGGCAACAGTTCGTTGGCATTGGGGCGGCGATTAGCGTGGTCATCATGGTCCTCGCGATTGCCGTCGTCGTCCCGTATGCCTGGTGGTCTACGCGGAGACTCCCGACGTGAAGCTCTCCCCGCGTGGTGTGTGGGTGGTACTCCTGACGGCTGTGGCGGTGGTCTGGCTCCTCCCCCTCTACACGATGCTGGCCACATCCCTCAAGACCACGCGGGAGATCGCCATGGGCCAGTACGTCCTGCCGCCGCGGGAGTTTGCCGTGGAGAACTATCGCGTGGCCCTGGACGCCCTCCGCTACGGACTGGTGAACAGCACGCTGGTGGCGCTTCCGGCCACGGCCCTGGCGGTCCTCCTGGGCTCTTGGGCGGGCTTCTTCCTGTCGCGCCTGCGCTTCCGGCCCGCGCCGGCGATCTTCTTCTTAGCTACGATCGCCACGTTCTTGCCCTACCAGATTGTCCTCATTCCGCTCACGCAGTTGCTCTCCGCCCTGCACCTCATCAATACCCGCCCCGGCCTGATCGTCGCGTACCTTCTCCTCACCACCCCGATGGCCGCGCTCATCACGGCCACTTTCTTTCAGACCGTCCCGATGGAGTTGCAGGAAGCGGCGACACTAGACGGCTGTGGGCCCAGCACATTCTACTGGCGGATCCTCGTGCCCGCCGCGCGCCTGGGGATTATCTCGACGGCTATCCTGATCTTCACGCTGGTCTGGAACGAGTTCCTGATCCCCACCGCCATGACGCAAGGCACGCTCAACCAACTCGCCACGCCCGTGCTCGCGGGCTTGAAGGGTAACTATGCGCAGCTGTGGCACATCCAGATGGCCGGCGCCACGTTGACCTCTCTACCCCCGTTAGTGATCTTCGTGGTGCTGGGCCGCTACTTCGTCTCAGGCCTAATGGCAGGCACACTCAAGTAGCGCGGACGGGGTGCCACCTCACTGAACGCGAGACTCTCTAGGAACACTGGTTTTTCGGGACGAGCAGACTAGGAGCGCTCCTCGACCTCTGAAGAACCACTGGTTGATAAAAGACCTGCAAACGGGACTCTCGGGAAGTCAGGCGCTACGGAAACCGGTCAGATCCCCTACCCCGACGCGGCAGAAAGCGTCCACGACTTGCGGATCGAACTGGGAGTTGCGCTTGCGCTGTAATTCCCCCATGGCCCGATGGCGCGACAGCGCGGACCGGTATGGGCGCTTGGACGTCATCGCCTCAAACGCATCCACGACCGCGATGATGCGCGCAAACAGCGGAATCTGCTCCCCGTTGAGTTGATCGGGATAGCCTCCGCCATCCCAGTGCTCGTGCACGTGACGGACGGCTTCTTTCACGGCGGCGCTGAGGGGGGTCGACTGCAGGATGCTGCTCCCCACGATAGCGTGGTGGCGCATGAGGTCCCACTCGGCCGAGGTCAGGGGGCCGGGCTTCATCAACACGGAATCCGGGACGCCGATTTTCCCGATGTCGTGCAACTCAGCTGCGATTTTCAGTTCGGCAATCTGCTCCGCCGACAGCCCAAGGTCCTGGGCGATCGCGACGACGTATGTCGCGACGCGGACCGAGTGGTCACCGGTCTCCGAGTCACGGGCGTCCACCGCGCTGGCGAGGGCATGGAACGTCCCCAGGTGCGCGGCGCGCAGATCCTCACGCTGTTTGGTCAAGACCCGCGAGGTGCGCTGCACCACGACGAGCATCGCACAATAGAGTGCGAGGAAGCCCCCGGGAATGGTCGTCCACACCGCTTTCTGGAGCCGGGCGAGTTTCTGCTGCAGAGGGCGAAAATCGTAGAAGACTTCAAACGCCCCCGCCGGGGTTGCGGTCTCGGTGAACCGCACGGGCACGAATACCCGAGCGACACCCAAGCTGGCCGCCTGCGCGACTAAGGGACGCGTCGTCTGCGCCGACACCGTCGGCGGGCCGGGCCGAATCCAGACCTGGCTGCGCTGAAACATGAGGTACTCGAGATACCCCTCGACAGACAAGTAAATCGTCTCCGGCGAAAACGGCTGTAGACGTTCAGGCGCTAGCGGAAGGACGGCCATGGAACCCGAGAAGGCAGCTCGCAGACCATCGGAGGGCGTCGCCTTCTGCCCATCGCCCTGATGGTCGTTGGTATAGAGGAGGACGCCTTTGCGGTTCCACAACAGGAGCCGGAGCACGTTCGCCTTGTGCTGATCGGCGGAGAGAGTGTCGAGGGCGGCCCGCGTATTCTCCCCCAGCCCGCGCTCCAGATCGTCGGGCGTAAGCGGTTGCAACATCAGCTGCTGGATCTGCGCAGCGACTTGACGTGCCTCTTGATCGACAACCGAGTAGCGGAGAGCTCCCACAGCAAGAGACGATAGACTCGTGGTCAGCGCGATCACCACGAGACCGCTCACCAGCGCAAAGCGGAGCAGGGAATTACGCCTTACCGTCACTTGACCCTCCGGATCTGTCTAATCCTATGCCCGCGTACAGCCAAATCACACAGCAAGTTCCGTGCCGAAATGAGGGAAGTTTTGGACTGACCAACGGAATCGGTCCTCCCCAGTTCCAGGCGGGGGTAATCTGAACATCGTCTGCCCCTGGTCAAACCTTAACGCTCTCTTATCCGCCGTGTTGTGGGAGTCACACTCGTATACGCGGGACCGCCCGACGAAGTTCCGAGGAGTGCTCCGTCAGCGACGCAGTCAGGTGATTTTGACCATCCTAGTGCGGTGGTGACCCCTTCAGTCCCAACTGCACTCAGGCGGGCACGGGGGGGAAGGGATTCAGGCGAAGGAGGCGCGGGGATCGTGCGGAATACCCGGGTGCGGCAACGGGGTCTGTCCCATTAACCTCCGAATGGGACGCATTACGAAGCTCGCCAAAACTTGACCCGCAGCAACGACCTCGAGAGCAAACCGACTATCACACTTCGTCGCGCGGCTCTTCTCGGCGCGTGATCACGACACGGACCCCGTCACGCACATGCTTGAAAGCCTGGGGGTTGCCACGGAGGTGGCCAATAACCGTCACCGGACTCGCAGGCCGGATCTCGTCACCTTTGCTCGCCGGTGTCGGCCCAAAGAAAATGCAGAACGCCCGCCCTACCGGCCAGTACCCGAGGTCACCCGCTTGCACGGTTTCCTGCCCAAGCTCTAGCGGGTGGCGAACTGGGATCTCAAAATAGATTTCCTCTCCCCATGTACTCGCGGTGGTTTTGAACGGCAGGGCGCCCCACACTGCCTTGGCGGTCTCGGTGTCGTTGAGCTCCGCCTCTGCGTTCACGGGGCCTGCTTGGATCTTGATCTCTCGTTTCACGACGCCCTCCGCACCGACATTCCTTTACGTTGGACACCCATCTCTTCACCCCTATGCCCTCCTCTAACGGCCCTCAGCCCGTGGCATGTACCGCCGCCGCACTGGTGCAGGAAGCCAGAAAACACAAAGGGCACTTGAGCGGCGGAACTGGGGGAAGGCATTGATCTGATCGGAACGATCGCCGCCCCGATTGTTTGCGGGGTCGACCGACCACTCTCTGTGGAGCTACGAAGTCAGTGTAGAGTTCGCGTGGGCAGGCACGGGGGGCACCTCAGCGGCCGTCGTTGGCGAGGGCGTGTCAAGTGTGCCGACGATTCGCGAGAGTGACTCAAGCTGGTGTCGCTGAAGGTAGTCTACAAGGCCGGCGACCACGGCCTCAGCGACGGTGGGACGATCGATGACAGCGGCACCGATCGCGACTGCCCGTGCACCCGCAATTATGAACTCCAGGGCATCGGAAGCGGAGGCCACGCCTCCGACCCCGATAATCGGCAATGGCACTGCGCGAGCCACTTCCCACACCATACGGACGGCAATCGGACGGATCGCAGGGCCAGAGAGCCCGCCGGTAATTCCTCCCAGGCGCGGCCGGCGCGTTTCCACATCGATGGCCAGGCCGGTGAGTGTGTTGATGAGGGTGAGCGCGTCTGCGCCTCCCTCGTGCGCGGCTCTCGCAATCGCCACGATGTCGGCGACATTAGGTGAGAGTTTTGCGATCAGGGACTTGGCCGTGAGCGAGCGCACCCGAGCGAGTAGGTCGCGCGTCGCGTGAGCATCGACGGCGAAAGTCAGGCCGTCTTCTACATTCGGGCACGACAGGTTCAGCTCAATGCCGGCCACGGCGGATTCCTGGCCGACCCACTCGACGAGGGTCACAAACTCGTCGACGGTGTGACCCGCGACACTGACGATGATCGGGATTCCCAGAGTCGCCAGAAACGGCAGATCACGCGTGAGAAATGCCGCCAGCCCCTTGTTGGGCAGACCTAACGAATTTAACCAGCCGCCCTCAGTACGCGCCATCTGGGGGTAGGGATTACCTGCACGCGGCTCGACGGTGACGGTCTTGGTGATGAAACCCCCGAACGCACGGAGGTTCACGACATTTTGAGCTTCCCGCCCGAAGCCCAGCGGGCCAGGCGCGGCGAGAACGGGATTGGCGAATCGAATGCCAGCGACTTCGGTGGCGAGAGATATCTCGAGTGCGGCGGGCTGTTCCATGGGATCCTTTCCGGCCTCCCGGACCGGATTAAAGGGAACGGGCTTCTCTGCCACTGTATCAAACGCCCGCGCACGCTGTCAAACGCGCACCGTCGGCCGTGTGGTAATTCCGTGATTCTGTCCGCCCTAAGATTTCAGTGAAAATGTCCGCTCCTCATTTGCGCGCAAAGCTGTCTCTCCCCACGAGGTGAAGAGCTGAGTGAATTGCCTTGACACTAGCCATGGTGGTCCTTTAGTCTTGGATGTGGTCGATATTTAGTGGATGCTAAAATTCTGTGATGACCCCACAAGTTCAGCCGCCTGCCCCGGACCTCGAGATCACCCACGAGGACATCGACCGGGCGCGAGACCGCCTGGCTGTCGAGCGTGCCCGCCAAGGCTACCAGCAACGCTCGCTGCTGCGACGGCTGAGGCCACTCTGGCTGCTGATAGGCCCCGGGATCCTAGTGTTTCTCGGGGAGAACGATGCGCCGAGCATGTTGTCCTACGCCGCCACTGGCGCGCAGTTCGGGGTTGGGTTCTTTCTCCCGTTTGTGCTGCTCACGTTCCTGGCGGGGTTTGTCGTCCAGGAGATGACCCTGCGCTTGGGCGCGGTCACTCACCGCGGGCACGCCGAACTCATCTTCGAACGCTTCGGGCCGTTCTGGGGACGCTTCGCGATTGCGGACCTGATCATCGGCAACTTCCTCACGCTCGTTACTGAGTTCATCGGGGTGCGCGCGGGCCTCAGTTTCTTTGGGGTTCCCGCAGAACTGGCGGTGGGTGGCGCCGTGGTGCTCGTGTTCGTCGTCATCCTGACCCACCGCTATTGGACGTGGGAACGAACGCTTTTGGGACTGGCCGTCTTCAACGGGTTGTTCGTCCCCGCCGCGCTGCTTGCGCACCCGCAGTGGGGCGCGGTCGGCCGCGCGTTTCTTACCTGGACACCGCTTCCTGCCGGCGGTTTGCTCAGACCTGACACCATGCTGCTGATCATGGCCGACATCGGGGCCACGGTAACACCCTGGATGCTGTTCTTCCAGCAGAGCGCGGTGGTCGACAAGGGCCTGCAACCCCGTGACATTACCGCCGGGCGCATCGACACGCTGGCGGGAAGCCTCGTGGCGGCGATGTTTGGGATTGCCGCGATTCTCGCAACCGCGCCACTCTTCGCTCACGGAATCAACGCAAGTGACTACCAAGCCGCGCAGTTCGCCCAGGCTTTGGAGCCTCTGATCGGACACGTCGGCGCCCTGCTCTTCGCCCTCGGGATCACAGAAGCGGGACTGCTCGCCGCTATGACGATCTCGGCGTCATCGGCCTACGCCTTTGGCGAAGTTTTGCACAAGCCGCACAGCCTTAACATCCCTCTCTCTGAGGGGTGGGGATTCTATGCCATCCTCCTGGGATCGGCCGCTGCAGCGGCGGCCCTGGTTCTGCTCCCGAACGCGCCCCTCACCTACATTGTGCTAATCGTCAACGTCATCGCCACTCTGGCGATGCCGCCGGCGTTACTCTTCTTAGTCTTGCTCGTGAACGACCGCGAGATCATTGGAGCTCATGCCAACGGCCTCTGGGCGAACATTGCGGCGATCGCCGTGACGGTCGGACTGGTCGCCGCCGGCCTGGTATGGGGGATCCTCACCGTTTTTCCCCACCTCCTAGGCGGAGGGTAGAAGGACGCGATTGACTACGAGCCGTTGATCGAGGTGAGAAGAATGCAACGCCCGGACGATAGACGGACCGAGGGGATTCCTCACCCCAACCCCAGCGCCCCGGACCGCACCGACAGGCCGGATGCTATCCTGTCCGTACTCGAAGAGGACCAACTTGTCAGAGCAAAAGAACGGATCCACTGGGGACGGATTCGGCTCTCGCCAGGAGTGCGAGTCCTGTTGTGGGGCCTGCGTCTGTATGTGATCTTCATGCTGGTCACGGTCGTTATCCACGTAGTGCACACCATCCAACTGAGCGCGCGCTAACAACCAGAACCCTCGCGCAGAACCCGCTTTCGGCGCAATCTGTAGATGCCCAGTAAGATCTTCCATCTGCTAAGATCAAGTTGTGGGGCGTGTTCGCTTTACAAAAATTAACTGGCATGAGATAGATCACCTGAGGTCAGCGCGCAAAGGTGACGGATGCGGTTAGGGAATGTCACGGCCATTTGCATCACGCCAATGGCGAGCAGCCCAATGAAGTCAGTTCCGGAGGTTCGCGCAGTGGCCGGAAAGGGGCTGGACGGAGACCGGTACTGCCTGGGGGTCGGGACTTACTCCGAGACGCCTGGAACTGGCCGCCAGGTTACGCTCATCGAGTTGGAATCGATTGAGGCACTCCAACGCGAATATGGAATTGCGATTCCCCCGACATCCGCCCGACGAAATATTGTGACCCAAGGGGTGGCGCTCAACCACCTTGTCGGGCGCCGCTTCCGCGTGGGTCCCGTGATCTTCGCGGGCGCGAGATTGTGCGAGCCCTGCTCTCACTTAGAAGGCCTCAGTCAGAAGGGTGTCCTTCGGGGCCTCGTGCACCGAGGTGGTCTCCGAGCAGAGGTCTTAAGCGACGGGATGATCCGCGTCGGTGACATCATCGAAACTGCCTAACCGCTCTTCCCCACTGCCCGCTGCACGAATCGATCACTGGCGACCCCCGCGAGCAATCTTGGCGCCCGCGCTCAGCCGCGCTCACCCATCGGGATATTGGTGCGCTCCCGATGTGCACCTCAGGTTCTCGCGGCTCGGCGAGAAGGTGATCGTTTCACTGCGCCGCGACCGATCCCGAGGTCCCGGAGTCTATCGATCAGATCCTGTCTCCTTCCCCGCTGCGTAACCCGCCCGAGGGCAATCAGGTAGGCGTGCGCTTTGAGCAAAAGCGCGGGATCGCGTGGAAGGATCCTCTCGACGACCGCCCGCACGTCTTCCGGATCGCCCCCCTTCCCCACCCAACCTAGTCCCCGTGCGACGCGCAGAATGTTTGTATCCACCGGGAAGGTAGGCCGGTGGAATCGAAACAGCAGCACGACCGCAGCGGTCTTGGGTCCCACCCCCGGCAACTCCAGGAGCGCCCGTCGCGCGTCTTCCAGAGGCGCAGACCTGACGTATCGCGCCAGCTGCCGCGCACTCGTCCACCGATCTCCAATCTCCGCGGCGATCGCCACGACACGCCGGGCCTTGATGCCCCCCAGCCCCACGTTGCGAATGAGGCGGGCGATCTCGGCGTGCTCCGCTTTAGCCAAACGCCCAAGTGTGTGGTAAGAGCTCCACAATCGCTCAGTGGCCAGGCGGGTCTGCAGGCTCGTGGTCTGATGGGACAAGATCGCCCCGAGCAGAACTTTCAAGAACGGCACCTGCCGCTGCCGGCGGAGGCGGGAGAGACCGCGGGCGGCGTCTGGAACCTCCGCGTGAATCCAGGTGAGAAGGTCGACGAATTCCTTCCGGGTCATCGGACAGACCGGATTTCGGACGCGACAGGGATCAGTGTACAACACCACACCCTGTGCCGTCCCGTTTGGAACGGGACACTGTTTCGAGGTCAGGCCATCAGGGGCATTTCAGCAAGGCAGAGCTGTACCGCTCCTTGGGCAGGTGCGCGCCAGTCGCTTGGAAGTAGGAAAGCCAGAACTGCCGGATCGCAAGCAACCTCTCCGTCGCCAGGCCTCCCGTCGGGGAGGCTCCCGCCCCGACCACGCAAACCTCGACCCCCCGCAAGTCCGGCACGCGTCCGGCCGACCGTTCCTGGTTGATGATCTGGTCGATGCGGGCTGGTGTCAGGTTCTCGCCTGTAAAGTCATACCGTTTCGATTGCTCGATCATGTCCGAGAAAATGACGAGCAGCTCGCGGTCCCCGTGGAAGGTCGCAAAGGCACTCTCAGCGAGCTGCATCGAGTCGATGATGTTGTGCCCGAGGCGACCCGACGGAGGCTTCCGCACGAGCGCTTCCGCCGCCTTCATCACCTCGTCCCGCTGTTGGCGACTCCGGCGCTGGTAGTCCAGTTTGTTCTCGGCCATCGGGTTGAAGCGGTCAAATGACGCATTGATGGGGTAGGAGGAGTGCGCGAGGGGATTATCGTCGATGACGTCGCCGACCAGAACGCCGCCCGCCGCCGGGCCGTTCAGGATCTTTGCGAAATCCGTGAGGTATTGGCCTCGGACGTTTCCCTTGTAGGTACTTCCCGTCACGTGGAACAAGACGACGGTGACGTGCGTCTGCGCAGACTTGCCCCCGCACCCAGACGCGAGCAGCGCCAGGGCGAGGGTCAGGACGACCAGGCGACGGTGCACCGGTCTCATCTCATCCTTAGGGTGTGGGGTCTTTGGTGGAAGTCAGCACCCGACTTGTGGCCACGAGGTCAGGGACTTCTGGACAGTACCAGTCCAGGACCTGGAGGGTCAGCGGGAACGTGAATTCAGGATGGTTCTTGAACGCCAGAGGAACCGCCTTTTCCTCGCGCGCCTCCAGGTTGCCCATCCGATACTCCTCAATGAGCTCTTCGAATTCCTGCTTGATGATTTGCGCGGCGTGCATCATCGCCTGAAGGGACTTTTGCCGCCAGGCTACCATGTACTGCAGCCGGATTTCCAGCTTCTCCTTCCGGCGCTGCAAGCGGGCCATCCGCCGTTGGAGTCGCTGGTGGGGGATCTCGGTCATGCGCACCTGCCGCGCCACCGGGTCGTGCGTCAGGTACGACAGGACGGTCGCGATTGCGTAGATGAGTAGGTTAATCAGCACAAAGACGGCGGTCACCGCCCGGGGGCTCATGACCGCCTTTCCCACTTCCGCGACATACGCCTCTCGGACCAAGGCAATCGCGGAGATCGCTCCCAATGGCGCGAGCACACACACGGTCAGCAAGATCTTCTGGACCCGACTGGGTTGCTCCATTGAGAGGAAAATCCCCAAGACGTGCGCGCTCCCCACCAGGGAGACGGCTAGGACCAGTGTCATCACATACGTGAGGATCTCCGCCTCCCCGAACAGCCGAAAGGCGATGGCGTTGAGCGGAAACTCGCCAATCAAAATCGCCACCATGAACAGCAGGTAGCCGAGGGGATTCATCCGCCACTCGTGTTCAAATCCTCGCGTGCCGCGCTTGGCCTTGAGCTCGAGATCGATCGCGCCCGCATTAGCGTCGTGGACGTCTTTCAGCCTCTTGGACTCGAACTCCATCTCCGTCAACGTGATCTTCAGCAAACGGAGCTCACGCAACAGGCCACAGTACCGTCCCTTAAGACGCCTGTCGATGTGCGACCAGCGTCGGGCCAGCCACTCCAACTCCCGATCGGCCGTCGCCTTCAAGCGGAACTCGCCAGGGGGAAACGTCTCCGCCTCCTGCAGGGCCGGCACGCCTTGCGCGCCGTCGTATCTGCCTCTCCGCCGGGCTTGTATTCTCCGGAAATACCACACGAATGGACCGAACATGAGTCGCCTCCTCCTGACTATTGAGTATTGCCCCAAGAACTACTCGATTACCCAAGATGCCGGAGCCGATCTTGCCCGGTGGGAGGCCGCGTCAGGGCATAACAAAAGACGAGCCGGACGTCCGCCACCCAGCCGTACGTCTACCGGATTTGTTCTGAGGGCAGACCCACCCCAGACGCGATCCGAGACTGGAACAGCCGGACTTCCCCGCGATGCCGCCTGGGCAGCGGGGGTCTTCACCAAGGAGGCTTCCGCAATGGGACATCGGGTCATGGAAACACACAACCTGCATGGGAAGACGGCGGCCCGCCATCTTGTCCCACGATCGGTGCGACGGAGCCGGAAACGGGCTCTGCGGATGGCCGCGAACCCTCAGA
>DASWFZ010000210.1:0-2494 GCA_036393975.1 bacterium | reverse complement strand
ACCGGTCGAGATCGTCCAGCTGCACGGGTCGGTCGAACTCGCCCCGCGCGTGGGGCTCGCCGACGGAATTGTCGATCTGGTGATGACGGGCCAGACACTGCGCGACAACCTCCTCGCCGAGGTCGCCGAAGTGTTCCAGTCCAGCGCCCGCCTCGTGGTCAATCGCGTCAGCCTGCGGACCAAGGCGACCGTGGTGCAGCCTTTGGTCGAGCAGATGAAACGTACCGTCACCATCAGCGCGCCGGTGACGGCCGCGCCGACAACTCGCCGAACTGCGGAGAGCGCCCAATGAGTCAGCGCACGCCCATCACGTCCGGCCTGCGTCCCCGACCGGAGATCGAGGCCTTGACGGCGTATCGGCTCCGCCGCGAGGCCCTCGTGAAACTCAATCAGAACGAGAGCCCGTGGGACTGGCCGCCCGAGCTTAAAGACGAGGTCCTCCGCCGCGTGGCCGCTCGGCCCTGGAATCGCTACCCCGCCGTGGATTCTGAAGCGCTGCGTCAGGCTCTCGCGGAGTCTTGCGGCGTCAGCCCCACGATGATCGCTGTCACCAACGGATCCAACGAGGCGATCTTGGCTCTGGTCAGCACGTATGCGACCGGGCGGCGTGCGGTCGTGACCGCCCCCGGGTATTCGATGGTCGCGCCTCTAGCCGTAATCGGAGGCGCCACCGTGCAGGCTGTGCCACTGCGCGAGGACTTTTCCCTCGATACAGAGGCGATGGTGGCCGCAGTCTCCTCCCCCGAGGTTGCGGTGACGATTATCGCGTCCCCCAATAATCCGACCGGGAATGCATTTGCGCGGCCCAGCCTGACCGCCGTGCTGGAATCCTCGCGTGGGCTGGTCGTCATCGATGAAGCCTACGCCCAGTTCACCGCGGCGTCGTTCGTCGGCGATCTGTCCCGGTACGGGCACCTGGCCATTGTGCGGACATTCTCCAAGGGCTTTGCGCTAGCCGGGGTGCGCGTGGGGTGGATCATCGCCGGTGAGGCGGTGCTGGAGGCCGTCCGCAAAGCCCTCCCGCCATACAACGTGAACGTATTTTCCCAGGAGGCAGCGCTCGTGGCCTTGCAGCGGCCCGAGCTCGTCTCGGGCCGGGTGGAAGCACTCATCGCCGAACGGAGACGTCTCGAAGGCGTCGTGCGCGCAATTGACGGCGTCACCATATACCCCTCGGAGGCGAATTTCCTGCTGCTGCGCACCCGCGCCCCCGCCGCAGATGTGTTCGCAGGACTCCTCGAGCGCGGGGTGCTCGTCCGCGATGTGTCTCGCGGACCCCTCTTAGAAAACTGCCTGCGGGTCACGGTCGGGACACACGCAGAAAACAACCAGTTCCTCGACGCGCTGCGCGCGTCTGTGAGGGGGCGATCCGTATAGACCGCATCGGCCGCATCACCCATGAAACCACCGAGACCAAGATCCGGGTGGTGCTCAACTTGGACGGGGCGGGCGAACGCGCGATTCGCACCGGCATCCCGTTCTTCGATCACATGCTCCTGCAGGTTGCCACGCACGGCCGATTCGACCTCACCATCGAGGCCGACGGCGATTTGGTGGTCGAGCCGCACCACACCGTAGAAGACGTCGGCATTACGTTGGGGCAGGCCTTCAAGGCTGCGCTGGGGGACGGACGAGGCATCGCGCGGTTTGCCTCCCTGCATGCGCCGATGGACGACGCACTGGTGCTGGCCGCCTTGGACATCAGTGGGCGGGCCTACCTGCACTATGGACTGACAGTGGAGCAGACGATGTTGGGGACGTTTGCCACGGACTTGGCGGAGGAGTTCTTCCGCGCGTTCACAGCAAACGCCGCCGTGACCCTGCACCTGCTGCAACTCCACGGCCGCAACGCGCACCACATCTTAGAAGCCGGCTTTAAGAGCACCGGGGTCGTCCTGCACCGGGCGACACGCGTCGTGGATCAGGCCGTGCCGTCGAGCAAGGGGAGGCTCTAGGACATGCGATCGCCGCGGGTGCGGGTGGCCCTCATCGACTACGGGGCGGGCAACCTGCGCAGCATTGGACGGGCGCTTACTCTGGCCGGAGCCGAGGTGGGTGTGGTGACCCAGG
The DNA here is from genome assembly GCA_036393975.1 of bacterium. Classification (GTDB taxonomy): domain Bacteria; phylum Sysuimicrobiota; class Sysuimicrobiia; order Sysuimicrobiales; family Kaftiobacteriaceae; genus 13-1-40CM-64-14. The sequence goes on along the minus strand of DASWFZ010000210.1, from coordinate 424 downwards.
CGCCGACGGGCGAGCGCGTGGACGGGATCGTTCTCCCCGGGGTGGGCGCGTTTGGCGCGGCCATGGCGCGCCTGCAGGCCGCTGGATTCCCGGACTGGATCCGCGCGCAGGTCTTAGACGGCATTCCGTTGCTGGGCGTGTGCTTGGGAATGCAGTTACTGTTCGCGCGCAGCGAGGAATCCCCGACCGCCAGAGGGTTGGGACTGGTGCCCGGAGAGGTCAGGCGGCTACCCAGCGGATTAAAGGTCCCGCACATGGGATGGAACCAGCTCGCGATCCGGCAGCCCTCTCCGCTCCTGGATGGCGTCGCAGACGGCAGCAATGTGTACTTCGTGCACTCTTATGTGGTACGTCCTGACGACGCAGGGGATGTCATCGCCACGACCACGTATGGCGAGGAGTTCCCCTCGGTGATCCAGCGAGG
>DASWFZ010000209.1:0-10542 GCA_036393975.1 bacterium | reverse complement strand
GAACACCAGCGCCGCCGGGAGCAATGTGGTGGCTATCACCTGCACGAACAGGGTGATGAGGACCAGCGGGGCCTTCGGAATCAGCACGACCGTGCCGGCGAGCAGAAGATCGAAGAAGTAGTATGCATAAAACCACGGCGCTTCCCGCACTTTGTGGTTCAAGGAATGCGCCCACCCGAAGACCTCGCCGAACGCCCAGGAGCTCGCCAGAGAAATGCACACCGCGCCCAGGAGGCCGGCGTCAAACAACCCGATCGCCATCACCGTGCCGATGAAGCGGTTCTGAGGTATTAGCAGGCCGGCGGCTTTCGCGGCATCATCTACGTTCGTGCCCTGCAACAACTGCCCGGCGACGATGATCAGCACCACGGCAACCACGACGGTCAAGATGGCGCCAATGAGCGTGTCGATTTTTCCGTACTGGATATCTTTCTCTTTGAGGCCTTTGTCCACCACAGAACTCTGCTGGAAGAAGAGCATCCAGGGGGCAATTGTGGTCCCGATGTTGGCCATGAGCAGGAAGAAGAGCGTGTTTGTGAATCCGCCCGGTGGAAAGTGCGGGATGAAGCTGTTGTGCAGGATCTCAGGGACGGACGGATGCACCAGAAACGCCGCGGGGATGTAGATCAGGTTGAGCACGACGAACCCGAGCGTGATCTTCTCCCACGTCCAGTACTGTCCGGTCATGATCATCGACCCCATGATGAGCCAGCAGATCACCACGGTGAGGACCGGCGGAACGTGGAAGATACTCAACGCGGCTGTCATGCCAATGAATTCGGTGATCATCGTGAGCCAGTCGGTCATGACCAGGTCCAGCAACGAGAACCATCCCCAGAAGCGCCCGAAGGAGGTAAAGATTGCCTCGGCATGGCCTCGTTTCGTGACCGCGCCGAGCCGGACGGTCATTTCCTGAACGAAATAGGCCACGGGGCCGAGCAGAATCAAAAACCACAACAGGTGCATGCCGTACTGCGCGCCCGTCACGGTGTACGTGGTAATGCCGCCCGCGTCGTTGTCGGCCACCATGACGATGATGCCCGGACCCGCGATCGCGAGAAACAGGCGCAGGGCTTTGGAAGACCGGCGAAAGCCGAAAAACAATCGGGCCAGGCCGCTCATCCCGCGGTCGCGGAGTGAAGGAGGGACAAGAGAGGGCGAAACGATCTCGGGGATTTCAGCTTTCACACGCTCTCTCCATTACTGCCATGAGATTGCACGTCGTGAGAGAGTCGCGTCGGGAGGAGGCCGGTCCAGACCTCCCGAGCCCACCGGGGGCCAATGCGGCACATCCCAACACGCTGAGTGTGACACCGCCCGGGTCCAGACGGAGGGCATTGACCAGGCGGCCGACACATATCATTGCCCAGAACCGCGCACGGATTCCACGCCTCGACAAAAATTCCCTGCTTCATCTTCACTGTGCCCAAAAAATTGTACCTGACGCATCTGCATCGGTCCATCGGCAACCGCGTGGGGGGAAACCTGCGGAACTACTCGGGGTAGAACGCCTTGATGAGGTCGTCGCGCTCTCGCCAGCCCTTCGTCGTTTTGACCCACAGCTCGAGGTAGATCCGAGACCCCAGGAGCGCCTCGATCTCCCGCCGGGCCCGCTGCCCAATGGCCTTGAGCATCCGGCCATCCCGGCCGATCAGCATCTTCTTGTGGGACTCGCGTTCGACGTGGAGGACCGCACGAATGTAGACCAAGGGCGCGTCCTTGGGGCCTCCCCGGGCGGAAGCGGGAGGGCGCTCTGTAAACTCCTCGATCTCCACGGCAATGCTGTGGGGCAGTTCGTCTCTGGTCAGGCTGATGGCTTGCTCCCGGACAAGTTCGCGGACAAGGAACTGCTGGGGCTGGTCTGTGAACATCTCCGGGGGAAAGTACTCCGGTCCTTCGGGCAATAGGGCTACCACCTGATCTACTAGGCGGTCCAGATTCGCCCCTGTGGCAGCCGACACCGCATGGACTCCGACAAACCCCCCGAGGGCGCGAACGCTCGCCTCCATTTCTTTCAAGGATCCGGGATCGGCTCGATCGGCCTTGTTGAGCACGGCCAGGACGGGCGGCCTCCCCACAGGCAGCCTAGCGGCGACCTGCTCGTCCTCGGGCGTCACGCCCCGGGGGGCATCCAGGACAAACAAGACGATATCCGCGTCCCCCAGCGCGCGGAGGGCTTGATCCACCATCCACTCCCCCAAGCGATGCTGGGGCTGATGGAGCCCAGGAGTATCGATAAAGACGATCTGGACACCCGGCTGTGTGAGAATTCCTGACACCCGGCTTCGCGTGGTCTGCGGGGCGGTCGCGGTAATGGCCACTTTCTGCCCGACCAGACGGTTTACCAGTGCCGACTTCCCCACGTTGGGACGACCAATGACCGCGACGAATCCGGAGCGGTGACCTGAACTTCCAGGTCCGGAAGTTGGTGGGGGGGAATCGGGAGCCTGGGAGGCGTGTCGGGTTTCGACCATCCCCTCGTCCCCTGCTGGCCCTAGTGGTGGGTTACTTCCGGGGGAGTCGATCAGCCAAGAACGGTTCGGGGAGCAACTCCTTAAAAGAGCGGACTCTCCGACGGCCAGCGGGGGTGGCCACGATCACGCGCCGGACCCCAAACTCTGCCATCACTTGCCGGCATGCTCCGCAGGGCATAGCCGGCGAGGTGCCGTCCGCGACGACCGCGACCACCTCCAAGCGCCGATGGCCCTCCGAGACCGCCTTGTGGATCGCCACGCGTTCCGCGCAGTGCGATAACCCGTAAGACGCGTTTTCGATATTGGCACCTGTGTACACGGCGCCACTCGCGGTACGTACAGCGGCGCCCACCCGAAAGCGAGAGTACGGCGCGTAGGCGGCCTCCCTTGCCCGTGCAGCGGCAGCGACGAGGGCGGCATCAGTACCCAGGCGAGCCATCAGGAATCGCCGGCGGGACGCGCAGACACCGGAAGGCGGGACTCCGTCGGGGACACGATCCCTCCCGACATGACTAGTTTGAGGGCGTCCTCGACGCTCATGTCGAGGGAGTAGATCTGGTCGGAGGGCACCAAGATCACGAACCCGCTGGTCGGATTGGGTGTGGACACGATGAAGACGTTGAGAACACGTTGCCCGGCGATCTCCTGAACTCGTCCTCCGGTCTCCCCTGTGACGAAGCCCACGGTGTAGAGACCGCGGCGCGGCCACTCCACCAGCACGGGACGTTGAAAGCTGGCGCCGCGCTGCTGGAGGATGTTGTCGCTGAGCTGCTTGGTGGCGGAGTAAATGCTGCGGGCGAACGGGATCCGCAGGACAAGGCGGTCAAACCACCCCACGATCCGCCGACCCAGCACGTTGGTGGCCAGGGTCCCGGCCAAGAGGATCGTGGCGAGCATGGCGACGAGCCCGACTCCCGGGAGGACCTGACCGGACCACTTCGTGAAGAGCCACCCCAGGAACCCATCCAGCGTCCAAAACAACCACACGAGGACGTTGACGGTCACCGCGATGGGCAGAATGACGATCAGACCAGTGATAAAGTACCGTCGCAGACGCGTGCGCATGCTGTTTAGGAAGGCAGGGGCTCCGCCGGCACCCGCCGGCTGATGCGCACCCGGGCGACGCGATGACCCTCTAGCTTCTCGACGGTGATGACCGTGTCGCCAGCGGCGACCGTCTCTCCCGGCACCGGCACATGCCCGAGCCGCGCGTACACGAACCCGCCGATCGTGTCCACCTCCCCCACCGGGAGGGTCAGGTCCATCAACTCGTTAACTTCCTCGATGCTCAGCCGGCCATCCACGATGGCACTGCCTCCGTCGACGCGCTCGAAGAGTTTCTCCTCGACATCGTATTCGTCCCGGATCGGCCCCACAATCTCCTCGAGCAGGTCAGCGACCGTCGCGAGCCCGGCCGTGCCCCCATATTCATCCACCACAATCGCAATCTGCGTCCGGCGGCGCATCTCCCGGAACAGGTCGTCTAGCCTCTTGCTCTCAGGGACGAAGTACGCCGGCCGCATGACTTCCGTCGCGGGCAGGGAGTAGTGTCCGGCCTTGATGTGGCTGAGGATGTCCTTGACGTGCACAATCCCGACTATCTGATCGATGGTGTCGTGGTACACGGGAATCCGGGAGTGCCCCTCGGCCAGGATCACGCGCAAGACGCCGTCCACCGTCGTCGTGTCCGCGACGCACACCATATCGATCCGGGGGGTCATGATTTCGCGCACGACGGTATCGCCGAACTCGAAGATGGAGTGGATCATCTGACCCTCATCTTCCTTAATAACACCCTCGTCCTGCCCCATCTTGAGCAGCAGCCGGATTTCCTCCTCCGTCACCAAGGGGGCGGCGACGTTGACGCGGCCGCCGAGGGGTCGCACCACGAGGGCGCTGACCAGCGACAAGAACCGGATCACCGGCGTCAGGACGGCGGTGAGGACCCACACGGGCCAGCTGGCCCACAGGGCGAGCCAGTCGGCATTTTTCGCCGCGACGGTCTTCGGGACGATCTCGCCGACGACCAGCAACGCGAGCGTCATCGCCACGACAGCCAGCCACAACCCCCAGCCCGGCCCCAGCCACGTCAGGAACAGGAGGGCCGCCAGTACGGAGGCGCCGGTATTGACCGTGTAGTTGGCCACCTGCAGCGTCGTGCGCAGGTGGCCGGGATCGTCCAGGAGCTGGCAGAGCAGGCGTGCGCGGGGGTCGTTGGCCTCGCTGCGCTGGCGCAGACCTGTCTTGTTGGCAGCCAGCACGGCCGTTTCGACCGCGGAGACGACCGCGGACAGAAATAGCAGCAACGCCAGACCTATCCAACCTAGGGGGTTACTCGCAGGCTCCAACGGGAAGAGCCACCTGCCTTTCGATAATACGCCTCATTATACCATGGGGGCGCAGACACCACGGCGGCCCTACGGGGGAGGACGCGGAGCGCTGAGAAAGGTTACTGGCGGAGAATTTTAGAGAGAAACTGCTTCGTGCGTGGGTGCGTGGCGTTCGTGAAAAAGTGCTCGGGCGCGCCCTCTTCGACGATCACGCCCTCGTCCATGAAGAGGATCCGATCGGCGACTTCGCGGGCAAAACCCATCTCGTGCGTGACGATGATCATCGTCATGCCCGCATCGGCCAGCCCGCGCATGACATCCAACACCTCCTGGATCATCTCCGGGTCGAGGGCCGAGGTCGGTTCGTCAAACAGCATCACCTTCGGCTGCATCGCGAGTGCCCGCGCGATCGCTACGCGTTGCTGCTGGCCCCCGGACAACAGGGCCGGGTAGACATGCGCTTTCTCGGGGATCCCGACGCGCACGAGCAAATCACGCGCAATGCGCTCGGCTTTCTCCGGCGGCCAGCGCCGCACCTTGATCGGCGCAAGGCTGATGTTCTGCAGAGCGGTGAGGTGCGGGAACAGATTAAACGATTGGAACACCATCCCCACTTCGCTGCGCACCGCGTCGATGTTGTGGACGTCATCGGTCAGCTCGATCCCATCGACAACGATCCGGCCGCGCTCGTGGGTCTCCAGGCGATTGATGGTCCGGATCATCGTGGACTTGCCCGACCCCGACGGCCCGGCGATCACGACGACCTCACCCGGCCAGACTCTCACACTGATGCCGCGCAACACGTGCAGCGTGCCAAACCACTTGTGCACGTCCTCCATCACAATGATCGGCTCGCCCTGGCGCGGGGGGGCGGTCGCTTTTTCTCGAGGGCTCACACCGACTTCGGCCATCACATGGCCACCTCGCCTTTTAGTATACGCATCCGTCTGCGGATGCCCTACCGCTCGCCCACACCGAGTCTCCTCTCGAGGCGACGGCTGGCGGACGACAGGGCGAAGGAGAACACGAAGTAGAGCACGAGCAAGAATACGTAGACTTCCCGGACGGCGTGCAGGTACTGCGTGATCGCGAGCAACGCCTGGCCGGTACCCACCAACTCGGTGAGCCCGATGATAACTGTCAGCGAGGTGTCCTTGAACAGACTGATGAACTGGCCGACGAGGGCGGGGATCATGTTCTTGACGGCCTGCGGCAGCACGACGAGGCGCATCGTCTGCCACGGGGACAGTCCCACGGCGCGCGCCGCTTCGCGCTGCCCTCGGGGCACGGATTGGATGCCGGCGCGGACGATCTCGCCCACGTAGGCAGAAGCGAAGATGATGATCCCGATCATCGCCCGCTGGACTTTGTTCAGGGCGTCGCCGGAGACCAGGGTGACGAACACGGAAAACCAGAGGAGCACGGTGATAAACGGGATGCCGCGGATCACCTCGATATAGAGGGTGGACAACGCCCGAATGACCGGCAGCCGACTGACCCGCCCCATCCCGACCAACACGCCGATGGGAAACGACCCCGCGATCCCCACGGTCGCCACCACCAACGTGAGGTACAGCCCGCCCAAGTGGTCCAGTCGGAGAGGAACGAGAAGCCACAGGGCTCCGGCCAGCACCCCGCCCCAGGCTCCCACGAGGGTTCCCGGTCTCACGCGAGCACGCTGCCCTACTGCCGTCAGGATCGCCATCATCGCAACCAGGCCTCCCGCCCAGTACGCGCGCCAGGCGACTTCGGCGGGGAGAAACCCAATCAACCAAAACCGCAGGTTCGCGACGATCACCGCCCAGTGTGCCTGCAAGACCCAGCGGGTCGCCCCGGCAAAGAATGCGCCGAGGACAAGGGCGAGAGCCACGGTCAGCAGGGTGTTCCAGACACCGTCAAACAGGTTGCGCTCCAGCCACTGGCGCGGGGTCGGCCGCATGTCGGGGGCAAGAACGGGGATACCGGCGGCCATGAGCTAGACCGTCCCCGGAAGGGCCAGGCGGGCACGCACCAGGTTGAGGATGGCGGAGATCGCGAGCGACAGCCCGAGGTACATCAGCGTCACCACCGTGAACACCTCGAGCGAGCGGAAGGATTGACTACTGATGGTGTTCGCCGCCGTGAGCAATTCGGCGTAGCCGATCCCTAGGGCCAGACTGCTATTCTTCGTGAGATTGAGGAACTGATTTCCCAGCGGCGGGATAATGACCCGCACCACCTGAGGGAGAACCACCAGGACGAGGCCCTGGCGATAAGTCAGCCCGAGACTGCGCGCCGCCTCCATCTGTCCCCGCGATACAGTCTGGATCCCCCCGCGGACGATTTCGGCGATAAATGCGGACGTATAGCAGGCGAGCCCAATCACAAGCGCCACAAGCTCCGGCGTAAGTTGATAGCCGCCCTCGGCGATGAGCCGACCGAAACGCGGGACCAACGTGGCGCCGACGGCGAGACCGGAGTTGGTGAGGATGATGGCTCCTCCCCACATCTGCAGCGGGGGGTGCGCGGGCGAACCGTCAGGCAGTTGTAAGAAGATCGCGAAGTACCAGAAGAACAGTTGCACGAGCAACGGCGTGTTGCGCAACGCCTCGACATACCCCAGCGCGAGCTTCCCCACCAGCCAGTTGCGGGACAGCCGGGCGATACCCACGAGCGTGCCGAGCACTGTGGCGGCGACGATGCCGATGACCGCCACCTGCACCGTGTTGAATAACCCGGCGATCAGGGCCTCGGCGTTGGTACTGGTGGGATCGAAACGTTTGACGTGGAAGGTCTTGAGGTCCAGCGTCCACTGCAGCGCGCTGAGTTCAAACCCCGCGGTTTGGCCGAAGACTCGCCAATCCAGCGAGATGTGCCGGCGGGCCAAGCTGCGCTGCAGCGCAGCAGTGGCTCCGTAGAGAGCCAGGGCGACGACGAGCACGACAATGATCTGCGCGCCGATGGCCTGCATGCGCGCGTCCCGCCAGAGGGCTCGACGGGCCGAGGAAGACATTAGGCGGTCAGGGTCTCTCTGTCCATCCTCCTGAGCGTGCGCTTCCGAATGCACGCCCAGGAAGGATTACACCGTGCCCGCGCCACCGAAACTCGCGTCCCTGCTTAGTTACGGAACGGCCGGCTGGTCATGGCCCCGCCCCGCTTGGCGAGATCATTCCGCGTGCCCGCGCGCGTGACCGCGGTCTTCTGACGGGGACCAAAGTAGCGGTCGTACACTTCGCCGTAGTTCCCCACCAGGCGGACGACGCGCTGGATCGCGCCACCCTTGAGTTCGAGCAGGTTCTTGACAGTCGGGTCTTTGCTCGACAGATCTGCCACCTGGGCGGCATCACGGGTGACCGACTGGTTGATGCCCAATTCTTCGGCCAGAATCATTCCCCACACGGTGTAGTCGACGACCTTCGCCCACTTGGAGTCGTCCTGCGAGAACATCGGTGCCAGAGGCTCGTCGCTGAACTCCCGTCCGACAATCTTGAAGTCGGCGGGCGTGGGCGCGGTCGACCGGAACGCGGTGAGCTGGCTGGCATCGGTCGAAAACACATCACACCGACCGGCGGCCATACCGTCAAACGCCTGCTTGGCCTCAGCGAAGGTCACCAGCTGGAAGCGGAAGTTGCGCTGCCGCAGCTGGTCGGTGATGTTGCGCTCGCTGGTCGTCCCGGTGTGGACACAAATCCGCGCGCCGTTGAGATCGTCCAATCCGCTGATATTCGAGCTGGTCTTCACCAGCAGCCGCTGGCCATCGAAGAACGTCACAGGGCCGAAGTCGACCTGATCATCCCGGCTGATCGTCTGCGTGGTCGTCCGGAACACGACATCCACCGATCCCGCGATGACCGCGGGAATCCGTGAGGCGCTAGTGAGGTTGACGAACTCGACGTCAGGCACATCGAGGAATGCCGCCACCGCCCAGCAGAAATCGGCGTCGAAGCCGACCATCCGGCCGGACACGGGATCGGGGAAGGAAAACCCCGGCGTGCTGCCGGAGACGCCACAAATGAGTTTGCCGCGGGCCCGAACCGTGTCCACCCGGGTCTTGGCCTGGCCGAGCACAGAATATGAGACCGTTCCCACCGTCAGCGCTACTGCTAGCGCGTAGATGATGACTTTCCGCAATATCCTCACCCCCTTGTGTGGTTACCGCTCCGCTTCCTCTATCTGGTCGGGTCCGTCGTTCCGCCAGCGTGGAGGCGGGTGCGGGCACTGAAATCCGGCCCCTTTGCCGCAACTCACGGCGGCCATGAAAACCATACGCGCGTCGCTCTGTGTTGTTTTCTCGATCCTTAATCGCGTCTACTGAGAGTGAAGTGTGTGAGGGGAACAGAAACGCTGCAGGATCCCTAGTTGGTTACGACATGCGCACACCGGCTCCTCTGTGAGACTCTCCACAGACGGCAGCGGACTAGCGATGCGGGAGTGTCGGAGGGCCAGGCCGTGCGCCAGGTGACCTGCGTGGCGACTGGGCAAGAATCCCCGCGCCGGCGAGGACGGCCACGAGGGCCAGCACCTGAGACCAGCGAGCCGATGTCAGCGCGTCTAACCCGATGGCTGCGCCGACCCGGGGTCCCAATACCAAGAAGCCAATGACTGCCGCCCCGACGACCGTGACGACGACGCCCGCGGCGGCAATATCCTTCGCGACCTTGGCAAGGACGTGGTGGTTGCGATCGACCAAGAGGTCGACGACGACCTCGACCCCGGTATTGAGAAGCTCCGCCGCCAGCACGACGATCATGGCGAGCACCACAACCGCCGCCTCCAGCGCGGGAGCCTGCACCCAGAGCAACACAACGCCGACGGCCGCAGCGAGGGCCAACTGGATCCGGAAGGTGCGCTGGGTGCGCACAGCGTAGCGCAACCCTTCCGCCGCGTAGGCTAGGGCCTGCGCTAAGGACTTGGACCGATAAGGGTGCATTACCCGGCGACCTCGATCCCCGCCTCAGCCAGCAGCGTCCGCTGGCGGCGCGCCATTCGAGACGCTTGGCGGGGACCGTGATCATTGTAGCCTAAGAGGTGCAAGACCCCGTGAACCGCCAACAGCGCAATCTCCGTCCCCACGGGATGGCCCACCGCTCGTGCCTGCGCCCGCGCGCGGTCCACAGAGATCACGATGTCTCCCATGTATCGTTCTGTCCCCGCCGCCGTGGGACCGTTGCGTTTGCCAGCGGGAAAAGCGAGGACGTCAGTAGGGTGGTCGTGGTGAAGAAACACCCCGTTGAGCGTGCGGATGGTGCGGTCGGACACAAGCGCGACGCCGATCTCTGACCCGACCCTGCCACGGTGCCGCCGCAGCACATGCCGGACGACCTGCTGCAGCCGTCCCACGGTGATGCCTGGCCGTCGCACCTGTACGGTGACACTAACCCGCATCCTCAATCCTCTATCTCACGGAGGCCCGGTCGCGCTGTCCCATAGCCGAACGTCGGCGGACGCCGGAGCGATCAGCGGGGCACCAAGGGCCGAAGGCGACGCCGAAGCCCTTGCGCGGCGCGGCGAGATCGCGGGATTACGATGATGGTATCTTCGCCGGCGACGGTACCAGCCACGTCCGCCCACCGCATGTCGTCAATCGCCTGCGCGACAGGCGGCGCGCCGCCGCTCACGGTCTTCACCAAAATGAGATCGAGGGCCAATTCCACGCCCGTTGCAAACTCGGTGAAGACGCTGGCAAGATGTTCCGCGGTGTTGGGCGATGGCTCGCTCACGGCGTCGGGCAGTCCATAGCGGGGCTGCCCGGAGCCTGC
>DASWFZ010000208.1:0-6274 GCA_036393975.1 bacterium | reverse complement strand
GACCGTCGCCGACTCGTTCGTCTCGCCGTCGCTGGAGTTTTGGTACAACCCGGAAGTGCCCAGGTGGGAGTACAATCTCGCGGCCGCTCGCGAGGCCCTGGCGAAAGCCGGGTATGAGTGGGACGCGCAGGGTCGGCTGCTCTACCCGAAGGGTAAAGTAGAAACCCTCACCGGCAATTAGAGACTAGACCGGGGCGGGAGCGCTTCCCTCCCGCCCCGGCATCATCCCGTGACCCGCCTGTCGTTTGTCCTCAGCCGATTGGCCCAGACCGTGTTGGTGCTGTGGGTCGTGGCGACCCTGCTCTTCTTGATTTTCCGTCTCATGCCCGGGAACCCGCTGGTCGCCTACATCGATCCTACCTTCACCGCGGACATGGAACGTGCGCTGAAGCGTCAGTTCGGATTGGACCAGCCGCTGTACGTGCAGTATGGCGTCTACCTCCAGAACCTGGTGCGCGGGGAATTCGGCCGATCGTTTTTCAGCCGGGAGCCGGTGAGCCAGGTGCTGGGCCAGGTCCTCCCCAACACTCTGGCCCTCACATTCTCCGCGCTGGCCCTCGCCTATCTCGTGGGCATCTTCGGCGGGGCTGTGCTGGCGGCGCGCCGTGGCACCTGGGTCGAGGGGTGGGGGATTCCGGCGGTGTTAGCCACCCGCGCGGCGCCGGAGTTTTGGGTCGGCATGCTCGCGCTGGCCATTTTCAGTTTCAACCTTCATTGGTTTCCCTCGACGGGGGCGACGAGTCCCGGCAGCATGTATGCCAGCTGGTCGGCGCAAGTTTGGTCGGCGGATTTCGTGCGCCACCTCACTCTGCCTACAGTGACGCTGGCCTTGTACTTGCAGGGCCTGCCGACCCTGCTGATGCGTAGCACCATGTTAGAGGTGATGGATGAAGACTTCATCACCTTCTGCCGCATGCGCGGGTTGCCCGAACGCAGCATCCTGTTGCGGCACGCGGCCCGCAACGCGCTGCTGCCCGTGGTGACGGCCTTTGCCCTGGGGGTCGGGTATGCCATCGGCGGTAACGTCATCGTGGAGACCGTGTTTTCCTGGCCGGGACTGGGCCGCGCGCTGATCCGAGCAGTTGCCGCCAAGGACTACCCGGTGGCGCAAGCGGCGTTTTTCTTCATCGCCGTCGTCATGATCGTCATGAACTTCGTGGCCGACGTGCTCTACAGCGTGCTCGACCCGCGGGTGAGCCATGAACGGCGGTGAACGCGCCGCAGAGTGGCCCCAGTGGGCTCGCGCGACGGCGCCATGGCGCGAGGCGCTGCGGGTGGCCTGGGTCGTCGCGCGTGGCGACCGGTACGCGTCCATCGGATTACTCGTGTACGCGGTGTTCGCTGTCGTCGCGCTCGCCGCTCCGCTCGTGGCGCCGTATAACCCCCACGCGCTCATCTATCAGCCTGACGGGGAGGTAGCGGCCAACCTTCCGCCCACTGCCGCGCACTGGCTCGGGACGACCAACCTGGGCCGTGACATTTTCTCGCAGCTGCTGTTTGGGGCCCGGGCAGCGCTGCTGGTTGGGTTTGCCGCTGCGTTCGGTGTCGTCGTGGTCGGCACGTTCGTGGGCCTAGTGGCCGGGTACTACGGCGGCTGGGTCGATGGGCTGTTGATGCGCGTGACGGATGTGGCGTTTGGCATTCCCTTCCTGCCCATGGCCGTGGTGCTGGTCGCGTTCCTCGGGCCCAGTATCTGGAACACAGTGCTCGTTATCACGCTGTTGCTGTGGCGCGATACAGGGCGGGTCATCCGCGCGCAAGTGCTGTCGTTGCGGAGCCGCTCCTACGTCGAGGCCGCCCGCGTGCTCGGGGCCGGGCACGCCCGCACGATGTTTGTGCACATCGCGCCGAACATTCTCCCCTTGTCCTTCCTGTACGGGTCGCTCGCGATTGGGTGGGCGATTCTCACCGAAGCCAGCATCAGCTTTCTCGGGTTTGGGGACCCCCGCGTGATCTCCTGGGGATTCATGCTCCAAGACGCCTACAACTCGCAGGCCCTGGCCCGGCAAGCCTTCGCGTGGTTCGTGCCGCCGGGGGTGTGCATCATGCTGGTCGTGATGGCGGGATTCTTCATCGGCCGCGGGTACGAAGAGTTGCTCTTCCCCCGCCTGCGGCGGCGGTAGGAGGACCGCGTGGCGCAGTTAGAGATCGAGAATCTGACGATCCAATATCAGACGAGCCACGGCCTCGTCCACGCGGTGCGCGGAGTCACGCTCGCTGTCGAACATGGGCGCGCGATGGGCCTGGTGGGCGAGAGCGGATGTGGCAAGACCACCTTAGCCCGCGCGGTCATCGGAGTGCTGCCCAAGAACGCGCTGATCCTCGGGGGGACCGTGCGCTTTGAAGGAGAGGATCTGCTGGCCTTGTCCTCTGACGCGCAAAATGCCTATCGGTGGCGTCGCATCGCCATGGTGCCGCAGGCGGCGATGGATAGTCTGGATCCGGTGTATCGCGTCGGGGATCAGATGATCGAGACCATGCAGCTGCGGGGCGGGCTGTCACGTGAGCAGGCGCGTGATCTCTCCCAGCGCCTGTTTGCCCAGGTGGGCTTGGAGTCCAGCCGAACGCGCCTGTACCCGCACGAGCTGTCCGGTGGGATGAAGCAGCGGGTCGTGATTGCCATGGCGTTGGCGCTGTCCCCACAGATGCTGATCGCCGACGAACCGGTGACCGCATTGGATGTCATCGTGCAGCACCAAGTGCTGCGAATTCTCCGCGAGTTGCAAAAGACGCTGCACCTCAGCCTGCTGCTGATCACGCACGACATCTCGGTCGTGGCCGATCTGTGCGACGACGTGGCGGTCATGTACGCGGGGCGCATCGTCGAAACCGGCAGCGTCCGTCAGGTCTTCACTACCCCTCAGCACCCGTACACGATGGGGCTACGCAACGCGTTCCCCAGCTTGCGGGCGGAGGCCGGCCCCTTGGTGCCCATCGAAGGATTCCCCCCCGACCTGGCCCGTCCGCCGCAGGGGTGCGCGTTTGCCCCGCGCTGCCCGTTTGTCATCGACCGCTGTTGGACCGAGGATCCTGCGCTGCGGCCTGCCGCGGGCGGCCAGGCCTCCGCCTGCCACCGCGCGAGTGAAGCCGCGTTACTGCGCACCCAAGCGAGTGAGGCATTTGCCCGCCTCAGCGCCACGCACACGGGGAGCGCACCATGAGCGTGCTGCTCGAGGTCACTGAGCTGTACAAGGAGTACCCGTTGCACGGCGGGGTGCTGGGCGCTCGGAGGACAGTGCACGCGGTCAACGGCATCTCCTTCACCGTGCACAGCGGCAACAGTCTGGGCATAGCTGGGGAGAGCGGGTGCGGGAAGACTACGACCGCACGGCTCGTCTTAAAGCTCCTGCAGCCCACAGCGGGTGTGATCCTGTTTGCGGGGCGCGATATTGCCGGACTCGAGGGAGACGAGCTTCTGGCGTTTCGTCGCCAGGCACAACTCGTCTTTCAGAACCCCTACGAAGCCCTCAACCCGCGTTTTACAGTTCTACGGGCCCTACTGGAGCCGCTCATCATCCACAGGATCGGTGCGACCGCCGCCCAGCGCGTGGGGAAGGTCACCGACGCGTTGCATCGAGTGCACCTGAATCCCCCGGAACTGTTCTTCTTAAAGTATCCCCATCAGCTCAGCGGCGGGCAGCTGCAGCGCGTCGTCATTGCGAGGGCCTTGCTGACGGATCCCGCGCTCCTTGTGGCTGACGAACCCGTGTCGATGCTCGATGTCAGCATCCGCGCCGGGGTGCTGAACCTGATGCATGAGATCGAACAGGAACGCTCCCTCACGAGTATCTACATCTCGCATGATCTCGCGCTGCTGCGGTACATGTGCACCCGCACGGCGGTCATGTACCTCGGCACGATTTGCGAGATCGGGCCGACCGCGGAGCTCATCGAGCACCCCCGCCATCCCTACACGCAGGCGCTGGTCTCAGCCGTCCCCGACCCCGACCCCGAAGCGCCGCGCCGCGCGGTCCGCGTAGCAGATTCCGTCCCGACGCCGTTTCATCTGCCGCCGGGCTGCCCCTTTGCGGACCGGTGCCCGGAGGTCATGGATGTCTGCCGCCACGTGCGGCCGCCGCTGCAGCAGGTCGGCAGCGTCCAGGTGGCGTGCCACCTCTACCCCGACGATGCGGGCCAGCCTCATGACAACGTGTCATCAGCGCAGGAGGCACGCTGATGCCTCGCCATTCGGAGCTGGACCCGCTGGACCTGGAGATCATCCGGCTGCTCCAGCGCGACGGACGGATGGCGTACAGCGCGATTGCCGAGAAATTCCGCCTCGCCGAAGGGACCGTCCGCAAGCGCGTCGGGCGGTTGCTCGCCGAAGGACACCTGCGCATTGTGGGCGTCGCGACTCCCTCCAAAGTGGGGATGGAGGTCGTGTCGATCATTGGGCTCAACGTCTCCCGCCAGAAGATGTCCCAGGCCCGCGCGCACCTGCTGCGGTTAACCCCCGTGCGCTACGTGGCCATCACGACCGGCACATTCGACTACATCATTGAGGTAATCTTGCCCTCCATGCAGGACCTCCTGCACTTTCTGCTCTCCGACCTGGCCGGGGTACCCGGGCTGACGCATACCGAGACGTCGTTGGTCTTGGAGATCACAAAGCAAAGCTACGATTGGTTGCCGCCGGCGCAGACGCTGCGGCACAAAGGAGGATAGAAGTGGTGGTCTACGTCGATACATCCGAACCTGCTTTACGGGCGGCAGTGTCGCTGGACGGACCTCGCGAGTTGATCCACCGGTTCTCAACACTCGTCCGCGAGTCTGGTAGCGCGGATGAGCGCACGGCCGCCCGCGAAATCGCGGCGCGGTTGTCGTCTTGGGGGGTTCCTCATACCGTCTATGAACCGCTGCTCTACCTCAGCGTCCCCCAAAAGGCCTCCGTGGACGTCGTGGCCCCTAAGCGCATGGCGCTGCGGGCGAAGACGCCGGCGTTTTCGCGATCGACCAATGGCACGCCGGTGCGAGGCCGCGTAGTTTACGTACCGTCTGCGAGCGGCGCGCCGCTTACGGACAGCTTCGATGCGGCGTTGCCCTCCGACGTGGGGCCGCTGGCCGGCCGCATCGTGCTGACGGAAGGGTTTCCCTCCCCCCAGAAAGTGCTGGGTCTGCAACAGCACGGGGCGACGGCGATCATCTTCATCCACCCTGGGCAGGCGATCCACGAAATGATCTGCACCACGGTGTGGGGAGCACCCGATCTCGACTCGCTGCCGCGCAAACCCCACGTCGCCGTGGTCAGCGTGAATCGGCCTGATGGCGACGCGCTCATCGCGATGGTACGGGAGGGGCTGGATGTCGCTGTCCACACGCTGCTGCAAGAGGGCTGGATGCGCTGTCCGGTGGTGGTGGCCGAGATCCGCGGCACCGAGGCGCCTGAGGAGTTCGTCCTCGCCCACGGGCACGTCGACTCCTGGCACGTGGGCATCGGGGACAACGCGACCGGGAATGCCGCGTTGTTGGAACTGGCGCGGATTTTCTGGGCACACCGCAGCCAGCTGCGGCGGACGCTGCGCATCGCGTGGTGGGCGGGTCATTCCACCGGTCGGTATGCGGGGTCGACGTGGTACGCAGACACGTTTGCCCTCGATCTGGTCGAGCGGTGCGTGGCGCACATGAACATCGACTCGCCGGGTTGCCGCTGGGCCACCGAGTATGAGGACATCTCCTGGATGCCCGAGACGGTGGACATCTGCCAGCGCGCGATCCGCGACGCGACCGGGCAGGCCTCCGCGGGCGAACGGCCGCACCGCGCGGGTGACTGGTCGTTCAACAATCTCGGGATCAGCGGATTCTTCATGCTGTTCTCGACGATGCCCAAGAGCCTGCTGAAGGCCAAAGGCTATTATCCGGTCGGGGGGTGCGGGGCGAACATCGCCTGGCACACCGAGGATGACACGCTGGAGATCTTCGATGAGGGGAATCTCCTCCGGGATTTGAAGGCGTACGTCACGACGCTGGTGCGGGTCCTCAACGCCCCCGTGCACCCTCTGGATTTCCGCGCCACGACACGGGAGTTTGCGCACACGGTCGCCCAGTACCAACAGGTCGCCGGCGAGATGTTCGATCTCGCGCCGGTGGCTGAGGAACTTGCGGCACTCGAGGGCGCACTCGACCGGTTTGCGGGGCACTGCTCTGAGCTGGGGACAGCGGCGGTGGCGGATCCTCAGGTGCGCGCGGCGAATGCGGCTCTTCGCCGCATTGCCCGGGAGCTGGTTCTGGTGAACTTTGGCCGCGAGGACCGCTTCCGTCACGATCCCGCGATGCC
>DASWFZ010000207.1:0-2272 GCA_036393975.1 bacterium | reverse complement strand
AGCACCAGATTCGAAGGATGACGGATTGACTCTTTCCTGGGACACGAATCTAGACATTCGGGTATTCGACCAAATCAAGAAATGAGTCTGAAGGCTGCCGAGGCGATTGACCATCCTCGTCATCCTCGTCATGCGGCTGATCGGGCTCGTCACCCGCCTTGCGCGGCCGGGCGCCAATGTCACGGGGTTGTCCTTCTTCTTCCTGGAGCTAGTCGGCAAGTGGGTACAGACCGGGTTGATCGGTAACAAAACAGACCGGGAGGATGGGTAACAGTCGATAGGGTCGCCTCCGGACAGGAGGCGACCCAATGCCTTGGCTGGAGACATCCTCCATGACGGAACGGAAACGCTTCATCGACGACACTCACCGCGGCCTGTTCTCGATGACTGAACTCTGTGCTCGCTTCGGCATCAGCCGCAAGACGGGCTACAAGTGGCTCGATCGGTACGACGCGCAGGGGCAGGACGGCCTGCGGGACCGCAGCCACGCCCCGGAGGCGTGCCCGCACAAGATTTCGGCCGACGTGGCGGGGGCGATCTGCGAGATGCGCCGCGCGCATCCCTCGTGGGGCCCGCGCAAGCTGCTCGCCGCGCTCCGCCGTCGCCAGCGGACACTGCGCCTGCCCGCGCCCAGCACGGCGGGGGATTTGTTGGCTCGCGAAGGACTGGTCAAAAAACGGGTCCGGCGCCGGCGGCATGTGCATCCGGGCGTGGTGGCGCCGCTCACCACGCGGCCCAACGACCTCTGGACGTCGGACTTTAAGGGCCACTTCCGCACCGGCGACGGGCGGTACTGCTATCCGTTGACCGTGGCCGATCTGCACTCGCGCCTGCTCCTGGGCTGCGATGCGCTGCTCTCCACCCAGGGCCGGGAGGCGCGCCCCTGCTTCGAACGGCTCTTCCGCGAGTACGGCTTGCCCGGCGCCATCCGCACCGACAACGGCGTGCCGTTCGCGACGACGGGCATTCACGGGCTCTCGCAGCTCAACGTGTGGTGGATGCGGCTGGGCATCCAGCATCAGCGCATCCGGCCGGCGAGTCCCCAAGAGAACGGGGCGCACGAGCGGATGCACCGCACACTCAAGCGCGAGGCGACGCGGCCGGCGGCGGCCAATCGCCATCGTCAACAAGTCGCGTTCGATCGCTTCCGCGCGGAGTACAACGAGGACCGCCCGCATGAGGCCCTTGCCGATCGCACTCCCGCCTCCGTCTATCGGCGGTCCCGGCGCGTCTTCCCGGACCGCTTGCCGCCGATCGAGTATCCGGGACATTTTCAAGTCCGCTTCGTGTGCAACGCCGGCACCTTCCGGTTCCAGAATCGCTTGCTCTTCATCGCCAACGCGCTCAAGCAACATCACATCGGCCTCGACGAGATCGATGATGGCGTTTGGTCGATCTACTTCTGCAACGTCCTCTTGGCGCGGCTCGATGAACGTGATTTCGTGATTCGCCCGTGAGGTCGGGCTCCACAATGGCGTCAGGATCGACGATCTCGATAGGGGGTGCTATCTCCTATCCCCCTCCACCGTCGCAACCTGTCGGTTACCATCGTCTTCGCGGTCCACGGAAGCCGGGACGCATCCACGTGCGATCCCACAGCCATTCACCCCTCGACTGTTACCCATCCTCCCGGTTTATTCTGTTACCCATCAACCCGGCCGCTCAGTTGATTTCGCCTATAGATCTTGGTGTACCAGAAGACTGGCAAGACAACGAAAAAGAAGGGGCCGAGCAGCAGGACCCAAACCACATCCGACCGGGCGAGCGACCGCCCGCGGTATACCTGGATCAAAGCGACCACTGTCGGCACCGCACCTACCGCGGGGACGATGAGCAGCCAGAACCCGAATAGCTGCGTGATCGTAGGGCCACCCAAGATTAAGAGAAGTATTGCCAGGGCAGGAACCGCTGATGCGATCCCGATCGCGTAGGTCAGGGCGGGCTGCTTCACCGCTTGCCAGCCTAACGTCCGCGTTGACCGGCCGCGGCGAGCGAATGCGAGCCAGCGGTCCGGTCGAACGCGTGGTTAGGCAACGGTTGATCTTGCACGACGACCCTTCCTCCACCGCCGCACGGCAAAGAGGACGAACGGAGGAACGATCACGCCGCCAATAGCGAATGTCATGAGTTCATTCTCTAGCGCGTCACGAGCAAGGCCGAGGCACGAATGCTGTGGATCCGACTGGTGGTACGTGATGATCACGCTTTGTCCAGCTTGAACCGTGCAGTCAGCGCCGCTTCCACGGTAGCTCTGGCCGTCGGTGACGAAGGA
>DASWFZ010000206.1:0-2010 GCA_036393975.1 bacterium | reverse complement strand
GTGTGCAGGCTCATGCTGGCCGTCTCGCCCGGCACTCCTGTTGTCTGCGCCAGGTAGGCGTAGTAACGACCGTCAGGTGACAGGGCGGACTTAGGCACCGGCACCCACTTCCCGACCTGCGCGTCGTACGTGAAGCCGTACTCACCTTTGTAGAAGTTGACATTGACTTTGGGATCGACGGTGATAGCGCCATCTGGGAAGCTGATGAAGCCGCCCGAGGCACCGGCGATGACCGGCAAGCGGCACTTGAAATCAATCCCGGTGACCGTGCTCACTCCGCGTGTTTCATCGGGGCGCTTGCTTACTCCGAGTCGGAGGTAGACGAGCCCGCCGACCACGGCAAGCGTCAGAATCACCGCCATTCCACCGGCCAGCCAGCGCCACCGGCCCTGGAGTTCCGTAGGCTCGCTCACTGTCGAATCGGTCGGGTCCATCAGATTTGCACCTCCCTGACACCTGCCCCCAGCCGCGACTTTATGCGCGGTCGAGCACTATCGCAAGGGGGTAAAGCCGCCCGATGCATAGGGGCTAACCCTGACTCTGCGGTGTCTTAGCGGGAGCCGACAACCGGGAATTCCTCGATGACGGATGCGGATGTGGCCCGTTCCGGCTGCTCAACGCCAGGACCACCTGGTGGGATGCAGCATCGTCTCCTGGGGTGTGAACTTCGATTGGCAGTTGAGGTCGGATCGGCTACAACCCTAGGGTCGCGAGTTAAAAAGACTTGCGGCCGATTCGGGATCAAGCGCGAACATCGGGCTGATTAGGGTAGGCGGATCTCGTCGTAACTAATTGGCGGTACCGGTGTTCCACCAACGTGGCGCCCACGGGTTCCGGTCAATACGGCCTTATCCGATTCGTACTCTCCGTTGCGGCTGTCGCGGTTTTGGTCGGATGCGGAGCCACCACGGGCACCACCACCGTGTCAAGTCCCACGCCGACCCCGGCCGACGTCGCGAGCGCGAAGCAGGCCGCACTCGGGTTGTTCGTGGCCGATTCGTCGACCCCGAACCACTGGAAAGCATGTTCAAACACAGACAACTGGGCCGCATGTCCTCTCTCGCCTGCAGTCAAAGCACGTCTCGCCGACCTCACCAGCAAGGGTTACTTCGGCGACGTTGGGGGCTGCGGCGAGGAGTACATCAGTGGCACGCAGAACGGCTTTAACAACGCACCACAGGCGTTATCTGCGGTGGCGGGGGCGAATGGCGCTGTCGCGGTCGTTATCCAAAGATCCACTGCTAACCCTCTGAGCCCAAACCTCACCTCCGTAATGACCCTCGAAGGCGGTAGGTGGCTCGCCTCTGATCTAGCCTCCGGAACCGGAGCCAACGCGTCGATCTTCGCGGCAAAGCCAAACTGCTGACAAGGCGCAGTGCGTGTTCTAGCCTAGCCACGAGCCATGGGGCGGAATGCACGCAAGCGTGCGGCTGAGCGGGAGAGCCATAAGCCCCACGGGGTGTCCGGAGAATCCCAAGAGCAGGAAGAGGGCGTGAAGAGGTGTCCGAGATGCGGGTCGACCAACCTCGTCACCGGCCCCTACATGGCCGGCATCACCCAAGGCGTTGATGTCGTCTGTGGAAATTGCAACTGGCACGGCATGATCGAGCCGGGTATCTGGTAGACGCCCTCTAGCGGGAACCCACCACCGGGAATTCCTCGATCACTTTCCCGAGCTCATCCAGGGTCGCCGCAAGAAAGCCCTGCTCGAGCTCCAGCACAAAATAGAAGACGTTGTGGCTGTCGAAGAAGGGCTCGGTCTGGGCCCGGCCGTTGATGCGCATGTGTCCGTGCCGATCCGATCGATGAACCGAGAACCGGAGCCACGGCTCCATCGATTCGAACTCGGCCGGGGGCGATTCATGGTCCTCGCTCAACCGGTGAAGCTGGTCGCGAAAGTGCACGAACTCCTCCGCGCGCAGCGCCGCGCGGTAGTTGCCGTGCCAGGGCCCGCTGGCGACGTCGATCATGGCCGTCAGCCAGTTCCCATCCCAGTAGTCCGACTTGTCG
>DASWFZ010000205.1:0-12500 GCA_036393975.1 bacterium | reverse complement strand
AGACACACCCCGCGTACGGCGCAACTCGTCGGCCACGCGCTCATACTGACTGGGATCGCAGATGACGGCCACGCGCGCCCAGTTCTTAGCGGCGGCCCGCAGCAGCGACACCCCTCCGATGTCGATCAGCTCCATGGCCTCAGCCATGGACGAGTCGACGCCGCGGGAATCGAACGGATACAAGTTGACGACCACCAGGTCGACCGGCGCGATGCCCATCCCGACCAGCTGGCTCTGATGCGCGGGCACGTCACGGGCCAGGATGGCCCCGAAGATCGCAGGGTGCAGCGTCTTAACGCGGCCGTCGAGGATGGCCGGGTAGCCCGTCAGCGATTCAATCGTCGTCACCGAGATCCCCGACTGCCGCAGAGTATCGGCCGTGCCTCCAGTGGCGACCATTTCGATCCCCAACTCGGCCAAGGTAGCGGCGAGCGCCTGCAGTCCTGCCTTCTCCCACACGCTGACGAGCGCACGGCGCACGGGCACCACCCCCGCCGCGTTAGGCATCTTGTTCATCATGGCTTGTTCCATTCTCACACCTTCTTGGCCTGAGTGAGGCCTGCTGATTCGAAATTGTCTCCCTCTCGCAACAGCGCGCGACCCGCAGGGGCGGGTGCCCTCGGGCCTGCGGGGTCAACTACATAGACGCGTCTACCGATCACCTGCAGTCTTTCTTCGGCAAACATGCGGATGGCTGCGGGATAGAGCCGGTGCTCTTCCACCCCCACGCGCGCAGCCAGCGACTCCACCGTGTCATCATCCTCCACCCTAACGGGGGATTGCAGGATGATCGGCCCGCCGTCAGGCGTTTCATCGGCGAAGTGCACCGTGCACCCTGAAACCTTTACGCCACTCGCGAGGACTGCCTCGTGCACGTGCGCGCCGTACATGCCTGGACCCCCAAACGCCGGAAGCAGCGCCGGGTGGATGTTCATGATGCGCCCCGCGAATTGCTCGACAAACTGCGGCGTCAGAATCCGCAGGAATCCTGCGAGGCACACCAGCTCGACCTGCGCAGTGCGCAGCAACTCGATCAGCCGCGCATCGTAGGAGGCGCGGTCGCTAAACTCCTTGGGGGTCAGCACGACAGTCGGCACGCCCGCTCGGCGTGCCCGCTCGAGTGCGAAGGCCTTCGCCGAGCTTGAGACGACCAGCACGACGCCACCCGCGATATCTCCGCGCGCGCAGGCATCCAGAATCGCCTGGAGATTCGTCCCGTTTCCTGACACGAGGACCCCGATGCGCAAGCCAATCACGTCACGGCGGGCCATGAGAGCGTGCGTGTCGGTCATTGTAGCTCGACCCCTCGCTCCCCTGAACTCACTTCTCCGATGATCCACCCGGCAGCCCCGTTCGAGCGGCAAATATCGAGTGCCAACCCCGCCCGATCTGCGGGCACGACCGCCGCGAGTCCAACCCCCATATTGAAGGTGCTAAACATCTCCTCGCGTCCCACATGGCCCGCCGCTTGCAGCACCTCAAAGATCTTCGGTGCGGGCCAGGCAGTCGTGTCGATGCGCGCGCGGCAGGATGCCGGAAGGATGCGGACGAGATTTCCGGGGAGCCCGCCTCCGGTGATGTGCGCCGCCCCGCGCAGCCAGCTCGCCGCACTCAGAGCGCGCAGTCCTCGGCGGTAGGAGCGGTGGGGAACCAGAAGCGCATCCGCGAGGGGGACGCCGAGTTCAGGCAGCGTGGTATCTAGCGTCCAGCCGCGCCGCCGCATTATCGCACGCACGAGGGTGAATCCATTCGTCTGCAATCCGTCAGAGGCTAAACCGATCACCACATCGCCCCGGCGGATCGATGATCCGTCGGAAATGGCCGCACGATCAACGACACCCACGATGCAGGCCACCACATCGGCCCCGGTCTCGGTATACACCCCGGGCATCTGGGCTGTCTCCCCGCCCAGTAAGACCACTCCTTCTTCGCGGCACGCCGCGGCCATCCCGTCGACGAGCGCGGCCACCTCCGTGGGCTCCAGATGGGTCGCGGCGAGGTAGTCCAAGGCGAAGAGTGGTGCTGCCCCCAGGACGGCGATGTCATTTACCCCGTGCACAATGGCATCGCGCCCCACGCCCGCGAGACGGTGGGCTTCCCGGGCGAGCAAGACCTTGGTGCCCACGCCGTCGATCGACGACACCAGCACCGGGTCCCGATGGCCGGTAAGGTGGAAGAGTCCTCCGAAGTGCCCAATGTCACCCACGACGTGCGCGTTGAAGGTCTCCCGAATCCGACTGCGCAGCGACGCCAGCGCATCCTGCACGCCTGCGCGATCCACTCCTGCGCCACTGTAGGTCACGGGGCCGTCAGACATCATCCGCACCGGTCAACGCGCTTTCCGGCCGGCGTGCTGGTGTCTCGAGCGCATGGCGACCGGCGAGGGCTTCGACGGGTACAGTCGTCGGATATGCACCATCCAAACATGCCATGCAGAGCCGATCCGGAGCCAACTGCAGTGCTTCGACCAGCCCGCTCTGGCTGAGGTAGCCGAGTGAGTCTGCTCCGATGAGCGCGCGAATTTCCTCCACACTCGCCGTGGCAGCCACGAGTTGCCCGCGGCTGCTCGTGTCGATCCCGTAATAACAGGAGTAGCGGATCGGCGGGGAGGAGATGCGGACATGAACCTCGGTGGCCCCAGACGCGCGGAGCATGCGCACAATCTTGCCGCTGGTCGTGCCCCGGACGATCGAGTCATCGACCAGAACGACGCGGCGGCCCTCCAGGACGTCGCGCAGCGGATTCAGTTTGACGCGCACCCCGAAGTCGCGCAGGGCCGGGTCCGGTTGGATGAACGTGCGCCCGATATAGCGGTTCTTGATCAGCCCGACTTCGAGGGGGATCCCCGACGCTTCGGCATACCCCATCGCCGCAGAGGCCCCGGAATCGGGCACGGGGATGACGACATCAGCCTGCACCGGATGCTCGCGCGCGAGAATCCGGCCTAGTCGCCTCCGCGTCACGTGGACGTTCCGGTCGGCGAGTACCGTGTCGGGCCGGGCGAAATAGATGTACTCGAAGACACAGTGGGCGACACGGAGGGGGGACAAGACCTGGATCGACTGTAACCCGTTCGCATCCAGGATGACGAGCTCGCCCGGATCGACCTCGCGGACGGGGACACCCCCGAGGTGATCGAACGCGCAACTCTCAGACGCAATCATCCAGGTGTGTCCGGTCGTGCCAATCGCGAGCGGACGGATCGCATGCGCGTCACGGAATCCCAGCACACGACCGCCGACCAGGACCACGATCGTGTACGCGCCTTCGATCCGCCGCATCGTATGGGCGATCGCCTCTTCGACAGACGGCGCGGGGGCGTGCGCGATCATCTGCGCAATGACTTCGCTGTCTGTGGTACCGGTGAACTCGACGCCCTCTGCCTCAAGCGCCGCGCGCCACTGAGGTGCGTTGATCAAGTTCCCATTGTGTGCCAGCGCCAGCATTCCCCAGGGGGACGGGATTACGATTGGTTGCGCGTTCGCTAACTGCGCGGAGCCCATCGTCGAGTAGCGGACGTGCCCGACCGCCAGCGAGCCGGGAAGCTGACTAATGCGGTCCGCGTCAAACACTTGGGACACCAGCCCCATCCCGCGGTGATGCCACATGTGCACCCCATCGCTGGTCGCGATCCCGGCGCTTTCCTGGCCGCGATGCTGGAGGGCATACAGACCTAGATGGGCCATCGGCGCGGCGGGCAGATCCCCGCTGACGATCCCGAGGACCCCGCACTCTTCGTGCAGCACATCTGCCTCCACTGAAGAGAACGTGTCGATCTCCGGCTCCGAGGGTCGTGCGCGCGGGTCTTCGGTAGGTCGCGTCGCGCTCATAGGGTCTGTCCCAACGCCGCATACGCACCTAACAACGTCTCCACGGACAGGTCAATCGTCCATCGCGTGGGTCCGCTCGCCTGCGTCCTCAGGCGCAGTCTCTTCCCACCCGTGCTCCCCACCACATGCAACGGGACACCGAGCGTGGACGCGAATGCCTGCACCTCAGCGAGCCGGGCGGCAGGTCCGGAGACCACAAAGCGTGAAGGGGCTTCCCCAAACCAGGTCGCCTCGAGCCGTCCTGTATCGGGCAGTGTTACCTCCGCGCCGATGCCACCCAGGATTGCACACTCGGCCAGGGCCACAGCCACCCCACCGTCGCTGCAGTCATGGGCAGATCTCACCCATCCGCGCGTGACCGCCTCACGCACCACGCTCAACACTCGCTGATGAACTTTGAAGTCAACATCCGCGGGACGACCGGCATCGAGACCGTGCACAGCATGAAGGAACGATGACGCCGCCAGATCAGTCGCCGGG
Source organism: bacterium (assembly GCA_036393975.1). Taxonomy (GTDB): domain Bacteria; phylum Sysuimicrobiota; class Sysuimicrobiia; order Sysuimicrobiales; family Kaftiobacteriaceae; genus 13-1-40CM-64-14. The sequence goes on along the minus strand of DASWFZ010000205.1, from coordinate 8,190 downwards.
GGACCGACGAGCACGATGAACGAATCCGCGGAGAATTGGATACGGGCGGTGCGCGACACGTCGGCGATGACGCCGACCATCGTAATCACCGGTGTCGGAGGAATCGGGCCGTCGGGGGACTCGTTGTAGAACGAGACGTTTCCGCTCACGACCGGAATCCTCAAGGCACGACACGCATCGGCGATCCCAGTGACCGCCTGCCGGAACGTCCAGAATACTTCGGGCTGCTCGGGGCTGCCGAAATTCAGACAATCGGTAATCCCCAATGGCATCGCGCCCACGCAGGCCAAATTGGCCGACGCTTCGGCGACTGCGCGGCGAGCACCCCGGTAGGGGTCGAGTGCCACCAGTCGCCCGTCCCCGTCGCAGGTGAGCGCAAGCCCCTGGGGAGGAAGTTCTGGCAAACGCAGCACCGCCGCGTCAGCTGCACCAGGGACGGCGACCGTGCGGACCTGCACCATGTGGTCGTATTGCTCGTAGACTCCCTGTTTGCTCGCGATAGATGGGGTGGCAAGCAGCGTCAACAACGCTTGGGTTAGATCAGCCGGGGGCACAGAGGGGATCGTCCATCGCGCCCGCAACGTTTCGGGTTCGCGCACCGCCGGGCGGTAGACGGGCGCTTCAGCCAGCGCATACGGGGGCAAGGACACTGGCGTCCTGTCGTGATCGCGGACGGAAAGCACGGGGTCCGGCCCAACCTCGCCCACGATCGTCGCGGACAGCCCCCAGCGGTGATAGATCGACACCACGCGCTGTGCGGCATCCGGGCGGACCACCAACAACATGCGCTCCTGGGATTCGGAAAGCAGGATCTCCTCCGCGCGCATCCCCTCTTCACGCAGCGGGACGGCCGCCAGATCCACGGTTATCCCCACCCCGCCGCGGGCGGCCATCTCGCTGACCGCGCAGGTCAAGCCGGCGGCGCCGAGATCCTGAAGAGCGATGACTTCTCCGGTGCGCCAAGCTTCCAATGTGGCTTCGATCAGCAATTTGCCTGCGAACGGATCGCCGATCTGGATTGAGGAGCGGTCCTCCCGCTCGGAGGCGTCATCGAGCTCGGTGGACGCGAATGCCGCGCCGCCAATGCCATCGCGCCCAGTCCGAGCGCCTACGAGCAACACCGCATTCCCGGGGCCGCTCGCGCGCGATTGCGCGATCTCCTCGACGCGTACCAGCCCTACGCACCCCACGTTCACCAGCGGGGTCCCACGGTACCCGGAGTGCACGACCAGCTCCCCGGCCACGGTGGGAATCCCGACGCAGTTCCCGTAGGCGGCAATGCCCGCCACCACCCCCGCGGCCTGGCGGCGTGATCGCGGATCATCTAGGGGACCAAAACGCAGAGAATCCACAAGCGCAATGGGCCGGGCGCCCATGGCCAGGATGTCGCGGATGATTCCCCCGACCCCCGTCGCGGCCCCATTAAAAGGATCGACCGCGCTGGGGTGGTTGTGGCTTTCCATCTTGAAGGCCACGGCCCACCCGCCCCCCAGGGCCAGCACGCCCGCGTTCTCGCCGGGCCCACGGACCAGATGCGGGCTCTCGGAGGGGAGAATCTGCAGAGCCGCCTTCGAATGTTTGTAGCCGCAGTGTTCCGACCACATCACCCCAAACATCCGCATCTCTAGCGGGGAGGGGACGCGGCCGAGGCGGCGGGAGATTTCTTGCCCTTCTCCCGCTGTGAGTCCGACAGCCTGGGGTGATAGTGTGGTCGGCCCGCCGAGGGGACGGGTGTCGCGGTCGACGACGGGAGGTGTCGTAGAGTCGGTCACCGCAACGCACCCGCCGGGCTCATTCGGCGCGTCGAGAGGACGCTCAAGACGGACTCAAAGAGCAGCCGCCCGTCTGCAGATCCCAGCACAGATTCTGAGGCGCGTTCAGGGTGCGGCATGAGCCCGACGACGTTTCCCGCCGGGTTACAGACGCCCGCGATGTGGCGCACCGAGCCATTGGGGTTGGCCGACGATGCCAGGCGCCCGTCGGCATCACAGTAGCGAAACACGACTTGGTGCTCATCTTCCATTGTGGCCAGGAGCGGTTCGGGGGCGAAGTAATTTCCCTCGCCGTGCGCAATCGGGAGCTGCAACACCTGTCCTTCGCGCAACGTCTTTGTCCACGCCGTGTCTGTCGATTCGACGCGCAAGAAGACGGGCAGGCATCGGAACCGCAACCCCTGATTGCGCAGCATGGCCCCGGGCAGCAGTCCCGCTTCAAGCAGTACCTGGAACCCGTTACAGATTCCCAGCACCGGTCCGCCGGCACGCGCGAAGGCGCCCACTGCGGACATCACGGGAGCCCGGGCAGCGATCGCGCCTGCCCGCAGATAGTCGCCGTGCGCAAACCCACCGGGCAGCACGATGGCGTCCAGTCCGTCGAGGGACCGGTCCTCGTGCCACACTGCGTCGACGTCTTGGCCTAGCACAGAGCGCAACACGTACACGCAGTCCTGGTCGCAGTTGCTCCCGGGGAATGTGACCACACCAAATCGCATGCGCTCGACCTCCTCTAGCCGGTCCGCTCTCCGATAGACAGCGGCGTCCGACGCGGATCGTCGATCCGCCACTCCTCCAGAAGCGGGTTAGCCAAGAATCGTTCACACATCTGATCTAGGTCCGTCCCTTTGATGCCATCGGGAACGGTCAGCTCGATGTACCGTCCGACGCGCACGGCGGACACTTGGTCATCGCCCAGCGTGCGCAGCCCCTGTAGCACGGCCTGGCCCTGGGCGTCGAGCACGCCCGGCTTCAACGTGATGGTGATCCGAATCGTCGTCATGCACTCACCTCCGCGCCGTGCGAGGACAGCTCGCGCCCGGTCAGTTGCCGGTACGTCTGGATGTACCGCTCCCGCGTCGCTTCAACCACGGATGTCGGCAAGGAGGGAGCCGGCGGCTCCCGATTCCACCCGATTTCATTGAGGTGGTCGCGCACGAACTGTTTGTCGAAGGCCACCAGCGACTGCGGGTAGGCGGTCGCATCCCAATAGCGTGAGGAGTCTGGAGTCAACGCTTCGTCGATCAAGACAAGCTGGCCATCGTGCCGACCAAACTCAAACTTGGTGTCAGCGAGGATCAGCCCCCGCGAGGTGGCATGAGAGGCGGCAAACTTGTAGAGGGCCACGCTGCAATCTCGCAGTTCCCGTGCGGCCCCCTCCCCCACGAGGCCAATGAGCTGGGAGTACGTGATGTTCTCGTCGTGGCCGGAAGAGGCTTTCGTCGCCGGTGTGAACATCGGCTCCGGCAAAGGTGAGCCTTGCTGCAGGCCGGCGGGGAGCGTGATTCCCGCGAGGGTCTTGTTGCGTCGATACTCTTCCCACCCTGACCCGGCGAGGTACCCGCGCACCACGCACTCCACGTCAATGCGCTCGCAGCGGCGCACCAACATGCTGCGCCCGGCGAGCATGCGCAGGTGCGATCCCAGCTGCGGGGCAGCGCGGGCGATCTGCTGGACCTCGACCGACAGCATGTGATTGGGAGCGATCCCCCGCGTCCGCTCAAACCAAAACGCCGACAACTGTGTCAATACGCGCCCCTTATCGGGGATCGAGGTGGCCAGGATGTGGTCATACGCCGAGATCCGGTCCGTCGCGACGATCAATAAGTTCCCGCCCGCCTCATAAACGTCGCGGACCTTGCCGCGCCGATATAAAGGAAGCGGCAAGGCGGTATCGGCAATCGACGGCGCGGGATGTCCAGCCATGGATCCAGACAGCATGTTCATCGTGAGGCTCCTGGGGAAGACGTGATGCGCTGAGGCTCTCGCGCGGGAACCCCCACACGCGCAAGGATGGTGTCCACGTGCTGCAGGTAGGGACGGTAGTCGAACAGCGTCTCTAACTCGGATGCGGGCAATCGGCCGCTGGCTAGCAGAGCTTCCCGGAAGGTCATCCGCCCTTCGAGGGCCGCGGTGGATGCGGTTTGGACGATGACGTACGCCTCATCGCGGGAGAGGCCTTTCGCCATCAGCGCGAGGAGAATCCGGTGGCTGAAGACCAGCCCCCCCGTGCGCTCCAGATTCGCGCGCATGTTCTCCGGGAAGACCCGCAGCCCGCGTAAGACGAATGCCATCGTGCGCAGCATGTAGTGCAGCAGCGTGGTTGCGCCGGGAAACGCAATGCGTTCGACAGACGAGTGGGAGATATCGCGCTCCCCCCACAAAGCTTGATCTTCCAGACCCGCGACGGCGTAGCCGCGCAAGACGCGCGCCAGCCCGCTGATGCGTTCGCAGAGGATCGGGTTGCGTTTGTGCGGCATCGCCGACGACCCGGTCTGCCCTGGGCGAAACGGCTCCTCGACTTCGGCGATCTCGGTGCGCGCCAGCGTGCGCAGTTCGGTCGCCATCTTCTCGAGCGTCCCGCCGAGAATGGCGACCGCGCTGAGGAACTCGGCGTGGCGGTCCCGCTGGAGAATCTGCGAGGAGACGCGCGCCGGGGTGAGGCCCAGTGCGCGGCACACGGACTCTTCGACGGCAGGATCCAGATGTGCGTAGGTCCCGACTTCCCCAGAGATCTTGCCGACGGCAATCTGCACGCGGGCGCGGCGCAGCCGCTCTATCCCACGGCGCACTTCCTCCAGCCACACCGCGGCTTTCAATCCGAAGGTGATAGGTTCGGCGTGCATCCCGTGGGTGCGGCCGGCCATCACCGCGTCGCGATACGTCGACGCGAGGGTCACGAGCGCATCCGTCACAGTCTCTGCCTCGGCGACCAGCAGGTCCGCCGCCTTGGCCGTGATCGCCGATAGGGCCGTGTCCACAACGTCGGAGGACCCCAACCCCAGGTGCAGATACCGGGCATCCGGCCCGGTGAGTTCAGCGACCGAGCGCAAAAACGCGACCACGTCGTGCTGCGTTTGCGTCCGCTCCAACTCCTCAATGCGCTCGGGGGATCCGACCCGCGCCGTAGCCCGCAACCGCGCGGCGGCATCGGCGGGGACGCGGCCCAATTGGGCCTGCGCCTCGGCGGCCAACAGTTCCACTTCGAGCCAAGTTGCAAACTTGGTCGCATTCGACCACAGTTGTGTCATCTCAGGGGTGGTGTAGCGATCGATCACGATGTCGCCTCCGGCATCCGCGAGGACCACTTCTCTGGCAGTTGAATGAGCGCATCGCGGTCGCGCCCCACACCGACCAGGGAGACGTGCACACCGATCAGCCGCTCCAGGCGTTCCAGGAACGCGCGCGCTTGATCGGGCAGGTCCTCCACGGTACGCGCATCGCTCGTCTTCTTCCACCCAGGCAGTTCTTCATACACGGGCTCCACGCGAGAGAGCACCGCGGTGTGCGGCACGGTCTCGAGCACTCGCGTTCCATCCCGGTAAGCGACGCACACCTTGACGGTGGAGAAGCCGTCCAGGACGTCCAGCTTCATGACGCCCAGCTCCGTGAATCCGGAGACTTCCGCGGCAAAGCGCGCGGCCACCCCATCAAACCAACCGCACCGACGTGGACGGCCGGTGCTGACACCGTACTCCTGGCCCAGCTCCCGCAGACGCGTCCCCACTCCATCGGTGAGCTCCGTCGGCAACGGTCCGCCCCCCACCGCAGTCGTGTAGGCTTTCACCACGCCGATCACGCGTTTAATGTGCTGCGGGGGAATCCCCGCTCCGGCGCACGCACCGCCGGGCGTACACGTCGAGGAGGTCACGTAGGGGTAAGCGCCCCAGTCCAGGTCGCGCATGACGCCAAGATGCCCTTCCAACAGGACGGTGTCGTCGCGGCGCAGCGCGGCTTGCACGAGCGGGTGCGTGTCGACGATGTAGGGGATCAACCGATCGCTCCACTCTTCACACTGGTGCCACAGCTCTCCCATTGTCACGGTCCGCCCGAGCAGGGCAGTCGCGCGCTGCGCGACCTCGTGCAAACGGTCCTGCAAGAATGCGGGCTCCAGCAGGTCGCCGGCGCGAATCCCGGTGCGGGCGGCCTTGTCTGCATAAACGGGCCAGATGCCCCGACGGGTCGTCCCGTGGGCCTTCGCACCGCGGGCCACTTCCGCGATCTCATCGAGTTCCACGTGGAACGGGAACACCAAGTGCGCCCGATCCGATACTCGCAATCTGGCGGTGGAAATCCCCGCACTCTCGAGCATGGTCAGTTCTTCGAACAACGCGTGCGGATCGACGACGACCCCCGGTCCAATGATGCACTCGACGCCCGGGTGCAAGATGCCGGACGGCACCAGGTGCAGCCGCAGCTCGCCGTGGTCGCCGACGATCGTGTGCCCGGCATTGTTGCCCCCATTAAACCGGATGACCTGGTCGGCATCGGCGGCGAGGGCATCGACGACCTTGCCTTTGCCCTCGTCTCCCCAGTGACCACCTACAATCGCTGTCACAGGCATCTCAGGATCCTCTCGACGGCGTGGTCGGCAGCCCCGCTTCGGACGCGTTCGCCTCCAGGCGGCGGGCCAGCGCGGCCTTGTACTCCCGGACGCGCTCGCGAAGTTTGGGATCCCCCGTCGCCAGCATCTGCACGGCGAGCACGGCGGCGTTGCGCGCGCCCCAGGCGCCAATCGACACTGCTGCGACGGGCACGCCCGGAGGCATCTGGACGGTCGACAGCAGAGCGTCCAGCCCTCCCAGCCCCGTGGCATCGAGCGGCACTCCGATCACCGGCAGCACCGTGCGAGCAGCCAGCGCTCCAGCAAGGTGCGCCGCCCCTCCGGCGGCGGCGATGAGAACGCGAATCCCGCGCCCTTCCGCGGCACGCACGTAGCGGTCCACGAGTTCCGGGGAACGGTGCGCCGAGGCGACGACGATTTCCCAGGGGATGCCAAACTCCCCAAGCGTCCGCGCAGCGTCCTCCATAACCGCACGGTCGGAGTCGCTTCCCAGCACGACGGCCACTTGTGGATTTCCCGATGGCGAGAGCGGAGTTTGATTTGTCGTCACGGTCACATGCCTCCCCCTGCGATCGCCGGAGCACCGGGGGTGACAGCGACCGAACGCCCTATGTCTCTGCGATACTGCATCGCGTCAAAGTGAATTCCTCGGATCGCGGCGTAGGCCCGATCGCTCGCCTGAGGAATCGAGGCCCCGCGGGCCACGACGTTCAACACGCGACCGCCCGCCGTCACCACATCGGCGCCGCGGACGCCCGTCCCGGCGTGGAACACCATGATGTCTTCAGGCACGGCGTCGAGCCCACTAATGGGCAGGCCGGTCCGAAATTGCCCCGGATATCCGCCAGAGGCCAGTACCACGCAGACCGCGCATTGATTGACCCATCGCAGCACCATCTCACGGCCATGGACCACGTCGAAGAGCACATCGGCGAGAGGAACATCCAACAATGGCAGGATCACCTGCGTCTCAGGATCGCCGAACCGACAGTTGAACTCGAGGACTTGTGGGCCTGTAGGTGTGAGCATAATGCCGGCATAGAGCACGCCGACAAAGGGGCACCCGTCCGCGGCCATTGCCGCGGCGGCGGGTTCCAGGATCTGCGCGGTGATCTGGTCCATCACACCTGCGGGCAAGGGGAACGGCGCCACCGCGCCCATGCCTCCTGTGTTGGGCCCTGCGTCTCCGTCGGCCGCCCGTTTGAAATCCCGCGCGGGGAGTAACGGGTACACGTGCGCGCCGTGCACGAAGGCGAGCACGCTCACTTCCTCACCGTCGAGCTTCTCCTCGATGACGACGCGCGCACCGGCGTCCCCGTATGCGCGGCGGACCATGAGAGCGTCAATCGCGCCGAGCGCCTCTGCGGTATCGCGGGCCACGACCACCCCTTTACCAGCAGCCAATCCATCTGCCTTCACGACGACAGGCCGCCTGCGGCGGCGGACGAAGGCGGCGGCATCTGCGGGATTGTCGAAAGCGGCGAACGGGGCAGTGGGGATGCCCGCGCGGCGCATGAGATTTTTGGCAAACACTTTGCTGGCTTCCACTTCAGACGCGCGCTGCGTGGGCCCGAACGCGAGTAAGCCGCGGGCGGCAAATGCATCGACCAGCCCTGCGGCGAGGGGCGCTTCGGGACCGACGACGGTGAGATCGATGTGTAACTGCTCAGCGGCGGAGGCGAGAGTGGAGATCGCGGTCGCGTCAATCGGGAGGCATTGCGCGAGTGGTGCGATCCCGGGATTACCGGGTGCTGCGTATAGTTCGACCCCACCATCCCGGGCGAGTTGCCAGGCCAGGGCGTGCTCTCTGCCGCCGGATCCCACGACCAGAATCTTGGGCACTACGCAACCTGG
>DASWFZ010000204.1:0-1558 GCA_036393975.1 bacterium | reverse complement strand
CTCGCCGAGGGCCTGCAGCCCTGGGGTGGTGTTATCCAGGTGTGGGCCGCGGGATCGCCGGACGCCCGTCACGGCGTCGACATTACCGCCACGTTCGCACAGGGGGTGGCGTCTCTGCGGGTGCACGAGGCATACCTGCGCGGGCTGGGGGCAGGCACGTTTGATCCGGAAGCGTACCTAGATGTCCATTTCGTAAATCCTGTACCAGTAGATTGTGAAGACGACAACGGGTAACATGAGGGGGATGTTCCCGTCAGGTGGCAACGTCTCTCATCATAAGGACAGTGACTATGCCCGTGCCTCTTGCACGCCCGGTCTCTCTGACCTCGGATGACCATGCCCGGCTGGAGTCGCTGGTGCGAGCCCATTCCACCCCCCAAGCTTTGGCCTTGCGCTGTCGGTTACTCCTCCGGATCGCCGCCCCAGATCAACCCTCGAATGTGCAGGTGGCTACCGAGATGGATTGTGAGCGTCATACGGTCGGCCGATGGCGTCAGCGCTATCTTGCGCACGGCCTCACCGGCCTGCAAGATGCGCCGCGCTCGGGTCGGCCGCGGCGCTTTTCCCCCTCGGAGCGGGTGGATGTGCTATCCATAGCGACCAAGAAACCGGCCACGTATCATTGTCCGGCCACCCGATGGAGTCTCGACGATCTGGTCGCCGCACTCCCCCAGCATCGACTGCGGCCCATGAGTCGCTCCAGTCTGTGGCGTATCCTGGAGGAGGCCGACCTCAAGCCGCATCGGAGTGTGTACTGGCTCAATAGCCACGATCCCGACTTCGAGGCCAAAGCGCACGACATCTGTCAGCTCTATGTCCAGGCGCTCCGTTTCTACCAACAAGGGCGCGTCGTGATCTGCGCCGACGAAAAGACCGGTATGCAAATTTTACAACGCGCGTACCCCACCCAACCGGTGCAACCGGGCAAACCGGAAAAGCGCGAGCACGAGTACATCCGCCATGGGGTGCGCGCGCTCCTGGCCTCCTTCGTCGTCCCGACGGGCCAGCTCGTATGGAATCTTGGGCAGACCCGCACCAGTGCGGATTGGGCCGCCCATCTCATGCACGTCGTGCAGCAACTGCCTGCGATGCAGCGCTATGATTGGGTGGTGGATAATCTCAATACCCACTGGAGCCTTGCGGTCTGCCGGCTCGTCGCCCACTGGTGTCACGTCCCATACCGCCCCCAGGCCTTGCAGCGCGGCGTGCAGCGCCGTGCGTTCCTGAGCGATCCGACCCATCAGCATGTCTTCCACTTTACGCCCAAGCATGGGTCATGGCTCAATCAAGTCGAGTTGTGGTTTAGCGTCTTGGCCCGTCGGTTTCTCAAACGCGGCGATTTTGCCTCGGCCCACGATTTTGAAACGCGTCTGGGTGACTATATGGAAATCTACAACACCCACCACGCTCATCCGTATCGGTGGACCTATACAGGACAACCCTTGGTACGGGCTACCCCTTTTAGCCAAACGCGTCGCCAGCGCCGTCAGGGACGGGCGTGGTTTAGTCCTCGGCCGCAACGATTTGAACGGGCTCTCTATCCACCCAGGCCTTACAA